>DAIDGZ010000095.1 GCA_027452125.1 Acidobacteriaceae bacterium | reverse complement strand
GCTTATCCGTTCTACATCGGCAAGGGCGTCATTGACGGCTGGGAGGAGTACGAGTGGCTCATGTATCCCACCGCTCCGCGCGGGTTGCGTGATGTAGTCAATCATCCGCTCTATGCCGGCCTGTGGACCTGGTCATTGGGCGGCGGCTGGGATGGACCCACAATCAAGAACCAGTTCTGGCCAGAGATGAATACCTATGTCATGCACGAATATGCCCGGGACACTTCGCGCACCGAGCCAGAAATCTTCGCAGCCTATGCCCGCTCACTTGGCCTGAATATCGAGGACGCCACCCGCCTGCGACAAATATGCCTCCTATCTTCGCAGGCGGTGCTCCGTGGCCAATGCACCACACTCGGCGCACACATCGATCTCTGGTGGAATCGCGACGACAAGATGGGACATCTGGACCTGACAGACTTCGCCAACAAGGGGTTGGAAGAAGCCAGCATTGCCGAAAAGCGCAGCAGCGTAGCGCTATGGAGCCAGATGGAAGAACTCGCCCGGCCCATCCGCTTCCGGGATAAGGCCACCTCTGACTTCGTAGTCACCAGTTGTATCTACGGACGATTCAAACATGCCATCGTCGCCGAGGCTTGGACTGCGCTGATGCTGGGCATGGTTGGCGAGCGCTCCGGAAAATATGACAAGGCGCGCATTCGGGCTGCTCTCAAAGCCTATGACCAACTCTGGGCGGACTGGAGGCAGCTCGAAGCCTCGGATCCCATGTGTTCCACCCTGTACCACGACTATGGCTTTGCCAAAGGCCCCGGCATCGGTGCGCAGATCGACCAACTGCGCACAATTGTCGCCTGAAGTCCGCAGTCTCTGTAAAGCAGTCTGGTGTCGAGTCGATGCAGCGAATCTGATCGGCGAAGTCCCCTCAGATTCGCTGGCTTAAGTCCAATTCTCCGGCGCCAGCGGATGCTCGAGCGTCTGAGATGGCCGCACCACTCCAAGTCATGCGCGTCCGCAGATGACTTGCTTCATCGGACGAAACAATCTCCGTCCCTGTGTCACCTCCGGGGAGACGCGGTACACAAAGATTAAGCATCAAATCACCTGGCTCTTATTCCCTATTCCTTCTTTCCCTGCTTTTGCGCTGCAATCCAGGCATTTAAGCGTGTCTCAAGCACGTCCAGCGGCAGGGCGCCGGAGTCTAGCACCTCGTCATGAAATGCCTTCATGCTGAACTGGCTGCCCAGTTCCTTCTGTGCGCGAGCTCGCAGTTCAAGAATCTTCAATTGGCCCACCTTGTAGGCAAGCGCCTGCCCGGGATCAGCAATATACCGGTTCACCTCAGAGTTGATCATCACGTCGCTCATTGCCGAATGAGCCTTGCAGTAAGCCACGGCCTGCTCGCGTGTCCACCCCTCGGAGTGCAGGCCTGTATCCACTACCAACCGCACCGCCCGCCACAGGTCGCTCTCCAGCCGGCCGTAGTCAGAGTAAGGATCCTTGTAGAAGCCCACATCCTTTCCCAACTGCTCGGCGTAGAGTCCCCAGCCTTCAATAAAAGCAGTGTATTGCGCATACTTTCTGAACTCTGGAATATCGGTAAGCTCCTGCGCAATCGAGATCTGCAGATGATGCCCGGGGACGCCCTCGTGATAGGCGATGGCCTCCAGCGGCGCTGTATTCTGCGCGGCTGGCTTGTAGGTGTTGATGAACAGACGTCCCGGCCGGCTGCCATCTGGCGAGCCCTGCTCGTAGAAGGCAGGCGGCGCAGTGGCTGCCATGTATGTTGGCACAGGTAATACTTCAAACTTCGCTTTGGGCAGTCGGCCAAACAGCTCCGGCAGCTTGGCCTCCATGGGCGTCAGATAGCTGCGAAAAAGATTGAGCATCTGATCTGCCGTTTCCACGTGCAGCTTGGGGTTGGTCTGCAGGCTGGCGCGGAAGGTAGCCAGATCCTTGAAGCCAAGCCGCTGAGCAATCACCAGCATCTGCGCCTCGTCCTTCTTCACTTCGTCCAGACCCATCTGGTGAATCTGCGCGGGCGTAAGCTTCGTCGTCGTATAGCGGCGCACCAGAAGTTGGTAGTACCCTGCTCCATCTGATAACGCATTGATGCCTACCGCCGTGCGACAGGCAGGAATATAGCTGCGCTCCAGGAACATGCCGAAGCGCTGGTAGGCCGGCAACACCTGCTTGGCAATCACTGCCAGCATCTCGGTTTTGATGCGCTGCTGCTCAGCCGCAGAAACGGACGCTGGAAACTGCTTGAGCGGCAGAGCCAGAGGAGAGTCCTCCGGCTTCTCTGCGGCGATGCCCTGCACCTGCTTAAGCACTTCCTCCATCAGCAGGCGCGGAGGCGTGCGCTGGTCCTGCATGCCCAGCGCCATGTTATTCGTCACCTGGTCGAAGGCGTGCGGAATGGCGTGCAGCCGGGCAATCCAGTCATCGTAGTCCTTCACTGTGGCAAAGTTGAGCTGCGGCGCCAGATCGAGATACGTGGTCTGCACGCCGCCCAGCTGGGTGACTGGCATCTCCCACTCCTTGAACTCGCTGGCCTCCTCATCGTCCACGAACTGCTGCTCCAGCAGATTCTGGCTCAGCTTCTCCTGGTCGGTAAAACCGGCGGGATCAATCGCAGCCAGACGCATCAGGTAGTCCTGCTCGCGCGCCAGCCAGTTATTGAAGGCGCTTACGGAGTAGTCGGTGATCTGGTCGTTGTAGCGCTTGTCGCCGATGGTCGAGGCAAACTCGGGATTGGTCTTGAGGTAGTCCTGCCAGTAGTCCTTGAAAACAGCGTTGAGTGCGGCGCGCCTGTCGGCCAGAGACATGGGCTGCTCTGGACCGGTCGCCAGCGGTAGATGCTGCACCTTGGCGGCGTAGGAAGGCACGGCCAGCAGCGCGGAGAACAACGCAGCTGCAACAACAGACAGGGGGATTCTTTGCACCGGAGTAGTTCCTCAACGCGAAGCATCGCGCCTGTATCGAGTCTAGCGCGAGAAACAGGGCACAAGGGAACGAGGCGATGAGGCACTTAGGATCCGGCTGACAATGCATGGGAGGCGGCAGCAGGATGCGTGGTATCCTTATCCGTTCCTCAAAGGAATCGTTGAGCCGTATCAATTTGCAGCCTCCGCGTTGAGCGCGGCGGCTGAAGAGGTTTTATATGAAGCGTTTGATCATTCTGGCAATGTTCTTGTGCGCGTGCGCAATCGGTGCGCAGGCGCAGGTGGTGGATACGACGGTATGCGCCGTGCTGAAGAATCCCAAGTCATTCGATGGAAAGATGGTGCGGATCAAGGCCACCGTGCGGGCCGGATTTGACCAGTTCATCCTGCGCGGTGAAGACTGCGGACAACCCGTAGACGGCATCTGGCTGGACTATCCGGCTGGATCAAAAGCCAAGGCGGGCCCGGATGCGGTGCTGGAGTTGCAGCCTGCTAAGAATTTCAGCGGGACATTCGCCGCCACAACCCGCACGCCGGTAAAGCTCGAAAAGGACAAGGCTTTCAAGCAGTTTGACTCGGCGCTGGCGCAGACCCACCACAAGGGTTCGGGAATGTGCCTGGGCTGCGTACGCTCTGAGGTAACAGCGACGCTGGTGGGGCGGCTGGATGGCGTAGCGGATGCAGCCATCAAACGCGATGCGACAGGCAAGATCATCGGGCTGGGCGGCTTTGGCAACATGAATGCCTACCCGGCTCGGCTGGTGCTCCAATCCGTGACCGATGTGACCGCCAAGGATATTGACTACTCGAAGGCAGATGCACTCAGTAGCGGCGAGACCACTACGTTCAAGGGAACCGGTGAACTCTATGACCCGCTGGATGCGGCACGCAAGTCGATCGCCCGGCTGGCTGGCAGCCCAGCCGGTACTCAGGCTGAAAAGGATGTGGATGCCTTCGGTAAGCGCGGCGAGCACAACGGCGTAAGCATTATCTACGCGGCAACGAATGAGGAACCGAAAGACGCAGGGCAAAACAAGAACGAGTCGCCGGATGGAGTGATGTACAACTGCGTCTTCAACCTCGACAGGCTCGAGGGCCAGGCGCAATTGCTGGCGATTCTGCACATGGGCCAGCACGTGGAAGACGTGCGCAGCCCGATGGCTGGCAATGCCGACGCGCCGTTGTATATCCACGAGTACAACGCGTGGATCATGACCGCTTCCGATGCCGTGGCCAGCGGGATCAAGCTCCTGATCATGCCCGGAGGATACATCGTGTGGAATGGTGCCTGGGCGCCAAGCGACCGCGTGAGCAACATGGACCAGGCGCTGAAGGAGTATCTGGCCAAGGAAGCACTGCTGAGTAAGCCGCAGTAAGCAGATCGGACGACATTCCGAGCAGCGATGCAGACGCCCTGGCTCTCAAAAGTGAGATCCGGGGCGTTTCTTTTGCGGTGTAAACCTCTCCTGAGTAATCCGTACGGATAGCCTCCCCCGCATGGTGCGCGTATTCTTATAAAAGGTCGTAAATTTCATCCCAAGCCAACGAAAAAGAGGGAATATGACGGAGATCGCCGTCGAACCGGTGGAAGTACCCGCGCAGTTGCCGCACGTGCGGGTGGCTGTGCTTGGTGCAGGCAAAATGGGTGGCATCCTGCTGCAGGCGTTTTTGAAGCAAAACCTGTTTGCCCCCGCCCAGATACACGCTACTGTGGCGCATGCCGAGCGGGCCGTCGCGCTAAGCACCCAGTGGGGCGTGGATGTAGGCATCGACAACCTGGAGGCAGCTCGCCAGGCCGACCTCATCCTGATCGGCGTGAAGCCATTTCAGGTGCCGGACCTGATGAAGCAGATCCAGCCTGCCCTGAGCAAAGAGAAGATGCTGGTATCCTTCGCCGCGTCGGTGAAGACCACGGCCATTGAAGAGGCCGCGGGGATGGAGGTCGCCGTGGTACGGGCCATGCCCAATACGCCCTCAGCTCTGGGCGCGGGCGTCACCGCTCTATGCCGCGGTCGGTTTGTCTCTGCCGCTCAAATGGAACTGGCGGAGCGGATGTTCGAGACCGTAGGCCGCACCGTGGTAGTGGACGAAAAACACATGGATGCGGTAACCGGGCTCTCCGGCTCCGGACCGGCGTACATTTACATCATCATTGAAGCGTTGGCAGAGGCCGGCGTAAAGGTGGGTCTACCCCGTGACGTAGCCACGCAACTGGCCGCACAGACTGCCTTTGGCGCGTCAAAGATGGTACTGGAAACGGGCTACCATCCAGCACTGCTTAAGGACGCCGTGACCACCCCGGCAGGATGCACCATCGACGGCATCCTGGAACTGGAAGAGGGCGGCCTGCGCGTCACACTGATCAAGGCAGTCATGCGCGCTACGGAACGCGCCAAGCAGTTGGCAGCGGGATAGTAGCGAAAAACGGCAAGCATGGATCATAAAGAAGGCGCGTGCGGGTGTGTTGGCGACACCCGGGCGCGCCTTCTGTTTTTGCTCCTTTCCACTTGCATTGAGGACGGGTTGTGACAGAGGCTGGTTGAAGCAGTTTTACGGGAGAGTACGCACAGCAACCTGCCTATGCAACGTCCTACGTGGCTTCCCAACTATCTACCAGAACTCGACGGCGTGCGCGGACTGGCCATTCTATGGGTGGTGCTGTATCACTGCCATCCGCGGCTTCAGGGCACATGGCTTTACGGGGCCAGCCTGTGGGGCTGGTCCGGTGTAATTCTCTTCTTCATCTTGAGCGGCTTTCTGATCACCGCCATCCTGCTGGGGACGCGCGACCAGCCGCGGGCGATGCACAACTTCCACGCCCGGCGCGCGCTGCGCATCTGGCCGGTGTATGCACTGGTGCTGATCGTGGTCTATCTGAACGCACCCTGGTTCATTGGTCCGCCCGTGTGGGAGGCGGTAAAGACAGCACCCTGGCTGGCCTATATCTTCTTTGCGCAAAACCTGTTTCACTTGACGCTGCCGCCAGCCATCGGCCCCACATGGGCCGTGGCCATCGAAGAGCAGTACTACTTTGTGTGGGCGCCAGTAGTGCACCGGTTGCGCCGCCCCTGGATACTAGCTACTCTGCTGGCAGTAGCTCTGGTGGCTTCACCTGTGCTGCGCCATGCCAACCTGCACTGGATGACGCCTACCTTTACGCTGATCCACTTGGACGGACTAGCATGGGGCAGTCTCCTGGC
Source organism: Acidobacteriaceae bacterium (assembly GCA_027452125.1). Taxonomy (GTDB): domain Bacteria; phylum Acidobacteriota; class Terriglobia; order Terriglobales; family Acidobacteriaceae; genus Telmatobacter. The sequence continues at coordinate 26,791 of DAIDGZ010000095.1, read as the reverse complement.
GCTGGGCATGTACACACTGCGCTGGAGCCGCAGAGTATGGCTGGCACTTGGGCTCGGTGGCACAGTACTCGGCTTGGGTACAACGCAACTGGTCCCGGGAGCCATGCTGGACTCTGCATTAGCCGTGGGATTCACCGGAATCATCCTGACGCTGATTGTCACAACCGGCGCCAGAAACCCGCTCTGCGCGGTGCTGCGGCGCGGCCCGCTGGCTTACTATGGGCGCATAAGCTACGGGCTCTACATGACGCACATTTCAGTCTTTATCTTCTTCGGCTGGTTTGACGCGCGGATGAACGCGTATGGAACTGCTGGAAACCTGGCCGTAGTCGGCTTCCGGCTAGCCATGTCCACCGTGGTGGCCACGGTGCTGTGGTATGGCTTCGAGCGACAGATTCTGAAGCTGAAGAAATACTTCTAAGGCAGCTACTCAGCAGATCAATGAAAAGGCTCCAAACGGGGCCTTTTCTGTTTGCAGACTAGCGGGAATTGCTGGAGTCTGCGCCGCTGCGTTCTGCATAGGGCCGGGCGGCTCTGGCCACAAAATATGTAATCAGGCCAACGGGCAGAAAGCGCACCAGAAATGACGTAATGCGCCCGGAAGCGCCGGGCAGGATTGTGAGCTTGCCCAGAGCCAGAGCGGCGAGCGCCTGACGCACCACATCGTCTGTCGCCTGAACGCCGCGTGCGCGGAAGACACTGGCGCCAGCAACCTCAAAAAACTCGCTCTCCGTAGGGCCAGGGCAAAGCGCCGTGACCTTGATGCCGAAGGGTGCAACCTCCGCGGCAAGCCCTTGAGCAAAGAAGCGATCAAAGACTTTAGTCGCCGCATATGTGGAAAGATACGGAATGGGCTGAAAGCTGGCCGTAGAGGCCACAACGAGCACCCACCCGCGTCGGCGCTCCACCATCCGGGGAACAAAGAGCCGCGAGAGATGGACTACAGCCTCGCAGTTGACGCGCACCTGGCTCAGTTCCTGCTCGAGCGCGCAACGATGAAAGCTGCCGAACTGCCCCAGGCCTGCATTGTTGACGAGGATCTCCACAGGAATACCGGCACCTTCGGTCGCGTCATAAATCTGCTGCGGGGCGGCGTGATCGTTGAGATCGGCTGCAACCACGCGTACCTCTGCGCCACTGGCTGTCAGTTCCGCAGCCAGAGCCTCCAGACGATCCACACGGCGCGCAGTGAGGATGAGTTTGGCGCCGCAGGCAGCCAGTTGGCGCGCGAGTTCAGCACCAATGCCTGCACTGGCCCCGGTGACGAGTGCCCACTTACCAGAGAAGTCGCGAAGATTGGACATGACAAGATCAGGATAACTGGTCAAGCGGTGCGCGGATCAGCAGAACAGGCCCGTACTGGGCCTGTTCTGCATAAGATCTGTCGCTTGAGTGTTTACTTTTCCTGCCCTGCGGGCTGGTTGGCGATCTGCAATTCGTTCTTCACGCTAAAGACGCCGGGAACGCTGTCAGCGCGGAGATACGCTGTGTCGCTGTCTGCCTTGGAGTCAACCACCCCGTAGAGCGTGACGTGGCCATTCTGCACGGAGATACGAATCGGCTTTGCCGGGTTGAGCGCATACTTGTTGAGCGTGGGATAACCGTAAACAGCGCGCGCAACAGCAAAGCGAATCTGCTCGTCCATGGTTGAGACGGGATCAACCTGAATGTCGTCGATAACGTCTTTGACGCCGGGTGTGGTGGATACGAGCGCTAGTGCGGAGTCACGGTCAAAGTAGTTATGTGAGTGACCGCCCACAGTCACAACTCCATCGTGGACAGCAACCGTAAGCGCATCAAATACGTGTCCGAAACCAACGCGATCGTAGGTAAGTTCTTCGGCCAGCTTGGCACGCAGTTCGTTGTCGGCCACTGACGGGCCAGCCACCTCGATCTGATTGCGTACTGCCGTGATGCCCTTGGTGTGGTCGGCACGCTTTTCCGCGTCAGCCTTGTACTCGTAAAGATCGACCGTACCGCCAAGAGTGGCAATGCCGTTCTCTACACTGACCTTGACGTTCTTATACTGCTTCCCGCCAAGCCGAGACGCTACCTTCTGGGCAGCGGTATTCTCCGCCTGCGTCTGTGCGCCTCCGGCCAGAGCCGGTTGGGATAGGCAGAGGAGGCATGCGCCAAACGCACCGGCAACAAGTACGGTTTGCAAACTGCGCGTAATCCTGTTCATGCTGGAATCCTCCTTGTGATAAATAAAAAGCCTGCATACAGAGGTAACTTCGCGTCTGCTCGCTCCGTTATCTGTTTGTTTGGACACAGGTTGCGAGGAAAGGTTTCAGAAAATCGGCAGCGCATTCGGCGCGCATACAGCACGATTGAATCGTTTTGATGCCTTATCGATAACGACGCGTAGCTTTGATGACCATGGAAAAAACGCCCGACTCATCGCGCGCAATGAGCACGGAGACATGGCGGTTGATGGCGATCTCTGCCTGTAAAAGCTGCTGGCCGGTCGTGTTCACATTAGTGGCATAGGTGAGGGTGACATTGCGGCCCACCTGCTCCTCTACCGTTATGCGCGAGGTGGAGTTGCCAAAAGCGCCAAGATAGTTGGGATCGACCTTAACCGAGCCAGCGCCAAAAAGCTTTTGCACGCGGCTGCTCACGGTAGCGTTGAGCGCGCCGCCCAGCAGCGCATCGGTGGCGGGGTTGGTGAGGGACTGCTCCTGCTGCTGGGTATACAGGCGCTGCTGGTCGCCAGTGTGCCCCAGGGCCAGCAGGCCAACAACGTCTGCCTCCGGCAGTGGCGGATCGCTGCGGTAGGTCACTGTGGGCTTGGCAGCTGTGCCGTGGATGCCCAAAGTGATGTCGTAATCCTGAACGCGTGCAGTGGCGCTTAGGTCGATGCTGGGTTCGATGCGCACAGGATTGGTGAAGGTAATATCGCCGCGCTGTAGTTCATAATGCGTCCCGGCAATCATCGCACTGCCCTCGGTGACAGAGATGCTGCCCAGCAGAGAGGGATTGGCTACGGTGCCGCGGACGTGAAGATCCACATCACCAGCCAACTTGGCAAAGGCATTCTGGAAGTTCAACTGTGGCGAAGACTGGATGCGTACGTCGAGGCGAATGTGGTTGGAGGGCGCGTCGGCCGCGGCGACGGTAGGCACGGCATTGGCCTGCGCTGCCAGAGCAGCGATATCCAGATCAGGGCTGATCGAAAAGCGCGTGATGAGAATATTACCGCTGAGTTGGAGATTCTTCTCCGGTCCCTGCAACTGGAGCGAGGCGTCGGCAAGCGAGCTGACTCCCTGCGGATAACGGATGCGGATACCCTTACCTGTAACGGAAAGACTGGCGTAGATGCCGTGCTGGTAGGCCAGCGAACCACCCACGCTAAGCAGGCCGCCGCCGCTCATGGCCGTGAGACTCTGCACTTCAAGCCTATTTTGGTTGAACACCAACGTACCGTGCAGTTGGCTCAGTCCGTTGGGAATGTCCCCTAGCGAGAGCGAGCCATTCTGCAGGTCGATGCGGCCCTGGAAGCCGGGATGGACCAGCGGACCATGCGCTTCTACCTGGAACGTAGCTAGACCAGCTGCAGTTAGATCGGGATCGAGTGTCTCGGCAAGCTTCAGGTTGATCGAGCCGGCAGTGGCCAAATCCAACTGGCGCTGGCCGGTAAGCAGCAAGCTACCCTCGGCGTGCAGATCCGTGTCTTCGCCGGTGACGTGAAGCGGGTCAAGATGAATGCGACCATCGGCCAGCGTCGCGTGAAGTCCAGCAGCACTCTTAAGATGGACCCCTTCGACGGTTACAGCGAGCTCATGCAATGTCGCTTCGCCATGAAGTTGAGCGGGATGCGCCAGTGGCCCCTGAACCGTGATCGTACCGGCAAGCGCCGACTGAGCGTCGAGGCTCTGTACGCGAGCGAGCTTGAGAAGCGTGCCAATGTCGAATTTAGAGAAGTCCAGCCGCGCCTGCGTGGTGTAGTCCTGCTGCAGCGTGGTTTGGCCGTGAACGTGAAGTGTTGCGCCATCGAGGCGTGTAGCGGCGTCGTAGAAGGCCGCGCCGTTGGCGGTGTGCGCGTTGAGGCTGAGCGTACCCAGAGACTGGCCGCCAAGCACCAGACTGCTGAGCGTGGCGTGCGTCTGTACACGTGGATCGGTCAGAGTGCCAGTTCCCTGTAGCAGGAAAGCGAGAGTTCCGGCTGGCGTCAACTGATTGCCCTTCAATTGCGCCACCTGTGCCAGATCTAGCGCCTTGCCTGCGGCATTGATGGTGAAATGGCGGGTCTGCATGTCGTAACTGCCAGTGGCAGTCGCTGTGCCGCCAGCAGTAGTAACGCTGGCTGAGGATACGGTGAGTTGCTTTGCCGCCAGCGTGCCCTGTGCTTGGAGATTGCTGAAGGGTTGCCCTTCGAGGCTGCCATCGCGTACATCGACTGTACCAGAGCCGTCCGGCTCACCTAGCTGCCCATTGATCTGGAGTTGGGCGCTGGCCATGCCTGTAACAGGCAGGCTCGTGCCAAGAAAGGGCCGCAGCATATCGAGGCGGATTGAGTTGGCCGTAAGATGCGCCTGCAACGCGGAGTTGGCATCGAAGGCAGAGGCATGGCCCTGCGCACCTGTCGCCGCTTGCAGCGTACCGCTGAGCGCGAGGCTGCTGGAGCCGCGCTGCAGTAGCGCGTGATCAATGGCAATACGCGCGGCGGAGTAACTACCCTCTGCCTGCACTGAATCCATCTGGAGGATGCGCGGTGGCGCCGACGGATCCTTACTGGTAGCGGGCAGTTCCAGCGCGACCTGCGTGGCATCAAGGTTTCCCGCAATGTGGGGATTGACCAGCGAACCACCCCACGTACCCTGAAAGTCCGCTTGACCGGTCAGGGCGACAGGTAGTGCTGCTGCGCCGGCCTTGCCATTGTGCTTTAGTCCTAGATCACGCAGAACAGCATCGAACTCCGCCAGATTGTGCGAGTGAAATTCCACATTGAGCGCCGACGGGCTATCGAGAGGATACGCACCGAGATGGCCGTTCGCAGTGAACTGACTGCCCGGCATATGCAGCGCCAGATTCTGCACCTCCACGGAACCGTTGCGCTGCATGTACGTTCCGCGAATTGCGCCATTCAGTGGAACCTCGCCGGCAACCGGCCGTGCCGAGGGGTGCAGGTTGAGCGAACCTTCCACCACCAATGTGTTGGTGTCACCGTGGGTCCATGTTGCGGTGGCAGGCCCGTCGAGTAGCGTGTCGAAACCGAGGCGCTGGAAAGGCCCCTGGCCCACCATATCCATCAGTGCATCCAGCGAGACAGCATTGAACTGCGCGATCACCTTGCCATCCACAGGAATCATCGGTGGCGGTAGATGACGAGGCGCGATGTCGCGGTTCCCTGTGGCACGCACGGCCGAGAGACCGGAGGGCTGTAGCCGGTTCGCGGCGGGAATCGGTGGCAGCCAGTTACGGAGCAGAACTGCACCCTCCAACTGTCCGCCCTGGCGCAGGCGGGCCACAATCGAAGTGATGGACAGCTGGCTGGCATCCGCATGGACATGGCAGTCGAGACGCAGGCCGGTAGCATTCACACCGGTGCCGATGTAAGCTCCGTCGTCAATGTGCACCGTGCCATCTGTTCGGAACTCGCCATCATGGCCCGCGGCATCCAGGTTGAGATGCGCGATGCCCTGCGGCGCATTGGGATAACCAGTGAGCGGATCCAGTAGGGCCATGTCCAGATCCCCGGTTATCCGGGCCTGCCACACAGGCTGGGCAAAATTGCGAAGCTCTCCGCTAATCTCCACTACCCTATCTTTCGCTTTACGGCTGCTGGCAGTAAGGCGCAGCGTACGCACGTAAAGCACATTGCGTTCCAAATCGAGAGTAGCCTGCAGGTGACCATGCACCGGCTGGTACAAGTCATCCTTTACCCCGCGAGTCAAATCAAAATCGGTGGCTCCAGCCTCGATGTGATATCGCTCTGGCTGACGCGCTGCAGCCGCCATGTAGGCCATGCGCACGGAAACATCCCGAGCCTGAAAGTCGAGCGGCACGTAACGGTTCTGAAAGTCGAAGGAACTGGAGCGGTTGTCGTAATCCAGCATCCCCTGCTCCACGGTGACGCGGCCGGCGCGGAGATTGAAAAAGGTATCCAGAAACGGTTTGCCTGGCTTCCGAGCCTTGCGCGGCTGGGGCTGATTGGTAGTGCCGTCTGGATAGACAATGAGATGGAATGCCGGACGAACCACGTCGATACTGCGCAGTTCCAGACGAGGGCTCATCATGTTAAGCACGCTTACTTGCACGCGTAGATTCTGGACGCTGGCATAAGGCGCTTCGCCAGAGTCCTCCGTGCCGTGGATCACCAGACCATCGGCCTCGGCCTCCAGCGTAAGCAGTCGCCAGTGAAAGGCCTCAACCTCCACGCGACCGCCGGTGGCTCGCTCAATCTGCGCAATCAACTGACGGCGCACGTAGTTTTCAAAGCGCACAGAGCTCAGAAAAAAATACGCTCCCACCAGGGCAATCACCACCAACACCACCAGCGTCGCAATTGACAGCGGCAAATGGCGCAGGAAGAAGCGCCGCAGCCGGCTGGGACGCGGCGGCTGCACAGAGGGCTGCGGCTCCGGCGCAGCGAAGAGCGAGGTGTGTTCGCTGCTCATTGCGCCCCTCCTCCCTGGCCGTTGCCGCTAGCAGGCAGTTCCAGTGACGGATCAAGAACCTCGATATCGCCCTGCTTGCGCAGGTTCTGAAGCCAGTTGCTGAACAGTACATTGACCTGCTGCTGAAGCAGAATCTCCTGAATGCGCGCGGAAACTTTGCTGAGCGGCGGTGGAGTTTGGCCCGCAGGATACTGCGCGAGAAACGTATCAGTGTAATAGGACTCGATCTGCTTCGGGGTAATATCGATTCCCTGCCGAAAACGCTGCTCGATGAATCCCAAAATCTCCAGCCGGTTGCGCAGGTAGATCACCACTTCTTGCGGAGTGAGGTCGCGCGCAGCCAGGAATGCCTTCCAGCCCGTATCCGAGAGGCAGTTCTGCCCTGCACATGCGGGCAGATCCTTGCGCATCTCTGTCAGGCGGGCATCTACCTCCTCCTGCGTAGGCCGCAAAGCCTGCATCTCTTCTTGGCGAATCTGCTGCTGAATCAGCGAGCGGCTGATGAGCAACTGCAAGGCGCGGCGGCGGGTAACGGCCCCCCGCGTGCCAGGCACGGGGTCAAGCGTAGCCAGGCGCATCTCCAGGTCCAGATCACTGGACAGCACCACCTGGCGATTGACCACTGCCACAACCCGGTCCAGCACAACCGGCGCGGAAGAAGTGGTTGCCTCCTGTGCAGCAGCAGGACACAGCACAACCATCGTCAGGCATGCGAGGCCGAGCGCGAGGAAATACCGGACTGGAGACGACACACGCATCAGAAGGTCTGCCCCAGGCTGAAGAAGAAGTTGAAGTGAGATGCCTGCCCCACCTGCGGCGGAGCAGACGGATTGCCGTAGTTGATGTTGATCGGAAAGATAGGTGGATTCAGGTTATAGCTGAAGTCCAACCGGATAGGCCCAACCGGCGTATGGTAGCGCAAACCAATGCCGAGCGCATGCGAGAAGTCGTTGAAGCTGCACTGCCCCTGCTTGCCCGTAGAGGTATCAGGGCCTGAAGGCTCATAGGTGCTGGAGTCGCCCACAGTAGCCAGCTTCTTGCATGTGTCACTGTGCGGCTGCCGAACATGCAGGGCGCTGGCCCAGGCATCGCCGGCGTTGGTGAACACATTGCCCATGTCATGGAAGAGCACAAAGCTCAGCGTATCGCCAAACCAGGGCAGCATCGGCGGAGGCAGGCGCAGTTCCGTACTATTAATGAGCGCGCCGGCGCCGCCGATGGGATAGCCTGTCTCCGGGTCACGGGGACCCGCGGCATTGTAGGAGAAGCCACGCAGCGAGGTGGGCCCGCCGGCGTACATGCGCTCCGGCAGCGGAATCAGCTTCTGCGAGCCTGAACCAAACGCACGCTCCTGACCGTAGCGCGTATTGCGTGCGATCACCAGACGGCCCTTATCGAAGCTGTAATAGCTGGAGTTCTGCAGGTCAATGCGATTGAACTGCACCTCTGCACCGAGCGATCCGGTGGAGAGGAACTCCTGGAAACTCGTGTAAGTGCCGCGATGAGCATCCATGGGAGAATCGCGGGTATCGAGAATCCAGGTAAACGCCGGACCAGCTACCCGCACCGCGGTCGATAGGGACTTGATGGCGCCAGGATTCACCTGCAGGCTGCTCGCTGCCACCTTTACGCGGCGGAAGTTGTACTCGTAGATGAAGGTGTTGGCTTTGGAGAGGAAGGAACCAGGAGCAAGAAAGCTCTGATTCCAGCGCAGGCTTCCCTCCAGTCGCGACGCAACGTATGTCGTAACGTCCTGACTGTTGGCATAGCCGCCAGAGAAGGTGAAGCCGAGGTTGCGATTCCCCTCAAAGTGCGGAATTTGATAAAGCAGATCAATGTTCTGCTCCAGCAGGCCGTATGTGGCGCGCAATGATGCGGACTGCTCGCGGCCCAGCAGGTTATTGCGCGTTACATCAAGCAGCACACGGGGGCTGACGCCGGTTTTGCCGTAAGGGCTGCACGGAATGCCTGCCGCCTGCGCCCCCTGGCAATTGTTCTGTGGCTGGCCGGTCTGCGCCTCAAAGCCAAAGCCGTAGGTGAGCGAAAGGCGGCGCGCCTCGGTGGTGCGTAGCAGAACGGTTTTGGTGGCGGCTTGCCCCTCAGGGTTCTCCACCGCCGCATCTACCTGATTGAAGAGTGAGTACTCGTAGAGATTGCGCTGGGTATCGAGCAGGGCATTCTCATTCAGCGGATCGCCCGCATGCAGGGTAATGGCTGACTGCACCGTGCTGGGCCGGGTATAGTGCAGGCCGGTCAGCAGCACCTTACGCACAAAGGTCTGCGTGCCTTCGTTGATGCGAAAGGCAACGTTGACCGTGTTGGAACCAGCCGGACCAGGCGTTTGCGTAACATCCGCGGAAACGTGGTCGAAGCCTCGGCTGAGATAGGCCGTAAGCAGAGCGTCACGATCGCCCGCCAGGTTAGCGGGAGAAAGCAACTGCCCAGCCTGGGTATTCATCAGCGGAGTGAGTTGACTGGCTGGAACATGGTCATTCCCCTCGATCTCCACCTTGCCCACCCGCATCTGCGGCCCCTCATCGATGTGATACGTCACGGTAAGCGGCGCGGTTTTGGGCGCCTTGCCCGGGCGCGGAGCCGGAGTGCCAATCTGCGGAGTGATTTTTACGTTGGCAAAGCCATTGTTCTGGTAGACCGTCTGCAGCGCGCTGATATCCGCAGACACCAGGCCCTGGCTGTACGCCCCGTGACGGTCCAGCGTGTCGGCCGCATGCACGCTGAGCAGTTGCAGCAAGGTGCCGGAGTCAAAGTAGTGATTGCCCGCTACTGAAACCTTTTCCACCTTGCGGCGCGGGCCTGGATACACGGTGTAGCGGATGTCCACAGCGTTCGCGCTGGAGGACTCGCGCTTATGCTCGACCTTCACATCAAAGTAGCCAAGTCGCTGGAAGAAGTCCCGCAGGCGGCGGTTCCCCTCGTTGAGCAGATCATCATCGACTGAGCCTTCCTCGTAGATCGGCACCAGATGGCGCAACTGGTCCTGCTCAATGCTGGCCCCATCCAGTTCCACGCGAATCACCGGGCCGCGCGTGACCGAAAAACTGTAGTTCACATGGTCTGCCGTAGCCTCATACTGCGCGGAAACCAGCTTGATCTCGGCCTCCAGGCGGTTCTGCTTTTGGAAGTGCTTGAGTACGCCATCGAGCGCGTGGTTCACCGTGTCGTGATCCACGTGGTCCCCTGTGTGCAGGTGGGCGTAGTGTCGGAACTCGGCTCCGCTCAGGCCGGAATCGCCGCTGACTTGGATAGACCCCACACGTGCCTGCGGGCCGGAGTTGACTAAAAACGAAATATCCTCCAATTGCTCGGTCGGATGGGGGGTAAGTGTATGCGTGATGGTGGGCTCGTAGAACCCGTTCTCCCGCAAAATAAAGCGCATCTGCTCCACGGCACGGTCCAGCTTGGACTGGGTGAAGCGAGTTCCCATCGTCAACTGACTGGCTCGATCAAGCTGGGCATTCATCGTGGGGCCTTTGGCGCCGTAAACGCCGGTGCCACCAATAAACATGCGAGGGGTGCCCCGAAAGATGAGGTCTACGCCGTTCGTGCTTTGGCGGCCCTCAACCTCCAGCGTGTCATAAAGACCGGTGGCAAAAAGCTGGCGTAGGCTGTGCTCTACAGATGAGGAATTAAGTGGTTGGCCGGCCTGCTGCGGCAGATGACCGGGCAGCGGATCGAGGCGGTTGGGTTGTACGCCGGTAAAAGTAATACTGCGAACGAGCTGCCCCTGCCAGGCAAAGAGCTGTGCGGCAGAGTTCTCTGTTGTGCCCGCCTGCGCCTGGGCAAACCCCGCAAGCGCGGCAAGAAACAGCAACAACCAACAGAGGCCTGCAGAAAACGCCGTGGCAGTGGCACGGCGCCGCCAGAGGCTTTCGTGGCTGCAACGCTTCCCTGCCGGCCTGATCAACACAGCGAATCCCCCAGAGGATAAAAGTACGGGGAACATGCCCCAAGCCAGCGCCGATCCTCGTGTCGGCACAATGCCGCACAAGCGCCAGTGAATGTAAACGCCACCGCCCCCGGCAGGGGCTCGAGCCCCTTTCATTGGAATGCGGAGGATGTACGGGCTGAAACCCACCCATGCCACCACGGTGTGCAAACCTGCGCAATCGCATGAAACCGGCAACCCGGAGTGGCCATGCCGCGTGGCTTAATACTCCCCTATATACTAACGAGGATAGGAGACTGATGCTGGCCATCTGGTCTATGGGGAACCCCAGCAGCAAAGCGTATGCCGCAATCTGAAGTTCCGGCGCATCTTGCGGACCCGGCAGAGAACGAGTCAGTCACGCCTCAGCCCCCTGCTGAGCCAGTGGTGCGCTACGCCCCGGCATCCGCACCAGACCCGGCAGAGGCAGAGGTCCTGGCACGCGCACAGGCTGGCGATCACCACGCCTTTGCCCAACTCTACGCGCTGCATAAAAGACGCATCTACTCCCTGTGCCTGCGCATGGTGGGCAACATAGCCGAAGCGGAAGACATGACACAGGAAGCATTCCTGCAATTGCACCGCAAGATTGCCACCTTCCGCGGCGACTCGGCCTTCTCTACATGGCTGCACCGGCTAGCTATCAACGTTGTGCTGATGCAGCTGCGCAAGAAGGGGCTGAATCTGATCTCGCTGGACGAAGCCATGGAGCCAACCCCGGAAGAGGGGCCAGGACGCAGCTTTGGCGCACCGGATCTGAGGCTTTCCGGCTCGATTGACCGTCTAGCCTTAGAGCGGGCCGTAGCCGACCTGCCCGCAGGATACCGCCTCATCTTCATCCTGCATGACGTAGAAGGCTACGAACACAATGAGATCGCAACTATGCTGGACTGCTCGATCGGCAACAGCAAGTCCCAGTTGCACAAGGCGCGCCTGAAGCTGCGCGAAACCCTGCAGGCGCAGGGCAGGACATCGGCGAAGGAGACCCAATCGTGAGCGGCGAACCCAAGCAGATAAGTTGTGCTGAGTTCCAAAGCCATTTGTCTGAGCTGATTGGCTCGGGGGCCGACGTGTCGGCGCACCCGCATCTACAGAACTGCGCCCTGTGCCAGGCGCTGCTCGCCGACCTGCAGACCATCGCCGACGCCGCACGCCAACTCTTCACCAATGTGGAGCCGCCTGACGACCTCTGGAAACAGATCGAGTCGGCCATCGAAAAAGAAGAAAACGAAGAAGATAAGGACACGCACTGACTCAGCGAGCCTAACCCGTTTTGCTCCCCGATCCTCCCCCATTCCCAGCTTTTGCGTCCACAATCTCCTACTCCAGCCACATACAACTCACCTTCCCCTGCCTTCCGCCGATAGACCCTCCAGCAGAGATCCGGACAGAATCACAGCCGAAGCTACACCCATTAGTTCAGTTGGGCTTAGGCGCACACGGATCACTTTTCCAAAGTTGGCCGCGCCTGTGCAGGCGACTTGCTCGTGCCGGAAAGCGGGAAACCCTACGGGAACTCGAGCGCTGCCCGGCTCGTACCCTACGCGGAATGTCACACTGCCCGAAATGCGACTGATTCGTGAAACTTTTAAGATCGTATATTGTCTAATGAAGGAAAGTTGACAAAAGGACACTCAATGACCAGATCGCCTTCCACCCCGCTGACACCTGACGATCCTAACGAGACACCCGCCGCTGTGCGCCGGATTCCGGTCCTCCCTGTGCGGGATACGGTGTTGTTTCCCCATGCGGTCCTGCCGCTGACGGTGGGTCGCGAGAGCTCCATTCAGCTGATTGAGTCGCTGGGTGAGGAGCGCACCATCGTGGTGGCAGCACAGATTGATCCCCGTCTGGACGCCCCGCGCCCCGACGACCTGCACCGGGTGGGAACGCTGGCCACCGTACATAAGGTCGTCCGGATGCCCAACCAGAGCCGCTTTGTGTTTACTGAGGGCGTAAGCCGGGTCAAGCTGACGCGCTTCAGCCAGACAGAGCCCTTCATGGTGGCCGAAATCGAGACCCTTGAAGATGTCGTACCGCCGACTGACCTCGGTTTTGAAGCGCTCGTCCGCAATGTGGTGGAGCAATTTCAACAGATCGTAGCCGAATCACCTACGCTGAGCGACGAATTACGCACGATCGCAGCCAATATCGAGGACCCCAGCCGGCTGGTGGACTTCGTGGGCTCTTCCCTCCCCTTCCTGACCACGGACGACAAACAGCAGTTGCTCGAGACCCCTGGAGTCACGCAACGACTGGAGCAACTGAACAAGCTGCTGGCCAAGGAGATCGAGGTGCAGCAGTTGCGCACCAAGATCCAGAGTGAGGTGCAGGACCAGGTGCAGCAGTCGCAGCGCGACTACTACCTGCGCGAGCAACTGAAGGCTATCCAGAAGGAATTGGGCGAGCAGGACGAGACGCAGCGCGAGATCGAAGACCTGCGGCAGAAAATTGAAGCCGCCGGCATGCCCGAAGACGTGAAAAAGGAGGCAATGAAGGAGCTGAACCGGCTGGGCCGGATGTCTCCCATGGCTGCCGACTACTCGCTGACGCGCAACTACATCGAATGGCTGGCAGTGTTGCCCTGGGCAAAGAGTTCGGGCACGAAAATCGACATCGGCAGGGCCCGGGAGATTCTGGACGAGGACCACTACGAACTGAAGAAAGTGAAGGACCGCATCCTGGACTACCTCTCGGTCCTCGAACTGAAGCCAGACATGAAAGGGCCGATCCTGTGCTTTGTCGGGCCTCCGGGCGTGGGCAAAACCAGCTTGGGCCGCTCCATCGCCCGGGCGCTGGGCCGCAAATTTCAGCGAATCTCCCTGGGCGGCATGCATGACGAGGCAGAGATTCGCGGGCACCGGCGCACGTATATTGGCGCTCTGCCCGGGCAGATTATCCAGAGCATTCGGCGGGCGGATAGCAACGATCCCGTGATCATGCTGGACGAGATCGACAAGCTGGGCCGAGACTTTCGCGGCGACCCGGCCAGCGCCCTGCTCGAGACCCTTGACCCGGAGCAGAACAATACGTTCCGCGATAACTACCTGGACGTGCCGTTTGATCTGTCAAAAGTGCTGTTCATCTGCACGGCGAACATGCTGGACCCAGTGCCGCCGCCGCTGCTCGATCGCATGGAGATCATTCCGCTGCAGGGTTACAGCGAGGAGGAGAAACTGCATATCGCCAATCGCTACCTGATTCCGCGGCAGATCAAGGAGAACGGAATCACAGCAGAGCAGATTGATTTCCCTGAGGAGGCGGTGCGTCACCTGGTGCGGCATTACACACGCGAGGCCGGCGTCCGAAAGCTGGAGCAGGTCATCGGAACGGTATGTCGTAAGCAGGCGCGGCGCGTCGTTGAGGGCAAAACAGAAAAGCTCGTAGTCACCAAGGACATCCTGAAGGAGTTTCTCGGCGGTATCCAGGTACGCGTAGACACCGAGGTGGCTGAGCGCGTGAAGCGGCCAGGCGTGGCGGTGGGCTTGGCATGGACCCCGGCCGGCGGCGACATCCTCTTCATCGAGGCCAACAAGATGAAAGGCAAAGGCGGCTTCACCATCACCGGGCAAATCGGCGAGGTGATGCAGGAGTCGATGCAGGCGGCCCTGACCTGGGTACGCTCCAACGCATCGGTACTGGGTCTGGCAGAGGACTTCAACAAGGACCTCGATATCCACATCCACGTGCCCTCCGGGGCGATTCCCAAGGACGGCCCCTCCGCGGGTGTGACCATGGCTACCGTGCTGGCCTCCCTCCTGACTGATACGCCCGTACGCCCGCTCACCGCCATGACCGGCGAGATTACCCTGAGCGGCAACGTCCTGCCGGTCGGCGGCATCAAGGAGAAGTTCCTGGCCGCGCGGCGAGCGGGAGTAGACACCATCATTCTGCCGGCGGAAAACCGGCAGAACGTAGAGGAAGACCTGACGCCGGAGATGATGGAAGGCGTCTCCGTCCACTATGCCAGTCGCATCGAGGACGTACTGGATGTGGCGCTGCCACTGCTGAAGGCACGGCCAGACACGCAAGTCGCAGCGCAAAACTCCGCAGCCGCCAACGCGTAAATACGAGGAGGCTGCAGAACCGGGCCGGCGAATCTGCCGGCCCCTTTTCGTTCTGTGTCCAGAAAGACTGCCCCCGGCTCAGGCGCAAACGATGCTCTTTAACACGTACTCGAGCGCGTCTCGACTCCGAAAAACAAACTGCCCACGGGGCTGGAGAATGACTAAAATCTGCCGATGAACTGTGCAGAATCAAGCGTGTGTACGCTTGCGGGCGGCGACCATGGCGACGACTCAGATGACCGTGCCGTTATACCTCTCCGGCAACATGACAGAACAGCAGACGCGCAGGCTCCAGGAGGTTCTAAGCGAGGCGGTGCATGCCGCCTGCCGCGCAGCCATGGAGCGTATGGACCGGCAGAGCGCCCAGTGCGTTTTAGAACTGGAAGAAAAGCTGCGCGACGAGGTAGCCGACACCGCGCTGCGCATCCTTGAGCGGCGAATGCGCAGTAACAAATATCGCGACGAAGATGTGGGCTCCAACCGGGTCTATCCGTCCACCTACCGGGTGCGATCCATTGAGGCGCAGGTATCGGAACTGCGCAAGCTCTTTCCCAACCTGGCTACATGCCAGGAAAAGCTGGCCCGCCATGAACCGCCCGACATGACCGAGGGCTGGTTTGCCATCCCGCGCTGGCAGGCGTTGGCCGACACTTACAACGACGCAGTTGAAATCGTATTGGCGGCGCTGGGCAAACGACGGAGACTCTCCAACCGGATTGCCGGTAAGTTGAGTGAGCTGTACCTTCGGCAAACGGAACGCTCCAAGCTGGCAGAGAAGATTCTGACCGAGCAACAGCCGAATTGTGACATCCTGGTGGTGGCGGCGCAGGCAGGCATGCTGCATCGCGGCTCGTCGGCGCGGCGCACCCGCGTGACCATGGCGGGCAATGAGTTCGGGCTGGGCGTCTTCGCCCTCGGCTGCCTGTTGTTAACGCATCCGGAGCGGCTTTCTTCTGCTGATGCCCTCATGATCGACTGCGGCGGGGACGAATACTCAGTCCGCGGCGACTACAGCTTTGACCGTGTGCCGCTCTTCGACTACGACCTGTCAGGCATAGAATTCAGCGTCTTCTATGCTGACCGGGCACGAAACCTGTGGGGTACACCCACCGGATTCCTCTACAAAATTGCGTGATGCCCTGTCACAGTCCTGAGTAGATCTTCCCTGCGCCTCTGTTCATGCCTGCTCCAGCAGACGCACCGGCCCCAAAAGTCCTGAAGGCACCAGCGCGGAATCCTTGTCAAAATAGTTCCAGGTCGTGAAGGTCAGTCTCTCCTTCACCGGTCGCGCCTCGCCTTTCAAAAACCAGTCCGGAAACTCCTTCAGGTAGCTGCCGGCTTTGAAGCGAGGATCGCCTGGCTCCCACTGCACATCTGCCGGATGCTGTTCGTCGCCGATGAGCCGGTTCGCCCACACATTGGCCACATCAATTTCCAATCTGTTCTTGCCGGGCCTGAGAGCCCGTGTTAACTCAATCCTCCACGGTGCAGTCCACACCACGCCCAGGCTGTTTCCATTCAGTCTCACTGCGGCTATATGCCGCACGCTGCCCAGATCAAGCCAAATCCTCCTCTTTGTCTTGAATCCTGTGTGTTCCAGAATCTTGCTGTAGCAAGCTGTTCCAGAGTAGTAACGGATGCCGGGATCGTCGTGCTTCGTCCAGTCCATGAGTTCACCGAACTCCACCTGGGCAGGACCTCCCCAGCGGGGATCAAAGCGTACACTCCACGGACCCGTCACCTCACTGGCAACGCGCAGCACAGGGAAATCCGCCAATGTATCGGAAGCTGCAATCCCGGGCGCGGCATCCCTGCCGAAGACCACAAAGTAGCTCTGGGTCTCGGCGAATTCGAGCCTCGTAACCGTACGGCCATCCTGTTGAGTAAAGTGCCGCAAATCGCGAATTGTATCCGCAACCGGATCCCACAACTCAGGCTGCTTGCCCGCTTCAGGAAAACTCACCTCTGCACTGCCGGCCTTCCATTCCACATTGGCAACAAAGTAAATGTCCATTTCTCCGTCGCGCCGGTGAATGCTCCGCAAGCCCACTCCCTGGTCTGCAGAGACTACACGCATCGAGGTTGCAGGCGAGTCCTCCACGAACTGGCCGCGCTGCAAGAGTGACTGACACCGCCAAAGATAGTTGAGCCATGCCTTCCCCTGCTTCCACCATGTCTGGTAACGGCCCAGGTGAATACCCCACTGCCCCATCACATTGCCTGGCTGATATTTTTCGTCCCACGGCTGCTGCACAAAATGGTGCACGTTGATGCGATTCACCCCTGCACAGAACGCCGCATCGCCAATCGGCTTCAGCCATGCCGGATGCGCCATCCAGCGTGCCTCTTTCGGAGAAGACGTAAACGACTCTGCTGCAATCAACTGATCGCCCAACCGATGCGCGCTCATGACCACAGGATCGAGCGAAGCTGGCGAATATTGTCCCTTGTGCGTCCAGAACTCGACAGTCGGCGTATCAAGAAACTTGACCACTTCGTCGATCTGCCAGGGGCCGACATAAGGCTCTGCCGCAAACTTCAGTCCTGCCTCGTGCGCCAGTGGTCCCGGCGTCGCCCAGTAGCAGTCACGATACAGATCCTCAACAGTACGATGTAGATCTTTCTTGAAGCTGGCAGTCTCTTGCTCGCCGCCCACCATGCGCCCAGCCAGCACTGGTAGCCACGGTGTCAGTTCGTAGCCTCGCCGTTTCTTGAACTCCTCGCGCATTCTTGGACTCCAGTTCGGCGTTCCCGCCTCGTAGCTGTCGAAGTAGAGGGTCGTGATGCCCTTGCCCATCTGCTCGCCCAGATGCTTCTTCATCTCGCCCAGAACATGGTTCACATGAAAGGCAACAGCTTCAGGATTCATCTTGTCGCATTCCAGCCCCATCGCATCCCACTGAGCCGGCGAATTCATGGCGCCGGTAGTCGTATGCCCAAACCGGTAGACAGTCCAGTCTCCCTCCGGAACCTCCCAGTCCAGCTCACCTGCGGCATTCATCCTGTCTGAGAGATCAACAATTTCGCTCACGGGCGCTGTCCCTGTGGAGGGCATAGCCAGAACAGCGATGTCGCGGTAGTAGCTGCGGCGCGCTTCCACCACGGGTATACCAATCTTGCCTTCAGAAGGGATATAGCACTGTGGATAGGGAGAATGTGGATGCGGATCGACCTTTGGCCGCTGCAGACTGCCGTGGAAATGCGTTCCGCCACGGATCGCCTGTTCGCTCCAGACGACCTCCTGCATGGACAGCTCTGGCGGAATCCAGGTGCCGCCGCTGCTCTCGTATCCGGCACAATTGTGAAGAATCAGTTCAATACCCAGGCGGTCGGCTTCTGTAGCAGCGTGCCGCACCAACCCCCACCACGGCTCTGACCAGGTAACGATTTCGGGCGTCGGACTTTTGCCGATCTGGCTCGGCCACGGCATCACCGTATCCGCGATGCTGTAGATCGTTGCGCCTCCGATACCTGCCTCATGCATCGCCTCAAGATCGCGGGTGATGCCCTCTGCACTCACATTGCTGCCCATCCACATCCATAGAACGTAGGGACGTGCCTTCTCCGCGGCCCCGGGAAACCTGCCTGCTGCTTCCGCCTCCCATGCGGTTTCTGGCTTCCCTGGCCATGCAGCTGCATGGCAGGCCCGGCCAGCAGCACCACCCAGCAGAATGCAAAACGTTCGCCTTGTCAGGTTGTTCATCAACTGCTCCACCTCATCACTTTTCCACAATCGTTTGGCGCGGGAATTGGCTCTGCCGTCGGTTGCGGCTGTACAGAAGATCAGCATAGCTGGAAAAAAGGAAGTCAATGCGCCGGGTCCGAAGCACGTTCAGCATACTATCGAAAACTGCCTGAGTAAACCTCTTAACAATGGATATGCATACAAATTTACGATGCCCCACGGGTCTTTCAGTTGGCAGTTCCAATCTCTCCGTGGGCAAAAGACACGCCTCCCGTACAGCTGAGGTTAGACGGGAACCTGGATACCGCGTCTAACACGGAGACGATATTCTTCTGCTAGCCATGCGGATACAAGTGCTTCTCTTCGGAATCTTGAAAGACTGGCTTGGCGGCTCCATACAAACGATGGAACTGCCCGACGGCGCAACTGTCGCCACATTGTTGGAAACCCTCAGCGACACCAAGACCGGACGGATGCTGCGTGGCATTGCCATAAGTGTCAACGCCGAGTACGCCACCGCGGACCATGTGCTCCACGAGGGCGACGAGGTGGGTCTGCTGCCCCCCGTCTCCGGCGGCAGCGGTGCGGATGAGCCCGTGATTGCCCTAACCCGCGAGCGTATTGACGCCGAGCAACTCGTCGCGGCGGCCAAGTGCGGCCAGGATGGAGCCGTAGTGGTGTTTGATGGCATCGTGCGTAACAACACGCGTGGCCGTCCGACGCTCTACCTGGACTACGAAGCCTATGACGAGATGGCGCTGAAACAGATGCATGGACTTGCCCAACACGCGCGAGAGCAATTTGGCATACGCCATGTGACGCTGGTGCACCGGCTGGGACGACTGGAAATTGGCGAAACCAGCGTACTGATCGTCGTGGCCTCAGCGCATCGTGGACAGGCCTTTGATGCCTGCCGGTGGATCATCGACACACTGAAGAAAACCGTGCCCATCTGGAAAAAGGAGACCTTTGCCGACGGCGTGGTGTGGGCCGATGGCGAGCCGTTTCCCCCGGAGCTGGCTCTGGAGGAGGGCGAAGGTACGCGATGAAACCTGGCCTGCGGAAAGCGGCGTGTACGATTTTGCTTTGCTTGGCGGCGTTCGGCGCGGCGGCGCAGCAGACGACCTTCCGCGTAGACGTAAAGCTGGTGAACGTGTTTGTGAACGTAACCGACAGCAACGGCGCAATTGTCGGCGGCCTCACCAGGGACGACTTCGCGCTCTTTGAGGATGGGCGTCCGCAGCGGATTGCCTTGTTTGAGCGGCAGTCGGAGATGCCGCTGAACCTGACCCTGGCCATCGACACCAGCGGCAGCGTGCGCAAGGACATGACCGCCGAAGCGGCGGCGGGACGGCGATTCGCCAAGGCGATTCTACGCCAGCAGGACCAGATGAGCGTGATGCAGTTTGCCACTACCGTGCGCGAGTTGACGCCGTTCACCAACAAGCTGAAGATGATCGATCGCGGCCTGGGACAATTACACGGCGACTGGGCCACCGCTCTCTACGACGCGATTGACCTGGCCTCCCGGCGGCTGGGAACCCGCCAGGGACGCAAAGTGCTGGTGCTTATCTCCGACGGAGACGACACTGTCAAGAACACGACGTACAGGCAGGCGTTGGAGGCGGCGCTGCGCAATGAAGTGATGATCTACAGCCTCATCGATGTGCCTATCGTGGCCAGTGCGGGACGCGACATCGGCGGCGAGCACGCCATGATTACACTCGCCGAGCAGACCGGCGGCAAATACTTCTACGTCGACCAGGGCGGACTGGACAAGGCTTTTGAACAGGTGAGCGAAGATCTGCGCACGCAATATCTGCTCGGCTACTATCCGCGCAATCAGGCGCCCGGCCTGGAGTTTCACCACATTCAGGTCACGGTTCCGCGCTCCGCACCGGGAGCATTCGTAATCCGCAACCGGACCGGCTACTACGTGGAGCCAACGCCGGCATCCGACTAGAAACAGGTGTACACTCCTTGGCAAAGAATCTCGGGATGGCGATGGCTACTGGATACGTACCGCCGTTCTGCCGTGGAAGGCGCTTGAATCAGCATGGATTCTGAAGAGCGTTTCTGCGACTTGGATACCGTCGAGGCCTGAACTGACCACTCCGATGTTGGAGGGCACAATGCCGGCGCTGAAAGAAATTCTCGAGCTGAATGTGCACGAGGCAGCGCCCAGCCTGTACGACAAGCTGGATCATGGCCGCGTGCGCTGCTTTGCCTGCGGGCACTGCTGTCCCATCGCGGAGGGACAGGTAGGCGTGTGCAAAGTGCGCATCAACCGCGGCGGTACGCTCTATGCGCCATGGGGCTATACGGGCGGCATACAGTGCGATCCCATTGAGAAGAAGCCCTTCTTTCATGCTCATAGCGGCGCTCTGGCCTACAGCTTCGGTATGTTGGGCTGCGACCTGCACTGCGCCTATTGCCAGAACTGGGTAACTTCGCAGGCGCTGCGCGATCCGGTTGCAGGTACGGTGCCAACCGCAGTCACGCCCGAGCAACTGGTGCGCGACGCGCTGGAACAAGGTGCGCGCGTCCTCGTGAGCACCTACAACGAGCCCCTGATCACCGTGGAGTGGGCGGTGGCCATCTTCAAAGAGGCCAGGACTGCCGGACTGGCCACCGGCTTCGTCTCCAACGGTAACGCCACCCCACGCGTGCTGGAGTTTTTGCAGCCCTGTGTGGACCTCTACAAGGTTGACCTGAAGTGTTTTCACGAGCAGCACTATCACCAGTTGGGTGGGCGCTTGCAACCGGTTCTGGAGAGCATCCGGCAACTGAAGCTGATGGGCTTCTGGGTAGAGGTTGTAACGCTCGTGATCCCCGGCTTCAATGACTCCGACCCGGAACTGACAGCAATCGCTGAATTCCTCGCTGGGGTTTCACCAGACATCCCCTGGCACGTCACCGCATTCCACAAGGATTATCGGATGACTGACCCAGCCGACACACCAGCACGGACCTTGCTGCGCGCCGCCGCAATTGGTCGCCGCGCAGGACTGCACTATGTGTACGCAGGCAATCTGCCCGGCGAGGTTGGCAACCATGAGAATACTTATTGCCACGGATGCCATGAACTACTCGTGGAGCGGCTTGGATTTCAGATCCATCGCTATCTGCTGACCGCCGAGGGCCAATGCCCGCGCTGTGGCAAGACGATTCCCGGGCGCTGGGACAGAGAGTTTCACAGGCAAATCACCGCGCATCCCTATCTGCCGCGCGCGCGACACACGCCCTGAAGCTCCGTTGACACTGCGTGCAGTCGGCGGCTAGGTTGAACTCCATGAAACGCTGGCCTCTTTTGTGCCTGCTCGCGATCGCGCTTGCCGGTAGAATCTCCTGCCTTGCCCAGCCCCGCGTCGGCAACATACGTGTATTGATCGTGGATGGCTTCAGCAATCACAACTGGCGCCAGACCACGCTGCTGCTCCGCGGATTACTGAAGCAGGCTGGCGGCTTCACCGTGGACGTAAGCACCATGCCGGAGACAGGTTCGGCAGCTTGGAATGCCTGGCATCCTCACTTTTCCGATTACGACGTCGTGATCCAGACCTGCAATGACATTGGACTGCCGCGCACAGCGCCCCGGCCCTCCTGGCCCGAGCCGGTAAAGCAGGACTTTGCCGCCTATGCGCACGCGGGCGGAGGCGTATACATCTTCCATGGCGCAGAGAATGCCTTCGTCGGCTGGAAGGAATACGAGGCCATGGTAGGCCTCAGTTGGCGCCACGCAGACTACGGCACAGCGATCCGCTTCGGTGATAGCGGGCGTCTGGTGCGGATTCCGCCTGGCGTTGGACGCGGTACCAGTCATGGACCGCGTGGCGACGTGCTGGTGACGCGCATGAAGCTCAGTCCAAAAAGCGATCCGATTCATGCAGGCATGCCGCGCCAGTGGATGTCGCCGGAGATGGAGGTCTACACCTATGCGCGCGGACCGGCAAAGCACATCCATGTGCTGGCCTACGCGCGGGACTCCGAATCGGGGCTTGGGCTGCTGTGGCCGGTGGAGTGGACCACGACCTATGGCAGGGGACGCGTCTACATCTCTACCTATGGGCATGTCTGGACAGGCGAAACCCAGCCGCCCAGCATGCGCTGCGCGGCCGTACAAACCATCATTCCCCGTGCACTGCAGTGGCTGGCGCGCAGGCCCGTGACTTACCCGCTACCGCAGGATTTCCCCAGCGCATCCGCAGTCTCTCTGCGTGGACCGATTCCACTAGTACACTGAGCCGTAACGCTCCGCAGCCTGCATGAGTAATTCCAATGGGTTGGCAGTGTTGCGCCCAAACCTGTTCAATGCATACGGCGCACTGAGCAAAACGTGCATCTTACAATAGAAAAAGAAATCGGATAAACCAATATGACCCCTCCTCTTCCCTCGCGCCGCCGCTCTAAGACTCCTCCGCCCGGAGAAACGGGCCAGGAAGCGTTGTATCTTCGCTCGCTTAGCGACCGCCAGATCAGCGTCACTATCAAACTGCGCGACGGCGAGACCGTGCGCGGCTGGATTGAGTACTTCGATGACGGCATGCTGCGCTTGACGCGTGACGGCCTCCCCAATCTCTTCATCTATAAGCACCAGATTCGCACGATCACCGAGACTGGTCGGCGGCGGCTCACCCCCGCTCCGCTCGGCGACCGCATCGGACACGAGGAGGCGCACTCGTGAGCGGATCGGCAGAGCAGGCTCAAGCACACAACATGATCTGGGTTCCTCGGGCTGCGGAGATTGCCCGCGAGGGCGGAGCGCGGCTGCGCGAATTTCTGGCTCAGGGTGTCGAAACCGAGTACAAGGGCGACGTGGATCTGGTCACCGTGGCTGACCGTACCGTGGAAAAGCTCATCCGTCAGCGCCTCGGCGAGGCCTTCCCGGAGCACGGCATCTACGGCGAAGAGGGTACGCGTGACCGCATGGAAGGCGAGTATCGCTGGTACGTGGACCCATTGGACGGCACCACCAACTTCGCTCATGGCTTCCCGCAATTCTGCGTCTCGCTAGGCCTGGAACACCGCCCCAAAGGGCTACCCGAGGATCAGGATGGCTCACTGGCCGCGGCGGTCATCTACGACCCCACACGCGATGAGCTCTTCACCGCCGAACAGGGCCGCGGAGCCTGGCTCAACGGACGGCGCATCCACGTCTCGCGCACGCCAGAGCTGGCCGAGGCGCTGCTCGCCACCGGCTTCCCCAGCCGCAAGCGTCACGCCAACCCCAACATCCACTTCTACCAGGAGTTCACCCTGCGCTCGCATGGGGTGCGGCGGGCAGGTTCAGCCGCCCTGGACCTGGCTTACGTAGCCAGTGGACGCATGGACGGCTTCTGGGAGTTCAACCTGAACCCCTGGGATACGGCTGCCGGAATCCTGCTGGTGCAGGAGGCGGGAGGCAAGGTGACGGACTTCAGCGGCAACCCGGTTAAGCTGGACAGCCGCGAGGTGCTCGCCTCCAATGGACATATCCATGGCGAGCTGCTGGGATTTTTCAGCGACATGTTTGCCGGCCGGGGGTTGACACCGATCCCCACGCCGCGCGAGTATGCTGAGCGGCGGGCGGCGCGGGGCAAATAGGGCGCCGGTTTCGCATCGCAAAACAGTATTGCATGCTGCGGGAGGCAGACTCCCGGCTCGTATGCTACTATCAGCGTCGTGAAGTCCTGTTTCTGGAGAGAGTAAAAAGATGGCCTACGTCATTGCAGAACCCTGTATCGGCACCAAGGACACCGCCTGCGTGGACGCCTGTCCCGTAGATTGCATCCACCCCAAGAAGGACGAAGACGGCTTCGAGGGCAGCAACCAGCTGTTCATTGACCCGGTCGAGTGCATCGACTGTGGCGCTTGCGTGCCGGCATGCCCGGTTTCGGCAATCTTCGCGCAGGACGACCTGCCGGAGAAGTGGGCGCACTTCGCCGAGCTGAACGCTCAGCACTTCGGCCGCTAGTTCGGCTGTTCGGCCCTAAACCCTTTTGCTGTTCCACAAACGCGCACCCCGCTCCGGCGGCGTGCGCGTTTGTGTTTAGCCCTTCCATGCTTGGCCGCCGCTCTGCATGGGAAGATAGAAACGCATGAGCGTGCTTACCTCAGAGGCGGTGATCTTGCGTACCTGGCCGGTACAGGAGGCTGACCTGATCGTCAGCTTCTTTACCCGCGACTACGGACGGGTCAAGGGAATCGCAAAATCTGCCCTGAAGAGTCGCAAGCGGTTTGGCGGCGCGCTGGAGCCGATGACCCTGGCACGCGCCTGGTTTGCCGAGCGGCCCCGGCAGGAGCTGGTGCGGCTGGATCAGTTGGAGATCGTGCGCTCACCGCTCTCCGCGCCAGTGGATCACGTGCGTATGGCCGTACTCAGCTTCTACGCCGAACTGCTGGATGAAGCCCTCCCCGAGCACGACCCGCAGGAAACGGTCTTCCGGCTGCTCGTGAGCGTGCTGGAACACACACACGCCGCGCAGGCTGACACCGTGCAACCCTGGATGGCGCTCACCTACTTCACGCTGTGGATGACGCGGTTGATGGGTCTCCTGCCCGACCTGCTGCACTGCACAGCATGCGGCGAGCTGTTGCAGCCGGCGAAGATTGCTTTTCCCCACCACGCCGACGGCCTATTTTGCGCGGTGCACCGGCATCCCGGCGACTCCGTGCTGACCGCTGACTCCTGGCGCTTGGCGCAACGCATGCTGCGCGCGCCGGTGTCCGCATTTGCTGCCGAACCCTGGCCGCGACGCCAGGCAGCAGATCTGCGGCGCTTTACCGTCCAGGCACTGGAGCGGCATCTGGAGCGCCGACTGCGTACCGCAGAAGCGCTGGCACGGCTGGGTGGATGATTCGCTCCGCCGCCTACCGGGCTAATATCTCTGTGAAGCGCCCCTCGCGGCAGAGCCGGGCACAGATCGCCACAACTTCAGCATCGAGCTGCGTACCCGCTTCAGATTCCAACTTGGCAAGGACAGTCTCCACCGGCATGCCCGCTCGGTAGGGGCGGTGCGAGATCATCGCCTCAAACATATCCGCCACAATCATGATCCTGGCCTCGGGGATGATCTCGTCCCCCTTCAAGCCCAGTGGATAGCCGGACCCGTCAAGCTTTTCATGATGCTGATGCACAATCGTGGCGATGGGCCAGGGGAATGGAATGCCCTTCAGAATGTTGTATCCATTCTCGCAGTGCTCCTGCAGCAGGCTGCGCTCGGTACGCGTAAGCTGACCCGGCTTGGTAAGAATCTCAGCAGGAATAGACATCTTGCCGAGGTCGTGCACCTGGCCCGCCAGGTGCAGGCCGACGATCCGTTCAGCTGACCAACCCATCTCTGTGGCAATGGCCACCGCAAGATCTGCCACGCGGTTCTGATGGCCGGCTGTGTACATATCCCGCATCTCCATGGCGTGCGACATGGATTCGATCATCCGCGACATCGCTTCGGTCACCCTGCGTTCAGCATCCAGGGCATGCTGGCGTTCGGCGTAGAGCAGCTTCTGCTGCTCGATAGCCCGGACGCCGTGCTCCAGTTGAGCGGCCAGATGCGTAAACACGCTCAGTGCCTCGGCCTCAAAGGCTTTCGCTTTGCGCGCAGAGACAACCAGAGCCGCCCGCCGCTCATCTCCCATACGAAATGGAATGGCGGCGATGGAACGGACACCGTAGCTGCGCACCCGCTCGCCCCAGGAATTGAGTAGGATCGCATCCTCTGTGTCGTCTACCGTTTGCAGTGTGCCGGTGCGAATCGCGACGGCAGTGGGACCGCGTCCCAGATGATGCGTCTCATCCCAGCTCAACTCGATGCCGTCCATCAGGCCGTTCATCGGTCCAGCTTCGGCCACCAGTCGAATCGTCTTTTCAGTGTCATCCTCGGCCGTAGCTACCCAAGCGAAGAGGTACATGGGCTCGGTTACGATGGCCTCGCAGATGGCAGTAAACAGGCCCTGGGCTGAGTGATGCTGGCAAAGGGCGACAGCTGCTGCCCCATAGGCCGACAAGGCCCACTGACGGGTAGCAAGCTGGTGTGCCTGCTGCTGCTGCACTGAGACATCTTGAAACTCACAAATGGCTGCCAGCATATGCCCGGCAAAACGGATCGCACCGGAGGTGGAGACAACAACGGGAATCTCGCGCCCGTCTCCCGCTAGCAGATGAAAGCCCTCGTAGCGCTCGGGCTCCGGCGACTGCTGATCCAGTTCATGCTGCACCCGGGAGCGCTCGTGCGAAGGCACAAACTCCTGTATGCTGCGGCCCAGGATCTGTGTGCGGGCCAGCCTCACCAGCGCCTCTGCGGCCGGATTGCAGTCCAGAATGATGCCGGAGGGAACGTCGATAGCCATCTTGGCGTCAAGCGCGCGCTTCCAGGACAACTCGTAAAGAGAAGGTGGCGCGTTGCTGGGTGCCTCTGGAACCGGGACAAACAATCCTGACCTCTCCATGCCTCACCTCGGGCAAAGGCGCCGGGTAACGCGCTGGGAGATCATT
>DAIDGZ010000094.1 GCA_027452125.1 Acidobacteriaceae bacterium | reverse complement strand
GATGTCGCAGTTGAGATAGACCACCGTTGCGTGCGGGCGCCAGGGCCTGCCCAGCGTGATGTGGGTATCACTGGGATCGGCGGTGAGCACGCAATGGTCGAAGACGTATCCGCTCTTCTGCTGGGCATAGTGCTTGCCCTGCGCGGTGTACATGACGCCCTTGCCCGGGATGCCGTGCAATGTGCAGCGCTCAAAGACGGCCTGACTGTCACCGAAGATGAAGTCGGTGTTGCCGGCGATGTACGAGTCACTGAAGTATTGGCGCGTTGGGAGGCACGGCCCGTAGTCGCCGTAGCAGTAGCGGGCAGCGGCGAATAACGTGTCCTGAGCGCCAAGGAGACGAAGGTGCTGGAAGATTCCACGATCGGCGGTGACGGCCAGGGCCAGGGCCTGCCCCTTGTTTCCGGCATCGTTGGAAATGGTTATGTGGTCGATGGTGACGTTGTCCGCCTCCACAAAGACCGTAGCGCTGTTAAAGGTGCCGCCATTTTTCGGGCCGGTGTGATCGAAGACGACCACGGTTTTGGATGGATCAGGGTCTGTGCCATGGAGGTGGACGTGCGGCTTGCGGATGGTAACCACCTCGCGATAGATGCCGGGCTTGACATCAATCTCGCCGCCGGTGTTCGGCAGAGCCTCTACGGCCTGCTCGATGCTGCGGTAATCGCCGGTGCCATCCTGAGCAACGACGAGCCTGCTGCGCGTGCCGGGATGCTGGATGGCGCTCAGGTCAAGCTGCCATGCGGCTTGCGTGATCGTCGATGGCGAAACTGCAGGGGCACAGGAAGCGGTAGTACCGGTGTGCACGCCTTGGGCATCGAGAGAGCCCTGGCCCGCAACCGTGACGCCGGTCCAGGTGGTCTGTGTCTCCGCAGGCAACTGACTTCCAGATGCACTTCCGTCTTCATCAACCGCGAGAGGCTGTGCGACTCCGGTGAGACAGGCATCCTGCACGCTGATGCGGTGCAAATGGCCCCCTTTTGTGCCGCGAAGATCGAAGAAGAAGCCCTGGGTGGTGTTTTGGATTGCGGCATGGTTGATGCTAATGGCGTTCACATTTCCATATACAGGATCGCCGAAGGAGAGGCCCGTTCCCCCCTTGATCTGCAGATCGTCGATCTTCACATAGGATGTATTGCCGAGAATGCTGGCGCGTAGATCCATGGCG
Organism: Acidobacteriaceae bacterium; assembly: GCA_027452125.1. GTDB lineage: Bacteria > Acidobacteriota > Terriglobia > Terriglobales > Acidobacteriaceae > Telmatobacter. The sequence goes on along the minus strand of DAIDGZ010000094.1, from coordinate 5,185 downwards.
CGGCCGGGGACGTGAATCGACAGGCCCGTGAGAGTGGCTCCGGGTGAGTTGCTGAGCAGAATGCCGATGGAGCTGCCTGCGGACGCGGGTGCGTCGATGAAGATGCGGTCGCCCTGGAAACCGATGGTTTTGTAGAGCGCAAGATGGATGCCGGGCGCATTGCGCAGATGTACTCCGCGCACGCTGAAGAACTGCGATTCGTAGGAGGAAACGAGGGCAGGCAGGGCTATTGTTTTACCGGGAGCGCTTGATGCGGCTCGAAGTTGCCACCAGGAATTCTTCTGCGAGGCTAGCACCGCGCCACCCTGGCCATCAATTACGCCATCGCCCATGACTCCGCTGTACGCTGCCTGATAGGAGAAGAGAAATGGCTTGCAGCCTTGATGCGCAGCGTGGGCAGTGCCACAACTTTGCGGCCATAGGTCGTAGTCGCGCGGATTGCGTGAAGCATAAAGCGTGGCTCCCTTCTCAACGAAGAGGACTATGCCGCGCGGAATGACCAGCGGAGCCGAGAGGAATGCGTTGTTTTGCCCGTCCGCCTGCAGGACCAGCGCCTTGCCGGGCTCACAGAGTGACAGCGCGGTCTGGATGCGGCTGGTATCTGGCGAAGATGCCGCACGGTGCATGATGGCGCTGTCTGGCAGGTTCGCCTTGAGAATCTGACAGACAGAAATCTTTCGCGGAGGATTCGCATTTACGGTTTGAGCAAGCGTTGGCGTTGCGGCTGCTCCCAGAGAAGCGGCGAGGAGAGCCAGGCTGCACAACCTCTGCGGAGCGGCAAGGAGGATCATGCGTGATGATGAAGTCCCCATATATTTCCTTTATTGATGGTGAATGGCTGCATCTTTCAACAGCGTGAGCGGCTTTCCTTCCGCGGCGGTGACGACGAAGTTCTGTTCGTCAATGGTTGCATTGCTGACGACCATCCCGCGCCGCGCCTTGATATGCACATCGTGCAGCGTCATGCCGGTGATCGGACTCTCGGGGAGTCCCATGATCAAGCCTGCCTGTTTGGCGCCGGTGGCTACGAGGTGGGCAATGCGAATGTTGTGGAAGCGAGGAGTAAGCCTCGTGACAGGCTGCGCCGAATCGTTTTTGATCATGCGCGGATAGTATCCGGTGACCACCAGAGCCGTGCCGACGTTTTCCATGGTGAGATTGCTGAAGTCGAAGTCGCCAATATCGCCGCCGCAATCCCGGCCGGACTTGATACGAATGCCGTTGCCGGTGTCTTTGAACTGGATATGCGAGGCGCGCACATGCTGGACGCCGCCGGCGATCTCACTGCCAATGGAGAGACCATGGCCGTGCAGAAAGACGCAATTGCGAATGGTGATATCGGTGCTGGGATCATCCGGGCCTGGTGAGCCGGGCTGACCGGATTTGATGGCGACGTTGTCGTCTCCCACGTCGATGGTCATGCGCTCGATGGTGACGTGATGCGAAGAGAAGGGATCGATGCCGTCGGTGTTGGGCGAATGGGCCGGCGAAAGAATCCTGCCATTGCGAATCGTGACGTCGTCGGAGTAGTAGGGAACTACCTGCCAGGAGGCTGAGTTCTCCATGGTCACGCCGTCGATGAGCACATGTCTGCAGTGATCAAGCAAGATGAGGCGCGGACGCAGTGCGGGATCAAAGTCAGGCAGGCCGCGATGGCTGTAGACATCCGCCCACCAAGGCTGTCCAGCGCCATCGATTATGCCTCCGCCACGAATGACGATGTGCTCCGCATGAGATGCACTGAGGAGCGGCTGTACCGCAGGCTGACGCAACTCCTGCATGGATGGATAGTCGGATTTGTCCTGGCTGCCGAGCAGGGTAGCGCCCGATTGAATGTCGAGCGTGATATGACTCTTGAGCACAAGTGGCCCGGTGAGATAGGTGCCGGGCGTGAGACGCACGATGCCACCACGCTTCTCAGCACAGGCATCGATCGCACTCTGGATTGCGTGCGTATCTTTTGTAACAGCATCGCCCTTGGCTCCATAGGCGCGGACGTCGCAGACTCTGGTTGCATGTGCCGAGGATGCAACCAGGAGCAGCGCCGTACAGAAGAAGGCTGAAGTGACGCAGTGCAGTTTGTTTCGTGTGGCTCTCGTATTCATTCAATTCCTTTGCGGATGATTGTAAGAGGTCTGACCTCAATCTGGCGACATATGGCATTCCTATGCACAGGCTCAGTGGATGGAAATCCGAGGAGCCCGCCTGCAATTCGTGCGCTGGAAAGATGCCTATGGTTGCGCTGGCTGTGGCACCTGATTGAGCGGTATGCGAACGAATTTGATTGTCTCGCGACGCCAGGAATAGGTAATGAGGAGATCGCCGTTTCTGGCTTGCACGATGGCAGGATAGGAGTACTGGCCGGGACCATCCTCCAGTGTTCTGAAGACCGTGAAGTGGTCACCATCCCTGCTGACGGCAAGGTTGAGCGGGGTGCGTGCATTGTAGCTGTTGTTGAAGACAAGCACGATGCGGCCATCTTTGAGGCGTACCGCATCTATGCCGGAGCTAGGGTTGGGCAGATCGATAAAGTGTGCCTGTGTCCAGGTCTTCCCGTCGTTGTAGGAGTCGGCCACCGCAATCTGTGCGGAACGCGAATGGCTACGTGCGTAAAAGCGAAGATGATTGCCATCGAGCTGCACAATTGTGGGTTGAATAATGCCGATGGTGGTCCTGGAGGGCATGTAGAGCTTGGTGTGCACGCCGGTATTGCTGGGCGGAGGCGGCTGCTGGTGACTTGCAGCAATGGCACCTGGGCCTGGCACATCCAGGTTAGCGGGGACGGTAATTGGGCCGAACCTGGTCCATGTCTTCCCGTCGTCGGTGGATCGCTCGATCCATGCGTTCCATTTTCCATTCTCTACAGACGAGCCACTCACGATGACGCCATCCTTTTGGACTAGTGGTTTGTCTTTGATGGGACCGAGAATTCCGGTAGGCAGATCTTCGGTGGCGCTCCAGGTGCGGCCCTCGTCGCTGCTCCATTTACGGGCGCCCGCCCAGGTGCTGGGGTGCGTTCCGTATTTGTAGTAGAGCCAGAGACGCCCGTCCCGGGTGTGGAAGAGAACAGGATTCCAGCAGGCAACCTGATTGGCGCGAGCCAGTTCAACAGGCACACTCCACTTGCCGTGATGCAGACGCGCTCCGTAGATGGCCACATCGGGAGCACCCTCCCTGGTGCCACCGAACCAGGCAGCCATGATATCTCCGTTCCTTAGCTCAACCACAGTCGACGCATGGTTATCGCGCTGCGTACCGGGCAGGGCCTTGCCGCTGGCCAACGGAGGGAAGATGAGGCCACTGTTACTTTGTGCGCAGGCAAGGTGCATGCCCATGATCAGCAGGAGCGCTGAAGCCCATCGAACGATACGCATATTCATTGCCTCTTGAACTCGTATTTGCCAGCGTGTGTCAAAGGAACCTGAACTTCTTCGCCGGCCTGAGTGTTATGGCCAGCCAGTATCCCGTTGGATGTCCATCGTCCGGGCGGCAGAAGAAGCTCAGCTGTTATCCCTGCGGGGATGCCGATGATGAGGCGGCTCGCCCGGGCATCTACCTGGATTATGCCCAAGGGGGTGGCGACTGAACCGCGCATCCATGCGAGACCCGCCAGTTCAGGTTGGATCTGTACCTTGCGAAAGCCGGGCGTGAGAGCATTCACGCCAAGGAGCTCTTCCATCATCCAGGCAGCCGGTCCGCTGGACCATCCGTGGGAGAGGCTTGCGTTATAGCCCACCTTGCCATCTGCCTCAAGATGCGCGTGAGGATCAGGACCCGCCCATGCAGGATCCCATGCTTCCCAAAAGCTGGTTGCACCGGCGTCGAGCATGCCGCCCCAGTAAGCGCGCATCCATTGCAGAGCCTCGCGCCGGTGGCCCAACTCAGCCATGGCGCAGATCAGGTAATAGCCGTAGTACGGAGTGATCACATCGTATGGCTTTCGCCCAGCGACGGTCCGGGAGAGCACGCGCCAAACAGCCGTGCGCTCCGCAGCGCCATGGACGGCACCGGCAAGCACGGCAATCGCATTCGACTGCCAGCGATCGCCAAAAGCTCCCTTGCTGTTGCACAAGGTGCGCTGTGCCGCCACATCCATTGCGTCAGCCAGGTCTTTATATTTCGCGGCCTCTCTGGTATTGCCGTCGAGTTGCAAAAGCCACGCTGCGCGGCGAAACGCCAGCAGGTATTCAAAATGCAGCGCACGTTGCGCATCGGGAGAATCGCCGCTGAATCCAGCGGACCAGTCTACGAAGGATTTACCGCCGCTCGCAGACGCATAGACGTTCTGGTCATTCAACTCCGTGCGCATGCGAGCGAGCAACTCAAGCATTGCGGGTGTAACGCTGTGCAGTTGCTTCAGATCTCCCCAGCGCTTTACGTACTCTGCTTCAGCGATCACCCACCAGGCAGAGTAGCCCGGCAGGCCGTCAACATGCTCCGTCACTGGAGATGGACCGAGCGAATCTGTGATGCCCGCATCGACCAGACGCGGGTCGCCATATATATCGGCTACGACGCGATCGATCACTTCATCGTCGCCGATCCATCGACCACGATCGCGCTTGATTCCATCGAGAATCGAGTCCTGCATGGAGACATGCGCGGTATAAGCAGCTGATTCCCATATCTGATTCAGTCGTGGGTCGCTGCACTGAAAATCTCCCTTCATGGCAGCTGGATAGTAGATTCCTTCAGCGTAGATTGCTGCATGCGCATGTGGAGCATCAAAACCGACGCGCGCATAACGGAATCCAGATTTAGGACCGCGAGCGATATGTCCCGCAGGTGCATCGAGCGATACATCACCGAAATATGGAGCATGCATCAACTCTCCCGGTGACTCGCCATAGCGAACGTGAGCATGGATGGGAGATTGTCCCGCAGCGATCACGACACGGCCATCCAACTCGCGTCCGAAGTCGAGGAGCAGGCCAACTTCTGTGGGCGTTGTGCTAACCGCGTGCAGGCGATAATTGGCCATATACGGAGCTTCCCCTAGATAGCCAGGCCAGGCATACATGCCCGCATCCGCATTCCACTGGAAGAAATCAATGCTGCTCTCAATGCCGCCAAGACTGACAACCGTTTTCCAGGCTGCATCGTTAAAATCTTCTGCTTGCCAACCGGGCTGTGCGCTGAGTTGGCTTCTCCACGCCTTGTCACTGATGAGAATGGGCGAAGCGTC
>DAIDGZ010000093.1 GCA_027452125.1 Acidobacteriaceae bacterium | reverse complement strand
CCGTGCGTCCGTACTGGATGCCATGACCCGCAACTTTGCCCCGTGGGTCGAACGTATGATCGCCGAAGGCAAGTACGCCGGCTGGATCACGCTCGACGACGGACGTCCCATCGCGTCGGCAGGCTTTCTGATCCTGGACTGGCCACCGCACCCGCTCGATCCTGCATCGGAGTATCGCGGCTACCTGCTGAACGTTTTCGTGGAACCGGAGTACCGGCGGCGGGGACTGGCCCACGCGCTTGTGGACCGCTGCCTGGCCGAGGCCCGGCGAAGGCATATCCGCGTGGTGGCGCTGCACGCCTCGGCAGAGGGCAAGCCGGTGTATGAGGCCTTCGGCTTCCGCGCCACCAGCGAAATGCTCTACGTCGAGCCGGCAGAGGGCTGAGGCCGGCCGGCTCCCCGGAGCAATCCGCTGCCCGCGCACGGTGCTATACTCCAACCCGGTATGCATGTTTTTGCAATTCTTCCCGCAGCCGGCCTCGGAACACGCATGGCCGGGCCGCAACCCAAGCAGTTTCTTGCGCTGGATGGCATGCCCATCCTGATCCACTCGTTGCGCGCCTTTGCCGCCGTCCCGCGCGTCACCGCTATTTACGTGGCCGTACGCAAAAACGAGATGGAGCGCGTCCAGGCGCAGGTGGCCGAATACGGCTTCACTGATCGTGTGCGCGTGGTCGAGGGGGGCGATATGCGCCAGATGTCTGTGGCCAACGCCCTCGCTGCTCTGCCCGCCCAGCCCGATGATCTGGTATTGGTCCACGACGCCGTGCGGCCCCTGATCGACTCCGCCACCATTGAGCGCACCATTGACGCCGTGGCCGAGTACGGCGCCGCCATCGTCGGCATGCCTGCGGTAGACACCATCAAACAGGTGGAGCGCACCGCCCACGGCGCGCTGATCACCGCCACCATTCCCCGCGAGTTTGTCGTACTTGCGCAGACGCCCCAGGGTTTCCGCTGTGGCTTGCTGCAAAGCGCCTTTGCCGAGGCTGCCGCGGATGGCTTCGTAGGCACCGATGAGGCCTCCGTAGTGGAACGCGCCGGGCACCCGGTGGCCGTAGTCCACGGCTCGCCGGTTAATCTGAAGATTACGCACCCGGGCGACCTGGAGCTGGCTGAGTTCTACCTGCGGCAACGCGCTCGGTAGGCACGCTCCAAAACAAACCGGCCCCCTCGGCACCAGTCACGGGGAGAGATGCGCCCGCAGCCATGCGGCAATCACACAGAAATGGATCGAAAATGATGACCACACGGATCGGCTTTGGCTATGACTCGCACGAATTCAAGCCCGGTGTCCCGCTGCGCATTGGCGGCCTGACGCTCGACCACCCAGAGGGCCTGGCCGGCCACTCCGACGGCGACGTGCTGCTCCACGCCATCACTGACGCCCTGCTCGGCGCGGTGGCCGCGGGTGACATCGGCAGCTTCTTTCCCCCAGGCGACCCGCGCTGGAAGAACGCCGACTCAGCCATCTTCCTCAACCTCGCCATGGAAGAGTTGCAGCACGCCGGCTACCGCATCGCCAACATCGACACCACCCTCGTGCTGGCCAAGCCCAAGATCTCGCCCATCGCTCCGGAGATGCGCGCCCGCGTGGCCGACCTGCTGGGCCTGGAGATTGACCAGGTAAGCATCAAGGCCAAAACCCCGGAAGGACTGGGCCTGGATCACGTAGCCCAGTGCCATGCCGTGGCCCTGGTGGAAAAGGTGACCGACCCCGAGGAGTTGAAGAGTATGAGCGCGGTCATCGAAAGCCAGCGCCAGCTTGAGGACGTGGTGGAAGACCTGCTTAGCAGCGTGCACGGCGTCCCCAAGAAGCGCGCCGTTGCGCCGGTATACGACACCGAAGACATCACCTAGCCCCTCACGCAGCAAAGCGCAGAATAGGCCGCCTGTTCCTTGGCGGCCTTTTCTGCGCCCGGTTCGGCTCCGCCGCGCATTGGGCCCATGCGATAGCATCGTAAGAGGACCAGAACTCATACGATGCCTGAACTTACCGCCTCCGCAGCCTCCGCTCCCCGCGTCCGTTTTGCCCCTTCGCCCACTGGTTTTCTGCACGTTGGCAGCGCGCGCACTTTCATCTTCAACTGGCTGTATGCGCGCCACAACCAGGGCGTCATGGTGCTGCGCCTGGACGACACGGACGTGGAACGCAACACCGAAGCCAGCGTGCGCTCCATCTTCGACGGCCTGCGTTGGCTCGGCCTCGACTGGGATGAAGAGTACAAGCAGTCCGAGCGCCTGGCTATGCATCGGCAGGCTGCCCA
>DAIDGZ010000092.1 GCA_027452125.1 Acidobacteriaceae bacterium | reverse complement strand
GAGTTTCTCGCCAACATGAGCCACGAGATCCGTACCCCGCTCAACGGCGTCATCGGCATGACCGAACTCGCCCTGCAAACCGAGCTCACCCGCGAGCAACGCGAATACCTTGACACAGTCCGCATCTCCGCTGAGTCCCTGCTGACGGTCATCAACGACATCCTTGACTTCTCCAAGATCGAAGCCGGCCGGGTGGATCTCGAATCCGTCGATTTTGACCTGCGCGAGTGTCTGGAAACCACCGTGCGCACTCTTGCTCTGCGCGCTGACGAAAAAGGTATTGAGCTGCTCTGCGATGTGCGTCCCGGCACACCCGAGTTCTTCCGCGGCGATCCCACCCGGCTGCGCCAGATTCTTGTCAATTTGCTCGGCAATGCCATCAAGTTCACCCATGAGGGAGAAGTCGCTGTCAAAGTGGAGGCTATCGGCCCCATCAATGGCCGCTATACTTTGCACTGCACAGTTTCTGACACCGGCATCGGCATCCCTGCAGACAAGCTGGAATCCGTCTTCGAGTCCTTCAGCCAGGCCGATGCCTCCACCACCCGTGAATACGGAGGCACCGGCCTCGGCCTCGCCATCTCCCGCCGCCTCGTGGAGATCATGGGAGGGCGCCTCTGGGCAGAGAGCGAAGTTGGCAAAGGCTCTTCCTTCCACGTCATGGTTGAGTTGGAACCAGGCCAGCCACCCGCCGCGGCCACTCTCGACGATGTCGTCCCCCACACCAGCATCCTCTCCGGTGCCCGCGTCCTTGTTGTGGATGACAACCGTACCAACCGCCGCATCCTCGACGGCCTGCTGAAGAGCTGGGGAATGCACCCCATCATGGCTTCCGACGGGGAATCCGCCATGGTCGCTCTGGACACTGTCGGTGCCGACTGTTCCGGCTTCCAACTCGTCCTCACGGACATGCACATGCCCAAGATGGATGGCTTTCAGCTCATCGAGCGCATCCAGGGCAGTGATTGCTCTCAGGTTCCCGCCATCATGATGCTCACCTCCGGCGGCCATCGTGGCGATGCGGCCCGTTGCGAGGAACTGGGTATTGCCGCATACCTGCTCAAACCCATCCGCCAGGCCGAACTGCGCGAAGCTATCGCCCGCGTCCTTGGCGCCGCTGCAGACCATCGCACCGAGCCGCTGCTTACCCGCGCCACGCTCGAGAGTCCTACAACTCATGTTGCGCTTGACATTCTGCTTGCTGAAGACAACGAAGTGAACCAGAAGCTGGCCTGCCGCCTGTTGGAGAAGCGCGGCCACCGAGTCACCCTAGCCAACAATGGTCTGGAGGCACTCACCGCCATCCGCGCAAAGTCCTTTGATCTGGTTCTGATGGACGTGCACATGCCGGAGATGGACGGCCTCGAAGCAACCCGTATCCTCCGCGCCGAGGAACAGGCCACCGGTACGCATCAGCCCGTCATTGCTATGACTGCACTCGTGATGAATGGCGACCGCGAACGCTGCCTGGAGGCTGGCATGGATGGTTACCTGCCCAAGCCGATCCGATCTCAAGAGTTGGACGAAGTTTTGGAAATCTATGCAGCTCGCAAAACTCCTGAGGATCTACCTTTGAGCTCCAGCACATCCGCTCCTCAAGAATCGGTCGGTAACATCATCGACATCCCCGACCTCATTGAACGTATCGGCGATGACAAGAAGTTCCTTGCGGAACTGGTTGCTACTTTCCGCGATGACTACGTACGCCAGTTGCAGGGCATGCATACCGCACTGGCCAGCGGCGACGCCTACGGCGTCACACAGGCAGCGCACTCGCTCAAAGGCGCACTCGCTAACCTCTCCGCTCCTGCCGCCGCCGCGCTGGCGGCCGAAATTGAAAGCGCCGGCAAAGCCGGCGATCTGTCCCAGGCCAGTATCGCCCTTGGCACGCTGGAACCGGAATTATCCCGTGTGCTCTCCGCACTCGATGCACTGTCTCAGGAGGCGCGCCCGTGAATATCCTTCTTGCCGATGACGACATCGTCTCCCGTAAAGTCATGACCCGGATGCTTGAGCAAATTGGCTACGAAGTCACGCTGGCAGAAAATGGCCAGGCGGCTGTGGATATGCTTCTGGCCAAAGACGGTCCGCGCATGGCTCTACTCGACTGGATGATGCCAGGCCTCGACGGCTCACAGGTCTGCCGCCGCATCCGTTCCGCACAACAGAATCGCTACACCTATCTGGCCCTGCTCACCTCGCGCGATTCCCGGGAAGACCTGGTGGCAGGCCTTGACGCAGGCGCCGATGACTACCTCATCAAGCCATGCAACCCCGCCGAATTGCGGGCTCGCCTGCGCACCGGCCAGCGCATCTTGCGTCTGGAAGACACACTGATTGCCGCCCGCGAAGCCATGCGCTTTCGCGCCACCCACGACGCACTCACCGCGGTCTGGAACCGCGGCAGCATTCTGGAGTTCCTCGACGGCGCCCTGCGCCAGGACGAGTCTCTCGGTGTACTCCTCTGCGACATCGACCACTTCAAACAGATCAATGACCTACACGGCCATCTCTCCGGCGACTCCGTCCTCCGTGACGTCGCCGCCCGCCTGCGCAGCGCGATCCGTACCGGCGACGGCATCGGCCGTTACGGCGGCGAGGAGTTCCTCATCGTGCTCCGCCGCTGCGAAGCTGGCCATCTCGTCGAACGTGCCGAGCAGTTGCGTCTGGCCGTCGAGCAGCGCGCCTTCTCAGCCAATGGCCTCGAACTCGCCGTCACCATGAGCGTTGGTGCTGCCGTTCTGCCCGCCGATGCCACGCAGCGCTCAATCGAATCGCTTCTGAGCCTCGCCGATGCCGCTCTCTACCGGGCCAAGGACGCCGGTCGTAACCGCGTCATGCTGGCAGCCTCCGTTCTCACTGCATCTGGCTCATCATCCCGCTCCTTCGCATAGCCCAAAATGCAGATGGCGCCTCCCTCAGGGAAGCGCCATCGAATCGGTGCACAAGGTAAAAAATCTCTACTGCACCTGTTCGCTATGATGTCTGCGGTACACATAGTGCCCAACCAGCCAGCCAGCCGCACTCCCAACCATCACGTCTGAGGGGAAGTGCTCCTGCCCCATCACCCGGGTCAGGCTCACGCTGGTGGCCGCGGTATACAGCAGGAACTGCTTCCATTTCGAGGGATACTCGCCTGCCAGCTCCGAAGCCACTGACCATGCCACCACGCTGTGTGAGGAAGGGAAGGACGAGTCAGGCCCCACGCCAGTCTGGAAGAAGCGCCCGCGCGCGCTGTCCGCCGCCGGCCGCTCCCGCCAGAAGATCAGTTTCATCCCCTGCTCCACCACCAGGCCATCCACCAGCGCCTCGCCACTCAGGATGCCGGCCTCCCGCGCGTGTTCATCCTGCTTCAGGTGTCCCACGCCAAACAAGGCCACCGGCGTTGCAATCAATCCGCCAATCAGCGCATTCGAGGCGTTCACATTGGCATTATTAAAACTCGGATCGTGCGAGACCACCTGCGACATGGCCCTGTGGTCCGTCGCAATCGCCGCGCCAGTAGCCAGCGCCAACGGCCCAAACCAGCGCAGATCGCGCGCACGCAACCGGGCCGGGCTAGTCCAGATCGCTTTCTGGTCCTGCAGGATGCTGCGCGGCGTCTGCATCACCGTCACCGGCTGCTGCCTCACCTGCTTCTGCGCAATGTGCGGTTGCGGTGCATCCGGCAGTGACGGCGCAGCTTCAGCCATGCAGCCGAGACCCAGCATCAGGCCCAGTGCCGCCGCGGTCCACATCAGTCGTCGATCTCGTGGCAGAATGCCGCGCAAGGTTTCCAAAAGACCGGAAGAGGAACAATCGGAATCAGTCATCTAGTTCAGTTTACAGGCCTTTCTCCGCCAGATACATCTCGGTGTAATCCAGGTAGTTTTGTGCATACTCCCGGATTAGAGCCATATCCTTGTCGCCCAGTTCGCGGCGCAGTTTGGCCGGAACACCCGCCCACAGCGTTCGTGGCGGCACCACAGTATGCTCCGGCACCAACGCGCCAGCGGCAATGATGGATCCCTCACCGATCCGGCAGTTGTTCAAAACCCGCGCCCCAATCCCGATCAGCACGTGATCTTCAACCACGCACCCATGCACCGTGGCATTGTGGCCGATCGTCACCCAGTCGCCCACAATCACTGGATACAGGTTGCGCTGCCCGTGCAGCACCGCGCAGTCCTGTACATTCGTGCACGAGCCCACACGAATCGCATTCACGTCACCGCGCAGCACCGCATTCATCCACACCGAGGAGCGGTCACCTAACACAACGTCGCCAACAAGCTGCGCAGAATCATCGACATAGCAGTTAGCGCCAAGCTGAGGCATACGCCCCTGATAGCTGCGAATCATGAAACGGATACCTCCGAGGCGGGAATCTCCCCATGCTTGAGTTTAAATCGCAGTCCTCCGCCTCAAACCTGTGAACTTATCTGCTCGCTGCTTTGCGCTCCTAAGTCCGGCGAACTCACTACTTTTCCCTGCTACTCCATGCAGACAAGGCGAATTCGCGTTATCCTTATAGCAGCCACGTAGGCAGGTTTGGAGGTGGAAACCATTGGCAGAAGTTCGCGTACAAGACGGCGAACCGCTCGAAAATGCGCTGCGCCGGTTTAAGCGCAAGGTTCAGCAGGAGGACATCATCAAGGAAGTCAAGCGTCACTCCTACTACCTGAAGCCCGGCGAAAAGCGCCGCGTCAAGGCAGCACTGGCGCGCAAGCGGAATCGCAAGAAGGCTCGCAAGGAGCAGGATTAGCCAGGTTCCACACAACGTGTCCGTGCCGTTCAAGCGCAACCGGTTTCTTTAGAGAAGCCGGCCATCACAAAAACGGCACGGGCCAGTCTAAACCGAGAATCCGCAGTAGGTTTGACCCAGCCTCAACACGCACTCTCCGGGTGGTCGCAGCCGCATGGGACCGGCAGCAGCCGCTAGAACAGCAAGATGAAAACGGGTGGAGCGTCTCTCATTGTTTCATTCCGCATATTCGGTCTACTGACAGACATTGATGCGTTATATTAATCCTTGTACATCGTGCTGTTTAACTAGCTCGATGGCAAGATCGCCGCTCTTTTCAATGCGGCCGGGCTCTTATTGTGACTGTCCGAAGACAGGGAAATGGGACCGGAAGCGCCCTCTCAACATGGCGGATTCGGCGAATTTCCCCGCTCTTTGGGGAAACCGGCCATGGAATTCAAAGATCGTATTCTCAAGTGTATCGACTGTGGCGCCGAGTTTGTGTTCACGGCGGGCGAGCAACTGTTCTTTCAGGATAAGCAGTTCAAGAACGACCCCAAGCGCTGTAAACAATGCAAGGCCAAACGTTCCCGGGGCGCCTCCCGCGTCCGCGCAGAAACCCGAACCACCTGCTCGGCCTGCGGCCAGGAAACCACTGTGCCGTTCAAGCCGACCCAGGGACGCCCGGTCTTATGCCGTGCGTGCTTTCAGAAACAACTCACTGAGACGAGCTCCCCTCCCGCACATGACGTCTCATTGAACTGATGCTGATGCTACTTGCATGACGTTCGAGATGCTGGGAAAGTCTCACGGCCGCCTGAGCGGCGGCCGTGGGCTTACGTGTATCTGTGGCAGGATATCGGCTTATGCCCCAGCGCGCTTGAGTGCGCGGTGCCCGATGTCCCGACGGAAGTACATTCCGTCAAAGTGAATCTCTGCCATCGCCTGGTAGGCGCGATCCAGTGCCTCCTGCAGCGATGGAGCTGCCGCAGTTACGCCCAGCACTCGTCCGCCCGCAGTCACAATCGCCCCATCCGACACAGCGGATCCGGCGTGAAAGACCTCCACGCCAGGAACCCGTCGCGCCTCATCCAGACCGGTGATTGCATAGCCATTCTTGTAGCTGCCCGGGTATCCGGCCGAGCTGGCCACCACGCAAGCTGAGGCTCCCGGCTGCCAGCGCAACGCCGTCTCTGCCAGTCGGCCATCGATGCAGGCCTCCAGAGCCTCTACCAGGTCGCTATCTAGCCGCATCAGGATTGCCTGCGTCTCCGGATCGCCAAAGCGCACGTTGTACTCCAGCACCTGCGGCCCGCGCGCCGTCATCATCAGTCCGCAATAGAGCACGCCCACAAACGGCGCACCCTCCTCGGCCATGGCGCGCACTGTCGGTTCCGCGATGTGGCGCATGATCCACTCTGACATCGCCGGCTCCAGCAGCGTGTCAGTGGAGTAGACGCCCATTCCACCCGTGTTCGGTCCGGTGTCACCCTCGCCGATCCGCTTGTGGTCCTGTGCCGGCTTCAGCGGCGCCACATGCTTGCCGTCGCACAGGCAGAGAAAGCTGACTTCGTCGCCCTCCAGAAACTCTTCAATCACCACCTGTCGCTCGGTGGCCCCCAGCAGTTCCCCGGAGAATAGTCCCTGCGCTGCCTCAAGTGCCGTGTGCCGCGAGTCGCAAATAATCACACCCTTGCCCGCCGCCAGTCCATCCGCCTTCACCACGATCGGCGGATGAAACACGCCGATTGCCTTCTCCAGCTCCGCCGCGGTGGAGCAGACGGCAAAGTTAGCCGTGGGAATATTGTGCCGCTGCAGAAACTGCTTGGCGAAGCCCTTGCTCGTCTCCAGCATGGCCGCAGCTTGAGAAGGCCCGAAGGCCCGGAAGCCTCGCGCTGTCAACGCATCCACCACCCCCACAGAAAGCGGCAGCTCTGGCCCCACGATCGTCAACTCTGGACGCTCCGCCTCGGCCAGCTGCACCATCCCTTCCACACTCTTCAGGTCCACGGGAACGCACCGCGCCATCTGCGCCATGCCGCCGTTGCCCGGCGCACACACCACCTCCGTCACCCGCTCGCTGCGCTTCACCGCCCAGGCCAGTGCGTGCTCTCGCCCACCCGACCCGAATATCAAGACTTTCATCGCTCGACCTTCCCCTCCGCCTCTCAAGAACAATGCCGGAAAGTTTATCGTCGGCAATCCAGCCAAGGTAAGTCAAACCCAACGTGGAACTCTCCAGCCCTTCCCCTATACTGAGGCGTAGTCGATCCATATTGCGAAGACATCGGGCAGCACGGGAGCAGTTTGTGGGAGACAGGCGCATCAAGTCACACGCTGTGCAACTCGCTGAGCAGGCTCGCCGGCGCGACCAGATCCGCCTCTATCGCCGCAACCAGCTCTTCGGCTTGCTCCTCATCGCCGCCTGCGTCTGCCTCTGGTGGCTCCTCCACACCCCTCCCGGCTGGATCTTCCCCACAGGCTGGTGGCGCCCATGAAGATTGAATCGGCCAGCCAGCTGGAACTTGGAAAGCTACCCCTCGCCGTTCTCCTGCTTGGCCCCACAGGAAGCGGCAAAACCGCGCTCTCCCTGGCCCTGGGCGAACGCTTCGGCGGCGAGATCGTCAGTTGCGACTCGGTGGCCGTCTACCGCGGCATGGACCTCGGCTCTGCCAAGCCCTCGCCAGCTGAACTGGCCCGCCTGCCCCATCACCTCATCAACGTCACCAACCCAGACCAGCCCTTCACCGCCGGCGACTACAGCGGCCAGGCCCGCGCTGCCCTGCACGCCATCACCGCACGCGGCCGCCTGCCCATCGTCACCGGCGGTACTGGCCTCTACCTGCGCGCCCTCACCGAGGGCCTCTTCGCCGGCCCCGTGCGGCAGGAGGATCTGCGTTACCGGCTGCAGCGCTGCGTAGTACGCCACGGCAACGGATGGCTGCACCGCATTCTGCTCCGCATCGACCCCCCCTCCGCCGCCCGCATCCACGCGAATGACACCCCCAAGCTGATTCGCGCCATTGAGGTCTGCCTCGCCGCCCGCAAGCCCATGTCCCAGATCCTCACCCGCGATCCGCTCACCGGCTTTCATCTCCTGCGCATCGGCCTCAACCCGTCCCGGCAAGCGCTCTACGATCGCCTCAACCAGCGCTGTGCCGCCATGTTCGCCGCCGGACTCATCGAAGAGACTCGCAGCCTGCTTGCGCGCTACGGTCCGGTCAAGGCGCTCGACGCCCTCGGCTATCGTCAAGCGCACTGTGTGCTGCAGGGTCTCTGCAGCGAAGAAGAAGCGCTGCAGCAAGCTCAACAGGGGCACCGAAATTACGCCAAACGCCAGCTCACCTGGTTCCGCCGCGAGCCCGAAGTGCACTGGATTGCAGATTTCGGTGATGCGCCCACCACACTTGCCATCGCCGGAGAACTGCTCGCACGAGCCTTCGCTTCCGCAATGAGCGACTCCCGCATCGCCGACACAGCCCCCACGCGCTCCTGCCATTAAACTAACCATGTGGGGCCTGCGCCTGTAGCGCGCCCGGATTGGAGTTCAACTTGGCAGACACAATTTTTGACGTTGCGGTGATCGGCGGCGGCCCTGCCGGCTATACAGCGGCCATTCGCGCAGCAGAGTACGGCCTCAAGGTTGCGCTCATGGACGCCAGCCCCAAGCTCGGCGGCACCTGCCTCCATGTTGGCTGCATCCCCACCAAGGCCCTGCTCTTCAACGCCGAGATATGGGACCATCTGAAGCACGCCGCAGACTACGGCATCGCCGGTATCGGCACGCCCGCGCTCGACTGGGCCGCAGTGCTCAAGCGTAAAAACGCCATCATCGCCAAGCATGTCAAGGGCCTCGAGTTCCTCATGAAGAAGCACAAAATCACTGTGCTTCCAGGTTTTGGCCGCCTCACTGGCCCGGCGCAGAGCGGCGTCCACACCGTGGAAGTAGCCGCGGGGGACGGCGCCACCAGCCAGGTACAGGCGAAGAACGTGGTCGTCGCCACCGGATCTGAAGCCAGGATGCTCCCCGGCCTGCAGCCCTGTGACCGCATCCTCACCAATATTGAAATCCTCGACATGAGCGCGCCACCCAAGTCCCTCGTCGTCATTGGCGCAGGCGCGGTCGGCATGGAGTTCAGCTCCATCTTCCGCAGCTTTGGCACAGATGTCACCATCGTCGAGTTTCTGCCCCGAGTCGTCCCTGTCGAGGACGAGGAGGTCTCCAAGGAGATCACGCGCCTCTTCAAGAAACGCGGCATCGACATCAACACCGGTGCCCGCGTCGAGAAGGTAGAAACTACCGACGCCGGCGTGCGCGTCAGCTACACCGATGCAAACGGCAAGCCCCAGGTGAAGGAAGCCGAGAAGGTGCTGGTCGCCGTGGGTCGCGCGCCGCGTACCGCTGGCATCGGCCTGGAAAAGACCCGCGCCGAACTGGAGCGCGGCTTCGTCAAGGTGAATGAGGCGCAGGAGACCGCCGAGCCAGGCGTCTTCGCCATCGGCGACATCGTTGCCGGATTGCCCCAGCTTGCCCACGTCGGTGCAATGGCCGGCATGATCGCCGCTGCCAAAATCGCTGGCAAGCCCTTCCGCCCGCTCCGCCGCGACCGCATCCCCGGCTGCACCTACACCGAGCCGCAAATCGGCAGCGTCGGCCTCACCGAGACTCAGGCCTGGGAGCAGGGCTACGAGGTCAAGGTGGGCAAGTTCCCCTTCGCAGGCAACTCCAAAGCCACCATCGTCGGCAACCACGATGGCTTTGTGAAGATCGTCTCAGATGCCAAATACGGCGAGATTCTCGGCGTCCACATCCTCGGCCCGCAGGCCACTGAGCTAGTCTCTGAAGCCGTCGCCGTGCTGGAGTTGGAGGGCACCGTCGAGGATATGATGTACGCTGTCCACGCCCATCCCACACTGGCCGAGTCCATGCTGGACGGTTACGCAGCGGTGCTCGGGATGGCAATCAACGCATAATTCGGAAACGCGCTGGAGCCCGTCTCCGGCTGCATCCGCCCAGCGCGCCATCGGTGGTCCTGGCAAATTAATCCCACAGGACCGCGGTTGCATTGAGCACAACATCATTCGCCTGATCGCTCTCATGTACTCGATCAGCTCCGCAGAGTCGTTCGTAAGAACATCGCAGCAGTTTAGCTTTTCCTTAAGCCTGCGGCTGCCTCTTACAGCGGCTTAATCATGATATTCCGGAATGCGATCTTCTCGCCCGGTGCGCCTTTGGGTTCCGTTCCCTGCAGGGAAATATGCCCCGTGTGATACTTCGCGAAGCCTGGCATGCGGGCAAACTTCGTTCCCGCCACCAGCTTGTTCCATGCAGTATCCCAGAGCTGCGTGTCGATCACCTTGTGCCCATTCTGGAAGAGTTGCAGATGGCCGTGATCCGCGATGATCTCGAACTGATTCCACTCACCGGCAGGATTCACCCACTCCACGTTGTCTGAGATCAGGTCGAAGATATCACCCGATCGCTCATAGAGATTGCGGCTGTCGGGAACGGTGCACGCCAGATCCGCGATCTGCATCTCAACGCCGGTGTTGTAGGTATTGTGGTACTCGGGTGACTCGTGAACGTAGAACATCACACCGCTGTCGATGCAGGGATTCGCCATCCACTCCAGCTTCAGATCGAAGTTGGTGTACTCACCATCGGTTACCAGATCAGCGTAGTCCTGATGCGGATCGAGGTTGCTCTTGTTGAGTTGAATCCTGCCATCCACCACTGACCAGTCTTTGCCTGTTCCTGTCTCCTGGTAGGAATGCCAGCCCTGCAGATCACGGCCGTCAAAGAGCAGCTTCCATCCGTCTTTCTGCTCCTGCGCGGTAAGTGTGTTGGGCGCCTGTGCCAGTGCGGTGACCGGCAGCGCCATGCAGCCGGCCAATACAAATCCCAGGATGCGCAGCTTCATCGCAAGTTCCTCCGGAGTGTTCCGAACACGGAAGAACCATCATAGCGCGGGCTGGGAGACCCGCGCTCTAGCCGGTCAGGAAACCGGCGCTGGCCGCTTGTTACAGATCCATCGACTGGCTCTCCACCAGCCCCTTGGCCCGGGCGATGAACTCCGCCAGCGGCATCGACCCCTGGTCGCCCTTGCCGCGCGTACGTACGCTCACCGCGCCCGCCTCCGCCTCCTTGTCGCCAAACACAAGGATGTACGGTGTCTTCTGGTTGGCAAAGTCGCGGATCTTGGCGTTCATCTTCTCGTTACGCAGGTCGGTCTCCACGCGGAAGCCCGCGGCACGCAGCTCCGCGTCTACCTTTGCGGCATACTCGGCATGCCGCTCGCTGATCGGCACCAGCCCAATCTGCACCGGCGCCAGCCACAGCGGAAATGCTCCGGCGTAGTGCTCGATGAGCACGCCAAAGAATCGCTCCACGCTGCCGAACAGCGCGCGATGCACCATCACTGGCTGATGCCGCTCCCCATCCTCGCCCACATATTCCAACTCAAAGCGCGCAGGCAGGTTGAAGTCAAACTGCACTGTCGAGAGCTGCCACAAGCGGCCCAGCACATCCACCAGCTTGACATCGATCTTGGGCCCGTAGAAGGCCGCTTCGCCGGGTATCGTCTTGTACGGAATCCCCTTGGCCTTCAGCACGTTGTCCAGCGAGCGGATGGCCAGGTTCCAGTTCTCGTCCGAGCCTGCATAGTGCGCGCGGTCGTTGGGGTCCCAGGTGGAGAGCTCCACCTTGAATTCCTGGAAGCCGAAGGTCTTCAGCACCGCCTCGGCAAAGTCAATGCAGGCCGCCACCTCGCTCTCAATCTGCGAGGGCATGCAGAAGATGTGCGCATCGTCCTGCGTAAAGCCGCGCACCCGCAACAGGCCGTGCATGGTGCCCGAGCGCTCATAGCGGTACACGTTGCCCAGTTCCGCATAGCGCACCGGCAGATCACGGTAGCTCTTGGGCGAGTTCTTATAGATAAGGATGTGGAACGGACAGTTCATCGGCTTCATGCGATACATTGCATCGTCCAATTCCATCGGCGTAAACATGTTGCCGGCGTAGAAGCCCTCGTGCCCGCTAGTCTGCCACAGGTTTACCCGAGCCACGTGCGGCGTGTACACCAACTCATAGCCGCGGCGCAGGCACTCCTCGCGCATCCAGTCCTCCATGATCTTGCGAATCATGGCGCCCTTGGGATGCCAGAAAATCAGGCCCGCTCCGGCCAGATCCTGAATGCTGAACAGATCCAGTTGCTTGCCCAGCAGCCGGTGGTCGCGCTTGGCCGCCTCTTCCAGCCGCTTGAAGTGCTCGTCCAGATCCTTCTTGCTGAAAAATGCCGTGCCATAAATGCGCTGCAGTTGTGGATTCTTCTCGTCGCCCAGCCAGTATGCTCCGGCCAGATTGGTCACCTTGAAGGCCTTCACCCGACCCGTCGAGGGCACATGCGGCCCGCGGCAGAAATCCACAAACTCGCCGTTGCGGTAAAAGCTTACCTGCGCGCCCGGTTCCGTAAACTTGGTCACGAAGTGCGTCTTCATAAAGTCGCCGTCGCGATTGAACTCTTCCAGTGCCTTCTCCCGCGGCTCGTACTCGCGCACAAACTTCTCGTCGCGGGCCACCACCTCGGCCATCTTTGCTTCAATCGCCGCTAGGTCTTCAGGCGTAAACGGCTTCTCCCGATAAAAGTCGTAGAAGAAGCCGGAGTCCGTGGCCGGGCCATGGCCCAGCTTGGTCTCAGGAAATAGCTCCAGCACCGCCGTGGCCAGCACGTGCGCGGCCGAGTGGCGCACCACCTTCAGCGTCTCGGGATCCTTTTCAGTCAGCAATTCCAGACGGATGTCCGCAGTCAGCGGCGCACTTAGGTCCACCAGCCGCGGAGCGGTCACGCTCTCTGCCGCGTACATGGCAGCCTCTGAAGGCTCCTCACCCTGTGCCGCCTGCCCATCGCCGCCTTGCAGAGGGGTTAGGCGAGCCACCACGGCGGCTGCCGCCAGCCGCGGCGAAATCAAGTTGGCAATCTCCAAAGGCGTTGTGCCCGAGGGCACCTCGCGAACAGCCCCGTCGGGCAGGTGTACGGCAATCGTCTGCGTGCTCATGGTGTGCTGGATTCCAATCAAAAAGAGCGGTTCGTCAAAATAACCTTCTATTCAGGATAGAAGCATCAGGTCTGCCTCGTCGAGCAGAAGCCTGAATTGCACCGCCTGGTAACTTCGCTGCCCCCAGTTCACGCCACGTCGCCGGTTCGCTGATTGCTCCCTCCCCCAAACCGGTCATCCGCCTCTACCCCCATCGGAGTTCCAGCCTGCCAGGACGGGGAATGTTCAGTCGTTCTTCAAGTTGGCTACTGTGTCTGCGTGGCTGGAAAAGTCCAGCCGGGGGAGGAATGAACAATGCAGGTACTTTGCAAAACCACCAATGGAAATGCCGAAACTCGCTGCTGCGTCTGCGGCCAGGGATTCGTAATGTTCTGGGAGCGCCAGTCGCGCATGGAGCGCGCCGAGGCGCTGCACGAGATTCAGGAGATGCTGCGCAAGCACCATCGCCACGCACCTGGCCCCGACGCTCACCCTCAAGGCGGCTTTCTTGTCCCAGAGTGGGACGGTCCTATCGCCTACTCTGGAGCGGCCATTCTCGGTATGGCCCCCAGTTGGGCTTTGTAGAAGATTTGCCGATAGAGTCCTCAAGGCCGCAGCCGAGTCCGCCTGCCGTCCCTCCCCCGGGCCGCAGGCTCAAGACAATCTCAGCGCGGATGCAAGACCAGTAAACACTTTTGTCCGGCCGTAGCTGCAGGCACGCACCCGGACACTCACAATTCGCTCACGGCCCTCCGATGCTGGCTGGCGACCTCACCCTCCGCGGTCATCGCCACCAGCATCGTTTCTTTTTGTCCTGCTACGATTTCTATTGCCAAGCATCCAACCAACGGAGTCAGAAAGGCAGGCTTCTCATGCGCTGGATCATCCTTTTGTTCTGGCTGGCGCTTTGTTTTGGAGTCGCAGGCGTCAGTAGCGCCTGGACAGCCTCCGAGATTCCTAACTGGTATCGCACCCTGGTGCGCCCCGCATTTGCACCGCCCAACTGGGTCTTTGCCCCGGTATGGACAGCCCTTTACGCCCTGATGGCTATCGCCGCTTGGCTGGTTAGCCTGACCCCGCCATCTCCTCAGCGCACTGCAGCCCTCGTCCTCTTCCTCGCACAGTTGGCCCTCAACTTTGCCTGGTCTTGGATCTTCTTCCACCAGCACGCCATCGGATGTGCCCTGGTCGAGGTGCTGGGTCTTTGGGTCACCATCGGGATTACCGCTCTGCTCTTCGCGCCCATGTCGCCCACTGCCGCCTGGCTTATGGTCCCCTATCTGGCTTGGGTCAGCTTTGCCTCTGCCCTCAACTGGGGCTTCTGGCGCCTGAACTAAGCAGACAATAGATCGCGCACCAAAAACAAACGAGGGCGGGGATTGCTCCCTGCCCTCGCTTGTTGACTTGCTAGATTCTGCCGGAATCCGGCCGGTTAGGCTTACAGCGGCTGAACGTCCGCAGCCTGCCAGCCCTTGGGTCCCTTCACCACGTTGAACTGCACGGCTTGGCCTTCCTGCAGGCTCTTGAAACCACTCGAGTTGATTGCAGAGTAATGCACGAAGACATCTTCGCCGTTCTGACGCGAAATGAAGCCGAAGCCCTTCGCGTCATTGAACCACTTCACGGTACCTTGTTCCATTGTGTTCGTATTTCCTGGATTGAATTGCGCTGGATGAATCGGAGCGACCTTCGGCAGAATCTTGCTTGGTTGGGCGAGTACTGCTCACGCCCGGTTCGGCTCTAACGCTGGACACAGTGTACCATCGGTTTGGAAAAACCACGCACCATCTTTGTCAGTTTTGCACCTTTTTCCATCCATTTCCCGGGAAACCTCTGACCATTTTGA
>DAIDGZ010000091.1 GCA_027452125.1 Acidobacteriaceae bacterium | reverse complement strand
CAGCATCACCAGAAGTAAGTCCTTCAGCTTGTAGGTTCCGTCAAACAACGCCTTGCGGCATTCGTCCAATGTGGATGGATTCGGCTCATAGCTGGCGCGTGACACCGTCAGCACCTCGCCCACTGAGTCCACCAGCAGCCCGAAGCATCCACTCGCACACTCCAGCACCAGAATGTCCTGCGTCCCCTCCTGCGGCGGCATGCCCAGCAAATGGCGCAGGCTCACCGTCGTCAGCACCTCGCCGCGATAATGTGCCAGACCGCCCACGAATCCTGGAGCCAGCGGCACCGGCTGCGGATGCGCGGCGCCTACAATCTCAAGAATGTGCGTGATGGGTATGCCATACAGTGCGTTGCCCAATCGCACGGAACAAACCTCCAGCAGAGCCACACTCTTCTCTCTGGACTCTCCTCCCGTCTTGCTCATACGCCAGCCTCCGCCATCGCGCTCCATTTCACGGCCTCGTCCTGTGCAGCAGGTAGCGATGCCACGGCACTCAGGCTCACCACGCCGGTCACGCTCTGCTTGAGCAGAGTCACGCCCTCCGTCCGCACCTGCGTGCCCGCTTCAAACAAAGCGCTTCCCGCTGCCACATCCAGCACATGCGAGACGGCGACGCCCACGTGTCTGTGACCATCGCGGCAAACGACCACGATCATCCGCGCCTGCGCATCGCTCGCAGCAGCCGCCAGTAAGCCCCCTGCATCCTCCACCGGCAGCAACTGTCCTTCAAAGTGAATCACCGGACGATATCCGATGTACTCAATGCGGCTCAGCGGAAGCTGCTCGATGCGCAAGACATCGGCCAGCGGCACAGCAGCGCGGCGTTCGGCCACTTCTACAAGCAAATAGTCGTTGCGGCCTGCGCCGGTGGCGTCCTCGTTCTCCCCCGCCGCGTATGCCTCTTCATCTTCTGCCCGCGACATCACGCCAACCCTGGTTGCAATGGCGCCTGGATCCAGAATCAGAGCCAATTCAGCATTTCCCAGCAACGTCGCGCCGGAGAATATGCCAATGTCCTTAAGTACCGCACTCAGCGGCTTCACCACAATCTCTTCTGGATCGGCAAGACTATCCACCACCAGCCCGTAGCGCCGTCCGTCAGCGTCTAGCACGGTGATGAAATGGCCGCGCTCATTCGTCGCAGCACGCTTGTCCTCCCGCGCCAGCAGACGATCAAGGAAAACCAGTGGCAACAGCTTGCCGCGCAGCCGGTAAAGCGGGGCATCGTCGATCCACTCAATCGCCGTTGCTGTCTGATCCTCGGAAACATGCACCAGTTCTGAGATCGCGCCCTGCGGCAAAGCGAAGCTCTGGCCGCCGCTGCGCACAATCAATGCCGGAATAATCGCCAGGGTCAGAGGAATGCGCAGGCGCATCGTGGTTCCCTTGCCTGCGCGCGACTCGATTTCTACTTTGCCCCCGATCTTCTCCACGTTAGTGCGCACCACATCCATGCCCACGCCGCGCCCGCTCACATTGGTCACCGCAGCAGCCGTCGAGAAGCCGGGGAGAAAGATCAGCTGCAGCAGTTCGCGCTCACTCATGCGCGCAACAGTCTCCGCCGTCACCAGCCCGCGCTCCAATGCCTTGCTGCGCACTTTGTCCACGGCGATGCCCGCACCATCGTCTGCCACTTCAATCAGAACGTGGCTTCCCTCCTGACAGGCGCGCAGGCGCAGAACGCCCTCCGCGTCTTTGCCAGAGCTCTCGCGCACTGCGGGCGGCTCAATGCCATGATCCAGAGCGTTGCGCACGGCATGGGTAAGCGGATCTTTGATAGCCTCCAGCAGGCTCTTGTCTAGTTCGGTCTCCTGACCCTCCATCTCCAGGCGCGCCCTTCGCCCCAGCGACTGGCACAGGTCGCGCACCATGCGCGGCATCTTGGAAAAGATATTGGATACGGGCTGCATGCGAGCCTTCATTACCGACTCGCGCAGATCCGCTGTCACCATGTCCAGTCGCCGTGAGAGTTGCGTCATCGACGGATCGGCGGCCGTCGCCTGCAACACCTGGTTCCGCGTCAGCACCAGTTCACCCACCAGGTTCATCATCCGATTCAGCAGTGCCACATCCACGCGCAGCGTGCTCTCCGCCGCGCTGGCGCGTGTCGGCGCTTGAGCCGCGCTCGGCTCCGGTTCCGCCGCGGGGAGCGGTCGCGGTACAGCGGGCGCTCTCGCGGCATCTTGATTCAGCACATCCTCGGCATGGATCGGCTCAGGAAGAGCGCCGCCTCCCACCTGCACCGCGCGCTGCTTCTTCGCCGGCGCCTGCAAGCCGTCCAGACGTTGGATCAGCGCCGCATCCTCGCCTGCGCCTTCGCTATCCTTCTGCTCAATGCTCTGAAGAATGCTGCGTAGTCCATCCAGCAACTGCAATAGACCCGTGATGATCTCCGCATCGGCGGCCAGTTTGCCGTCGCGCAGCAGGCCCAGCAGGTTCTCGCCCGCGTGAGCCAGCTTCTCCAGTCGGTGATAGCCAAGGAATCCGGTAGTTCCCTTGATGGTATGGACTGCGCGGAAGATCTCTGCCAGCAGTGCTTTGTCCTGCGGCCGCCCCTCCAGGTCGGTCAGGCACCGCTCCATGCGGTCCAGCCCCTCCTGGCTCTCAATCAAAAACTCGCGTGTCAAATCATCCATTGGCCTGACCGTCCGCACCGCTGCCATGCTGGCTTCCGCGCAGTTGCACTCACGAGATTTATCGGAGACGCGCCGCATAACTTGAGCGCCGATATACACAGTCAGGGAAAAGGATTAGCATCGAGATGCAATCCACTCAGTGAGGGGAACCAGCGATGGATGCTCCATCCGCACCCGCAACAGAGCTGCCAACTCTGCTGGAAGCCGCCCGCCAGGCCGCGCAACAGGCCTATGCCCCCTACTCCGGCTTTCGCGTCGGTGCCGCGCTCCTGTTGAACAATGGCCGCGTGGTCACCGGCGCCAATGTCGAGAACGTTAGCTATGGCCTCACCCTCTGCGCCGAGCGCTCCGCCCTGGTGCGCGCCGTAGCCGAGTTCGGCCCGGAGATTCGTGTGCTCGCCGTGGCCGTGGCCAACCTCAACGAAGCCCCCAGCCCGCCCTGCGGCGCCTGCCGCCAGGTGCTCGCCGAGTTCATTGAGCCAGACGCCCCAGTCCTCTTCCCCGTCGCAGACGGCGTACGCACCCTGCCCTTCCGCGAAGTGCTACCGCTAGCCTTTGAGATGAATCTGAAACAGGGTATGACACGATGAGCAAGACTCAGGCACCGTCGCTCCACACGCAGACTCCTCCGCCGCACATGATCGACCTCATCCTCAGGAAGCGCGACGGCGGCGCGCTCACCCCCGATGAAATTGCCTTTGTCGTCACCGGAGCAGCCTCCGGAACCCTGCCGCTGGAGCAGCTTGCCGCCTGGCTCATGGCTGCGTGGCTGCGTGGGCTCACGCTTGACGAGATTCGCGCGCTCACCCTGGCCATGCGCGACTCGGGGGAAAAGTTCAACCCCGCGCGGCTCGGCAAGGCCACCGTAGACAAGCACTCCACCGGCGGCGTGGGCGACAAGACCAGCTTTCTCATCGCACCCCTGGCCGCGGCCTGCGGCGTAGCCGTGCCCATGATCAGCGGCCGTGCGCTGGGCCACACCGGCGGCACGCTCGATAAGCTGGAGTCCATTCCCGGCTATCGAACGCAGCTCACACTCGCGGAGTTCGAAGCCGTACTGGCCCGCTGCGGCGCATCCATCATCGGCCAGACCCCGTCCATCGTCCCCGCCGACCGCGTGCTCTACGCGCTGCGCGACCGCACCGGCACAGTGGAGAATCCCGGCCTCATCTGCGCCTCCATTCTCAGCAAGAAGCTCGCCGCGGGTCTCGATGCGCTGGTGCTCGACGTCAAGACCGGCTCCGGCGCCTTCCTGCGCAAGCGCGCGGACTCAGAGTATGCCGCGGCGCTGATGGTGGCCACCGCTGAGGCCGCCGGCACCCGCACCGTGGCTCTGCTCACGGACATGGATCAGCCTCTGGGCCGCGCCGCCGGCAACTGGATCGAACTCGTCGAAGCCGTCGAACTGCTGCGCGGCCGGCGCCCCGCAGAGAGCGAAGATCTGCGCGCCCTTTCGCTCATTCTCGCCGGTTGGATGATTCATCTCGGCGGGCAGGCCGCTACCCCGGAAGAAGGTGCCGCTCGCGCCGAAGCCGCCTTGCAGGATGGCTCTGCATTGCGCATCTTCTTCACCATGATCGAGGCCCAGGGCGGCAATACGCACATCTTCGACAACCCCGCGGCCTTCCACAATCCCGGCGCCACCCGCGTCATCGAGGCATGGCAATCCGGCTACATCTGCGCGATGGACACCATGAAGCTCGGCTGGGCCGTGCAGCGGCTCGGAGCGGGCCGGGAGAAGGCTGGCGAGCCTGTCGACCCTCACGCCGGCATCCTCTTCCACGCCCGCCGCGGCGCACAGGTGCACAAGGGACAGCCGCTGGCCACGCTGTACGCCACAACAAGCGGGCGCCTCACCCAGCCCTCTGCCCTCCTGCGCGAAGCCATCGTCATCGCGCCCTCCCCGCCCGCTGCCCTGCCGCTGGTCAACGGCATCTTCACCCGCGAAACGGCAGAGGCGCATCTGCGCACATCGGCAAACTCACTTACGCCCCTCAGCTGCTAGCCTTTTGGTACACATCCGCAGTTGCCTGCCCCGGAAATCAGCCGCGGGCCGCATAAAATGCGCTGATGGCTGCAAGCTGAAGACCGCTTTCTTCAGGAGGAACCTACTTGGCCCGCTATACCGGAGTGCTTGGAATCCTGGCTGTTCTGTTTGTTGCCTGGCTTGCCTCAACCGATCGCAAGCGCATCCGCTGGCGCACCATCGCCTGGGGCATCGGTCTGCAGTTCGCCTTCGCCTTCCTGGTTCTGCGCTTCAACTACGGGCAGGAGTTCATGACCTGGGCCGGCAATGTGGTCAACTCCATGCTCGCCTGCACCTTCGCCGGCACCCAGATGGTCTTTGGCCAGCTCGGCCTGCCCAACGCCGGCGCGCTGGGCAAAGTGCTCGCTCCCAGCCCCGGCGCCATCTTCGCCTTCCAGGTGCTGCCCACCATCATCTTCATCTCTGCATTTTTCGCCGTCCTGTATCACATCGGCGTCATGCAGATCATCATCCGCGGCATGGCCTGGGTCATGCTCAAAACCATGCGCATCTCTGGCGCAGAGAGCATGAATGTGGCGGCCAGCATCTTCATGGGCCAAACAGAAGCGCCGCTCACCATCCGCCCCTTTCTCTCCAAAGCCACGCGCAGTGAGCTCATGACCATCATGACCAGCGGCATGGCCCACGTCTCCGGCGGCATCATGGCCATGTACATCGCGCAGGGCGTGGAGGCGCGGCATCTGCTGTCCGCCGTCATCATGACCTCGCCGGGCACCATCCTCATCAGCAAGATGCTGGTGCCTGAAACCGAAACGCCGGCCACCGAGGGCCGCGTCGTCATCCCCAAAGAGGAAACCCACAAGGAAGAAAACCTCATCGGCGCCATCGCCCGCGGCACCATCGATGGCGGCAAGCTGGCCTGGAACGTGGGCATCATGCTCATCAGCTTCCTCGCCCTCGTCGCGCTGCTCGACGGCCTGCTCGGTTGGGTCCACATGCATGCCGGCTTCCACTGGGTGCCCGGCACTCTCGGCCAGATCCTCGGCTACGTCGGCGCGCCCGTCGCCTGGCTCATCGGCGTGCCCTGGCACGACTGCATGGCCATCGGCAACCTGCTGGGCACGCGCATGGCGCTCAATGAGGTGATCGCTTACATCGGCCTCGGCGCGCAGAAGGCCGCTCTGGCGCCGCGCTCCTTCACCATCGCCACCTTCGCGCTCTGCGGCTTTGCCAACCTCGGCTCCATCGGCATGCAGATCGGCGGCATCGGCGCGCTGGTGCCCGAACGCCGCAACGACCTGGCCAAACTCGGCGTCCGCGCCATGCTCGCCGGCACCATGGCCAACCTCATCTCGGCCTCCATCGCGGGGATGTTTCTGGGATAGAAGCCGCCTCATCCCATCTCGCTTGAACCCGCCCTCCCATCCCGCTTTTACAATGGCGGGATGATGCCTTTCCGCTCCGCCTTTCGCTCTTCCCTACGCCATCCCGCCGTGGCTGCTGCGGTTCTCGCGTTGCCTCTTGCGCTGTGCGGCTTTGCCCACGCACAGAACAAATATCCCGATGCCAATCCCGCCGTCACTCCGCAAACCACCCACATGCAGGGAACCTGGTGGATGGCCAGGCATGAGGCCATTCTCCAGTCCATCCACGACCACCCCGACACGCAGCTCCTCATGATCGGCGACTCCATCACCAACAACTACGACAAGGCGCAGCCGCCCGACCAGAACTTCCAGCCCACCTGGCAGCAGTTCTATGCCCCGCGCAAAGCGCTCAACCTGGGCTTCAGTGGCGATACCACGGCCAACGTGCTATGGCGCCTCGATCATGGCGAAGTGGCTGGCCTGCATCCCAAAGTGGCCGTCCTGCTCATCGGCACCAACAACACCGGATGGGCGCACCAGACCGCCGAGGAAACCGAAACCGGCATCGACGCCGTGGTCAACGATCTGGAACGCCGCTTGCCGCAAACGCACATCCTGCTGCTCGGCATTCTGCCCAGCGATGTCTCCTCCGAAAAAACCGCCGCCGACCAGGCCGTGAACCGCTACCTCGCCACTTGCTACGGCGAAAACGCACGCGTCACCTACCTCGACATCGGCTCCATCTTCTACCGCGACGGCAAGCTCGACACCAGCATGTTCTACGATCCGCGCCTGTCTCATCCCCGCGGGGCGCTGCATCCCGCCACCGACGCGCAGCACAAGATGGCGGAGGCCATTGAACCCACGCTGGCCAAGCTCATGGGCGATGAGCCGCGGATGCCTCTCGCCGACATGAAAGACATCAACACCGCGCTCATCCCCGTCGACTGGCTCGAGCAGGACTCCTACGACTGGTATGCGCGCCACCACGCCGAGCTGGCGCTGGCCCGCGCCACGCAGCCGCAGTTGGTGCTCATCGGCGACTCCATCACGCACTACTGGGCCGGCCCGCCGCGGGCCACCCGCGTGCATGGCCCCGGCTCCTGGCAGCATGCCTTCGGCCAACTCTCCGTCATCAACATGGGCTTCGGCTGGGATCGCACCCAGAATGTCCTGTGGCGGCTCCGCCAGGGCGAGTTCGAAGGCATGCATCCCAAATGGGTGGTCATCAACATCGGCACTAACAACCTCACCGGCACCGTGCACTGCCGCACTAACACTCCGCAGGAGGTTGCCGGCGGCGTCAGCGCCATCATCGACGAAGTGCACCAGCGCTCGCCGCAGAGCCGCATCCTGCTCATGGCTATCTTTCCCCGCGGCTTCACGCCCGATAGTCCACTGCGCGCGCCCATCACCGCCACCAATCGTATCCTCGCGGCGCGCTACGCGCACGACCCCAGCGTCACCTGGATCGACATCGGCAAGCAGTTCCTGCAGCCCGATGGAACCCTGCCCCACGACATAATGCCCGATGGCACTCACCCCAGCGACAAGGGCTATGAGCTGTGGGCGGATGCGCTGATCAAAGCCGGAGTCCACCCGTAACCTCCCTCGCATCGGCAACAGCAATGCCTCGCGCCCTCCGTCCCCTTGCGGAGGGCGTGCATTTTCATGCGGCAGCATGAAATTCCATAGGGAATACCTTCGCTGGCATCTGTGGGCGCCGTCACATCGCACTCGCCGCTCTCGTGCTCACCATGTTGGTATGAACGCCGCGAGCCTTCTTTTGATCGCCCCCTGCTCGCTGCTGTTGGGTGCGGCGCTGCAACTCCTGGCGGCACGGCTCCTGACCGCCCGCATGAAGGGTGTTCTCGCCTTCCTCGCCTGCGCGCCAGCCATGCTTGCCGTCGCCGCGCTGGCCCCTCTGGTGTACTCCGGCAGGGCCGTGGACCTGACTCCGCTCGGCTGGGATGGCCCCTTCGCGCTGGCCCTGCACGTCGATGCACTCAGCATCCTCTTCGCACTCATGGGCACATGGATCGGCGGACTGGTGCTGCTCTACTCCATCGGATACATGGCCCACGACCACGCCGCCACACGCTTCTACTGCTCCATGCTGATCTTCATTGGCGGCTTTGTCGGCCTGGTCTTCAGCGCCAACCTGTTCTTCTTCTACCTCTGCTGGGAAGTGGTCGGTCTCTGCTCCTTCAGCCTGGTGGGCTTCTGGTACACCAACCGCGAGGCGGTGCGTGGCGCGCGCAAGGTGCTGCTCATGACGCACATCGCAGGCTACGGACTGCTGGCCGCCATCCTCGTCCTCTATCACCGCACCGGCAGCGCCCTGTGGACTGATCCTGCCGTGGCCCATAGCGTCACCAGCGGCGTCTTCGCGCTCATGCTCTTCAGCCTGGTGGCCAAGAGCGTGCAATTCCCGCTGCACACCTGGATCCCCGAAGCCATGGCCGCGCCCACGCCGGTGAGTGCGCTGCTGCACGCCGCCTGTTACGTCAAGGCGGGTGTCTACCTCTGCGCGCGCATGCACAGCTTCGGCGTCTGGCCGGCCGCGTGGGGCGCCTCCGTAGTGTGGATCGGCGCCGCCACCATGGCCGTCGGCGTTATGTATGCCATGGTGCAGACTGACCTCAAGCGCATGCTGGCCTTCTCCACCGTGAGCCAGATCGGCTACATGCTCATGGGCCTGGGCATCGGCACGCCGCTGGCCATCACCGCCGGCCTGCTGCACTGCCTCA
>DAIDGZ010000090.1 GCA_027452125.1 Acidobacteriaceae bacterium | reverse complement strand
GCCAAAAATGTTGATGAAGATGGCCTTCACATTCTTGTCGGAAAGCAGAATCTCAAACGCGTGCTCAATCTGTTCCTGCGTTGCACCGCCGCCCACATCCAGAAAGTTCGCCGGGCTCCCGCCTGCGTACTGGATGATGTCCATCGTCGCCATCGCCAGACCTGCGCCGTTCACCATGCAAGCAATCGACCCGTCCAGCTTGATGTAGTTCAGCGCGTACTTGCTCGCCTCCACTTCCAGCGGGTCTTCCTCAGCCACGTCGCGCAGCGCCTTGATGTCAGCGTGACGGAACAGAGCGTTGTCGTCGAAATTCATCTTCGCGTCCAGCGCGAACAGCTTGTCATCCTTCGTCGTGATGAAGGGATTAATCTCGGCCAGCGAAGCATCCGTCTCCACAAACGCCTTGTACAGCGCCTGGAAGAAGTGCACGGCCTGGTTGATCTGCGTCGGCTTCAGCCCCAGCGCAAAGGCCAGCTTGCGTGCCTGCCATGCGCCAAAGCCCACCGCCGGATCAATCGCTTCCTTATAGATTGCCTCCGGCGTCTTCGCCGCCACTTCTTCAATCTCCATGCCGCCGGCCTGCGACGCCATAAACACCAGCTTGCCCGTCGCGCGATCCAGCACAATACCAAGGTAGAGCTCGCGGTCAATCGCCGCCGTCTCTTCCACCAGTAGCCGCTGCACCTTCTGCCCTTGCGGACCCGTCTGGTGCGTCACCAGCTGCATGCCCAGGATGTTCTTCACGTGCTCATCGGCTTCTTCGCGCGTGCGCGCCACCTTCACGCCGCCGCCTTTGCCGCGGCCTCCGGCGTGAATCTGCGCCTTCACCACCACGCCGCTCGCGCCCTCTGAAAACAATTTGCGCGCCACCGCCGCGGCTTCCTCCGGCGTGTTGGCCATCTCGCCCCGGGGCACGGCCACGCCGTACTTCGCCAGGATTTCCTTCGCCTGATACTCGTGAATTTTCATAGAGGTAGGAACCGCCCAGCCCGCTGTGTTTCTAGGAGGATTCGGGACCGCGGCCGGATCAATCCGGGCCTACGAGACCGTGGCAGCGGTGTTTTCATAGTATCGTGCGGCCCGAAGGCGCGGCAAACACCGCACTCTGCGCCTTTACCATGAAGAGGTATGAGTCTTGTGAAAGAACTGTTGAAGACCCTGGCCGAGGATGGCGCGGCCCTGACCCAGCAGCAGGCCGCCGAGGTGCTGGAGGAGATTCTGGCCGGCAAGACGCCGGAGGTGGAGACCGCAGCTCTGCTGGCAGTGCTGGCTACGCGTGGCGAACAGGCCCCGGAACTGGCGGGATTTGTTCAGGTGATGCGGGCCCGGGTGACGCCTGTTCCTCTGACCGACGAAGAACGCGGCAAGTTGGTGGACGTGGTGGGCACGGGGGGCGGCGGTCCGCTCACCTTCAATATCTCGTCTGGCGCGGCGCTAGTGGCGGCAGCCGCCGGGGCTCATGTGGCCAAGCACGGCAACCGCGCGGTGACTTCGCGGTGCGGATCGGCCGATGTGCTGGAGGCACTGGGTGTGCCGATTGACCTGGAGCCGGAGTTGGCCGTGGATTGTCTGCGCGAGACAGGCTTCATGTTCCTGTATGCTCCGCACTATCATCCTGCGATGAAAGCGGTGGGGCCGCTGCGCAAGGCGCTGGGCTTCAGGACCATCTTCAATCTATGCGGACCGCTGACCAATCCCGCCGAGGCGCGGACACAGGTGATCGGCGTGCTGGCTCCGAGCAAGGTGCTGCTGGTGGGCCGCGCGCTGAAGGCGCTGAAGGCCAAGCGAGCCTTTGTGGTGCATGGCTCCGACGGTATCGACGAGCTGACGACCACCGGCGAGTCGGTGGTAGCGCGCATTGAGGAGGCCGAGAATGGCGAGTCCACGATGAACGCGGCGCGGATTACGCCGGAGATGGCTGGGCTGCCGCGCACGACACTGGATCAGTTCATTGGCGGCGACGTGGCCACCAATGCAGCCCTGCTGTATGACGTGCTGACGGGGATTCCCGGAGCGCGGCGCGATATTGTGCTGCTGAATGCTGCCGCCGGGCTGGTGGCAGCCGGACTGGCTGGCGACCTGAAAGAGGGCGTGGCCATGGGCGCCGAGGCGATCGACTCGGGTCAGGCTGCGGCCACGCTGGCCAAGCTGCGGCAGTTTGGTAGCAAGTACGCAACGAGGCAGTGAGGGCAACATTCCGTGCGTCGGCTGGACAGGCGGCGCGTCCAATAGGACAGACCATGGCAGTCTCAAGGAGGTCGTGACGATGCAACGGATTTGGACACTTGCGGCAACAGCGGCGCTGATGGGCGGTCTTGCGGCTAGCGCACAGCAGCCGGCACAGCCCCAGCTCAACATCGACGCGGCCAACCGGACGTTGACGGTGACGGCGGAGGGGCGGGCGGACATGGACCCAGACCTGGCCGTTCTGCACATTGGCTTTGAGACCCAGCCGGAGGACGCCAAGAGCGCCTATGCCGACGGCGCGCGCACCTCGAATGCCATTATCGACGCGGTGAAGGCCGAGGGTGTGCCGCAGACGGCCATCCACAGCGAGTCGCAGCGGCTGAGCCGCCAGTGGGACAAGCCGCACAAGTTCACGCTGGTGCAGCAGTGGACGGTGCGCGTTGCCCCGGAGCGGGCGGCGGAGATTCTGGATGCGGCCATCACGGCCGGCGCCAACTCCAGCGGCGACATCGACTGGACGGTAAAGGACGAGAAGGCGCTGGAAGCGAAGGCCCTGGAGAACGCCGCCGAGCACGCCAAAGAGAATGCAGCGGTGCTGGCGCGGGGCATGGGCGTGACGCTGGGCCGGCTGATCTATGTGAGCAACCAGGTTTCCGCGCCGATGATCCGGCCGCGCGTGTTTGCCATGGCGAAGGCTGCCGCGCCGGAGGCGCAGCCACTGGCGATTGCCCCGGACAAGGTGAGCCGCGAGGCCACGGTCTATGCGGTGTATGCGATTGAATAAAAGAGGGCGGGCAGGCCAGACAGTGATGATGAGCGTGCCCGGCCAGAGATGACGATGAGTACAGGCCCGACCGCCTTTCAGGTGCATGCCGCGGACAATGTGGCGACCCTGCTGGACCATGCCGACGCGGGAACCGCGTTGCGGATCATCGGGGCTGCGCAGGAGAAAGAGATCACCGCGCAGGAAGCCATCGCGCTGGGGCACAAGATTGCCGTTGCGCCCATTGCCGAGGGCGCTGAGGTGACCAAGTTTGGCGTGGTGATTGGGATTGCTACGCGGGCGATTGCACCGGGGGTGTGGGTGCATCTGCACAACTGCCGCAGCCAACTGGATGAGCGCTCCGGCTCGTTTGACCTGCATACCGGGGCACCGGGAGACAACGCACATGGTTAATCGCACCTGGGAGGGCTATCTGCGGCCCGACGGCCGCAAGGGCATCCGCAACCACATTCTGGTGATCTACACGGTGGAGTGCGCCAGCTTTGTGGCGCAGGAGATCGGCAAGGGGGAGGCGGATGTGCACGTGATCGGCTTCCCGGGGTGCTATGACAATGACTACGCGATCCGGCTGATGCTGGCGCTGGGCACGCATCCGAATGTGGGCGGGGTGGTGTGCGTGGGGCTGGGCTGCGAGTATACGCAGCCGCAGCGGCTGGCGGAGGTGGTGCGGCAGTCGGGGCGGCCGGCGGAGGCGTTCTTTATCCAGGAGCAGGGCGGGACGCGGTCGAGCGTGGCGCTGGGCAAGCAGCTTGTGGGCCAACTGCGCGCGCGGATGCGGGCGGCGGAGGTGCGCGTGCCCATGGGGTGGGCGGACCTGACGATTGGCGCGGAGTGCGGGGGGTCGGACGGCACGTCGGGGCTGGCGGGGAACCCGGTGGTGGGCCGGGCGTATGACCTGCTGGTGGACCGGGGCGGCACGGCCATCTTCGAGGAAGTGGTGGAGATGATCGGGCTGCGGGAGCTGATGCTGGCGCGGGCGGCCACGGCGCAGGCCGCGCAGGAGCTGGGCGCCACCTATGACAAGATGCTGGCCTACTGCAAGGCGGTGCGGCAGTACTCGGTGGCGCCGGGCAACTTTGCCGGCGGGCTGACCACGATTGAAGAGAAGAGCATGGGCGCGTTTGCCAAGAGCGGCAGCCGGCCGATCCAGGGCGTTGTTCGGGTGTCGCAGCGGCCGCCGCATGCCGGGCTATGGCTGCTGGACTCGGTGCCGGACGCGCACTTTATGCAGTTTGGCTACACCAATCCGAACGATACGGAAGGCATCATGGACCTGATCGCCGCCGGGGCACAGATTGTGCTGTTCATTACCGGGCGCGGCAGCGTGATCGGCAGCGCGGTGGCGCCGCTGATCAAGGTGACGGGCAACCAGCAGACCTACCGGCGCATGCAGGACGACATGGACTTCAACGCCGGGCGGGTGCTGAGCGGCGAGAGGACGCTGGACGAAGCCGCCGAGGAGCTGCTGAACCTGGTGGCGGACGTGGCCGCGGGGCAGATGAGCAAGCCGGAGCTGCTGGGCCATCGCGAGTTCTTCCTGATGTACAAGCACCAGGATGCGCCGCCGCTGGAGGCAGGCTGCCGGGTGTAGCGGCGGCTCGGCCTGAGCGCGCCTGACCTCCGACTTGCCGGGGGGGTGGGGTACCCGTTTTTTTGCCTGCTTGCCGGCGGCGACGGGTGGAAGCAAGCTGTTGCGGGTCAACGATTTGCGAGACCAAGCCTACTGCGAAAACCGGGCAAAAAATGGTGTGTATCGATGCTGCAATCGGGCGTTTTTATGCGGGAAAATGCTGATTTTTTCAGGGGCTGACATGCTGACTGAGCCCTGCGCGGCGCGTGGCGGTTCGCATCCTGAGGCAAGGATAGGACAGGCCGGGGAAATTTTCTGCAAAGGGTTGGGCAGAGCGGGCGATTTTTTTGCGGGGTTGGGCGGGCGCAAATCTCCAGGTGGACCCAATCATCATTTACACCACTCTTCCCCGTTGCGTAGGAACAGATGGCTGCATCGCTTGGGCAGACTCAAGGGAACCGGCAACGGATCGCCAGGGTGCCATAACCCGACCCGCTTCAAGATTGTGGGCATTTCGGAGTCGGGTACAGCCAGCGGATTACCGTCGTTGTAGCCGGTGCTGCCGCGATAGCGGAGAATCCGACTATATTGACCTGTTTTGTCGGGTCTGTAGACCTCAATCCAATAGGTGTACGGTGCGTGTTCTGTGGGATAGTCAACAATCACGTCTCCCTGAATGGGCCCGCTGTCTACAATGCGCGTGTCCTCGTTGTTGTTCCGTCCTGTGACGTTGAGGAACACACGAACGAAGTGATTGGCTTGCGGGTCATATTTGTATAAGGCTGTGGCGATGCCGCAGTTGCCGTCGAAACTCCCTGCTGTACAAACCTTCACGAGCAGAAGGGGC
>DAIDGZ010000089.1 GCA_027452125.1 Acidobacteriaceae bacterium | reverse complement strand
TTGGTGGCCAGGCGGCCGGCGATGCGGGTGCCCACGCGCAGCAGGCGTTCGGTGCCGGGACGGCTGCTCAGGCAGACCATGACTTTCTCGGGGATGGGGGCCTGCTCCAGACCCTGGGTGCGGCGGTACTCGGCGGCGCGGCTGCTGACCTGTTCGGCGGTGGTGCGCAGGGCCAGCTCGCGGAGCATGTTCAGGTTGCCCTTGCGGAAGAAGTTGGCGAGGGCCTGCTCGACCTTTTCAGGAGCGTAGATCTTGCCCTGGCGCAGGCGATTGCGCAGCTCATCGATGGTGATGTCGATGTTGACGACCTCATCGGCGCGCTTGAAGAAGCTGTCAGGAACGGTTTCGCGGATGACGGTGTCGGCGGAGCGGTTGACGGCGTCGTTGAGCGTCTCCAGATGCTGGATGTTGACGGCGGTCATCACGTTGATGCCGGCGTCGAGCAGCTCCAGCACATCCTCGTAGCGCTTGCGGTTGCGGCAGCCGGGGACGTTGGTGTGGGCCAGCTCATCGACGATGACGGTGTGGGGACGGCGTGCCAGGATGGCGTCGAGGTCCATCTCCCTGAGGGTGACGCCGCGATAGGGGATCTCGCGCAGCGGCACCTGCTCCAGGTCGCGGATGCGGGCGGCGGTCTCCGGGCGGCTGTGCGGCTCGACGAGGCCGATGACCACGTCCATACCCTGCTGATGGCGCATCAGGTAGGCGTCATCGAGCATGTGATAGGTTTTGCCGACGCCGGGGGCTGCGCCGATGTAGATGCGGAGCTTGGCCTGCTCCTGCGGGTGCTCGAGATGAAGTTCAGCCATGCTCAGCCTACCTCCACAGGATGCCGGGCCTCGCTGACGGAGGCGACGGGAAGCGTGAAGCGGAAGGTGGTTCCGTGGCCGAGGCGGCTCTCCACGGCGATCTGCCCGCCGAGCGACTCAACCAGGCGGCGGACCAGGGCCAGGCCCAGGCCGGAGCCGCGCTCAGAGAAGGGATTGAAGCGGTCAAAGATCTTGCTCAGGCGCTCGGCCTCGATGCCTCGCCCGGTGTCGCGCACGGTGAATTGCACAAAGTCCTTGATCTCTTCGGCGGCAAGCAGAATCTCGCCGTTTTCAGGGGTGTAGCGCAGGGCGTTGGAGAGCAGATTGTCAAAGATGGAACGGACGGCCCGCCGATCGGCTTCAATCACGGAGAGATCGGCGTAGGCATTCACATCGATGCGGATATGCTTGCGGGTGGCTTCGTCGCAGTGGCGGTCGCGGGCCAGGGTAAGAACCCGCAGCGGGCGAAGCTGCTCTTTCTTGAACTCGCGGGTGCCGATGTCGAGCTCGGCCACTTCGATGAGGTCGCCCATGAGGTCATTCAGATTTTCAGCCTCAGCGATGGCCATGTTGGCCAGTTCGGCCTGAAGCGGCTGCAGGCTGCCGGCGAAGCCATGCCCAAGAGCGTAGAGGCCGCGGCGCAACTGGAGGAGGGGATCGCGCAGCTTGCGGCTGGCAACGGCGATGAACTGGGATTTGAAGCGATCGGTGTCCTGCAACGTGGTGACGTCTTCGAGCGTAGTGACGGCGCCGAGCAGGCGTCCTTCGGAGTCGCGCATGGGCGTGGTGCGGAGGCGGAAGCTACGCGACTGTTTGCCGATGCGCATGGGCAGCATGGCGGCATCGCCTTCGCCGGCTACTGCTTTCTGCATGGCGACGGCGTCGCGGATGGCGGTGAGAATCTTCCCACCGCCGGGGGTGGTGGTGAGCGCCATGCGGTCGCCCGCGGCCTCGCCGAGAACCTCAGCGGCGGCCTGGTTCACCTTGAGCACGTGGCCTTTGCTGTCCGTGACGATGATGGGTTCAAAGATGGACTGGAGGACGGCGTCGGAGAGCTGGAACTCCATCTGGCGGCGTCCGGCCTCGGTGTCGCGCAGCTCGCGCAGCCGCACGGCGATGCGGCTCATTTCACTGGCGATCACGCCGAAGTCATCGCGGCTGCTCCACTCGACATGATGGTCGAGGTTGCCCTCGGCAAGCCGGCGCGCGTCGCGGGCCAGGGTGTGGATGGGCAGCAGGACCAGGGCGATGGTGGCGAGGGCGACGACGGCCGCGGCAATCGCGAAGCCGAGCGCGAGGTTACCAAGGCCGGCCGCGACCAGCACACGATGCGTGAGCAGGACAAGGCCGACGGTGAGGCCTGCCAGCAACACGCAGCCCAGGATCAATCGTTGCGAGAGATTGAGCATGAAGCCGTCTCCTCAACGGCGCAGAAGACATTGGTATTTCTATTGTGCGGGATAGAGGCTAAATCGCCAAGCTATCCAAAGGTATAGGGCCGGAACCAAGCAGGGAGTACAGTCCCGATGGCTGCGGTCCGGCCCATGGAATTTGTCAGCTCTGCGGCATCTGGCAGACGCTGAATCCGCCCTGCTGGTAGGGGCAGGTCATGGAGGCTGGCGCCTGGCCATGGATGACGGTCCAGGAGACTGCAGGGTACTCCTGACGCAGCGCGCGGAATTGCGCGGGGGTGAAGTGGTTGAGGCCGTAGGTGGCGTTGCTCATCCGCTTCCACTCCGGGGCGAGGGCGGGGAACAGGGAGACGACGCCGCCGTCCTTGTAGTAGTCAGCCAGTTCAGAGCGCGCGGAGATGGCGCGGAAGCCGTGCACATCGACCACCGGGTCCTTGAAGTAGCGGGAATCCACGGCGAAGACAGCGTCCGTGGGGGTGTGGGATCTGATCCAGAGCAGGGTGTTGACCCAGGGGTTGCTGCTGGTATTCGAGGGCAGCTCGATCTGGGGACTGTGGGGATAGGTCTGGCGGGAGACCACAAACATGCCGATGGCCAGCGGCAATGCGATTGCCGCTATGACCCAGGGGCGGCCTTTGGCCAGATACTCCCCTGCGACGCCGGCGAAGAGCAGGACAAAGATGAGCGTAATCAGATGGAAGGAGCGCAATGGCTGAAGGCGGACGAACATCTCAAAGTCCGGCGAGGAGCAGAGGAGCGCCGCTGCGGCGATGGAGAGCAAGCCGAAGGGCAGCAGAGCAAAACAGATGCGGCGGAAGCCGGGCAGGGTGCCGCGCAGGTCGGCTTTCCAGAACCAGGCCAGGATGGCCAGCGGGCCCAGCAGGCCGAGCCAGTGATACCAGGTCCAGTTGTAGAGGAAGAAGTAATCGCGGGAGAAGAGCGCCTCGCGATAGGGGCCGGTGGCTGGACTGAGATGAAAGCCGGTGGGCATGAGGGCGATGGCCGAAGCCAGCGCCGGCTCCGGTTCGCGGACGGTGGATCGTTTGCGCTCTGCTACCCAGATGACCCCAACGAGGAAGAGCAGGTAGACGACCATCTGGGGGTGAACCGACGCGGTAAGCAGCATGGCCACGCCCATCCACACATAGCTGCCCTGAAGAAACGCGGCCAGGGCGAAGAGGGTGAGCGGCGTGGAGAGGGAGCGCGCGGTCAGGTAAGGATCCATGAGCAAAAGCCCGGTATTCGTGGCAGGCATGGTGAGCACCGCCGTAATGACCGCCATGGACGTCCAGCGGGCGCGGGCGCTGGAGAAACATGCCGAGGCAAACAGCCAGCACGAGGTCAGCGTAGCGAAGAGACTGATGAGGTACCAGACGAAGATGGTCCAGTCGATGGACATATGCGTCAGGCGCGCCGTTACCGCCAGAATGGGGCTGAAGAGCGAGAGATGCGCATGGGACAGAAAGAACTCAGGCGCAAATGGATACAGATGCGGGTGGATGAGCCGCCGCGCGGCTGGGATGTAGATTTCTCCGTCTTCAACGCCAAGATGATAACCGTGGATCACAAGCGCGGCAGCAGTGAGGGCAGCCAGGCGGAGGATGGGCAGGCGCCCGTCCTGGGGAAACTTCATGAAATCTCCTCCGCTGATAGCGGTATGGATGTCTTACTCTGCTTCAGGTGGATCGGGGGAAAGTTAAAGATGGGCTTGCGGTAGATGCCAAGCCGCGCGGCCACGCAATCCACGGTGGTCTTGAGCACGCTGAGACCGTAGATGGTGCTGCGGCGCAGATTGATGGACGAGGCCTCAGGGAAGTAGCGCGTGGGGCAGGAGATCTCGCCGATGCGGGCGCCGATGTAGATGCACTGCGCCAGCAATTCGTTGTCGAAGACGAAGTCCTCCGAGTTGGCTTCGAGGGGGAGGGAGAGCAGCAGTTCACGGCTGTAGGCGCGGAGACCGGTGTGGTACTCCGAGAGCTTGGCGCCCAGCAGCAGATTCTCAAAGAACGTAAGCGCGCGGTTGGCGATGTACTTGTAAAGCGGCATGCCGCCGCGCAGGGCTCCGCCGCCTAGGATGCGCGAGCCGAGGACGATGTCGTAGACGCCGTAGGCGATCATGCTGGCCATGGGCTCGGCGAGAAGCGGCGAGTACTGGTAGTCCGGGTGCAGCATGACGACGATGTCCGCGCCTTCATTGAGCGCAGCCGCATAGCAGGTCTTCTGGTTGCCGCCGTAGCCGCGATTGCGCTCGTGCACGATCACCTGGAGACCCAGGCGGTGGGCGAGTTCCACGGTTTTGTCGCTGCTGCGGTCGTCGACTAAGATGCAGGCGTCCACGACGCCTGAGACTTCCTGGATCGTCTTTTCCAAGGTCTTCTCAGCGTTGTAAGCAGGAAGAACGACGACCACTTTCTTTCCATTGATCATGTTATTTGCCGGACGTGCGCTTAATGAGCCCCGATAGGGTAATGATACGACGCTGGAGAGTGGTTACAGTAAGCAGAATTTCAGGTATTTGCAGGTTTTGTGGCGGTGGAGGCGCGGTCGTGTGGCGCTGCGCCGCAGGAGAGCATTTGCTCGTCCCGGGCAACAGGCCTAAGCGATCTACGGTATGCGGCAGACGGTGAGCATGGCATTGTGCCAGCGGCAGTCCAGCCCGCCGGGCGGCGGGGAAGCGAGGAGCACCCAATTTACGCCGAATTGCGCCTTAAGTCTTTCAAAATCCGCGATGCGGAAGTGCTTCCAGCCGGCCTGCGCCTCGACTTCGCGGTTCCACTCGGTGCCGAGTTCGGGCACCTGGGTGACGACGGCCGCGTCCTTGATGGCGTCGGCGAGCTGGCTGCGCTGGGCCAGGGCGCGAAAGCTGTGATAGTCCTCGGCCGGGGCAGACAGGTAGTTCGGGTCAAGGGCGAAGTAGGCATCCTGGGGGGTGTTTTGCCGTACCCAGGCAAAGGCCTGGAGCCAGGGATTGACGGGGCGCATGCCGGGCAGCTCCAGATGGGCGCTGGCGGCAAACATCTGCCGCTGGGCAAAGAACATGCCGCCGTTGATGAGGATGAGATAGATAGCCCATCGCCAGGCGCGGTCGCGAAGCAGGAGCCGACCCAGCAGACAGCCGGCGATGAGGCACAGGAAGACGTAGACCAGATGCAGGTAGCGCATGGGCTGCCAGGGCGTGGTGCGGACCAGGGCGGGGATGCCGAGCAGGAGCATGGCAACTACCTGCTGGAAGACGGAGTAGGCAAAGACGGCCAGCGCGAAGCGGGCGAGGGGCGTTTCTCCGCGGCGGCGGGCCAGCCGCCAGAGCAGCCAGAAGAGCAGGATAGGGGCCAGAGCACCCAGCCATTCGTACCAGGTCCACTGGTAGAGGTAGTAGTAGGTGCGGGTGTCGAGAGCCTTCTTCCAGAGCGGGTTGGGCGGCTCAAAGATCCAGCCGAGGGGGAGGAGGGCGGCCATGCCGGGACGGGGACGCAGGGTGGAGCTGAGCCAGGCGGCGGCGCGCGGGCTGAGGATGACCGCAAGAAAGAGGCAGAAGGAGATGCCGAAGGCGGTCATGAGCGGATGGATGACAAAGGAGAGCGTCAGCAGGAAGAAGGCCCGCCAGCGGCGATTCTCCAGGACGTGCGCGATGGCCAGCAGGATGAGCGCCGAGGCGATATTGCGCGGCTGGAGGTACTGGTCGGCCAGGGTGAGCGCGGTGCCGGCGACGGGCAATGTGAGCATGGCCCCAACCATGGCCACGCCGGCCCACTGGGCACGCAGCTCGGGAAAGAGCCGGGCCGCGATGCGGCGGCAGGCGTAGAGCATGAGAACGATGGAGGCAAACTGGACGAGCAGTTCTGCCCAGGCGACGGAAAGGTGCGAGAGGCGAACGAATGCGGCCATCCAGGTGTCAAAGACGGTGGCCTGAAGCTGGACGCGGAAGAACTCGGCGTCGTGGGGGAAGAGCGCGGGATGCAGGCGGCTGAGCACAGCGGCGAGGTAGACGCCATCGTCTTCGAGACCGGGATGATAGCCCATCACCAGGAAGGAGAGCAGGGAAAAGGCGGCAAGGAGCAGAAGATTGCGCTTGGATTGGCTCGACACGCTATGGGTTCCAATGGCCACAGGCGGGGATGCCGGCTGCGGCGGAAGTGTGGGTTCTGAGACTCGCTGATGGAGCGATGAACAAGTGGTGGGATGTTTGAGGAGTCCCGCTTACAATCCAGATTGTAGCGGACGCACCAACCAGCCTACTTGGAGGCGTGACGAGCCATCTATGAAACTTCGCACCATGCGTGCCATGGATTATTGGCTGGGCATACCGCTGTGCTTTCTCTGCACGTGGATTCTGCGTCTGTTGCCACGGCCGGGCGGGCCGCCCACGCCGCGCCGCGTGCTGTTTATCGAGCTGTCGGAGATGGGCAGCACGATCATCGCCAACCCGGCGCTGGAGAAGGCGCGCGATGTACTGGGCGCGGAGATCTTCTTCCTCATCTTTGAACGCAATGTGGAGTGCCTGCGCCTGCTGGACACGGTGGCGGAGCAGAATATCGTGACGATCCGCGAGACCAGCCTGGGCGCGCTGGCGCTGGACTCGTTGCGCTTTCTGCGCTGGGCGCGGCAGGCCGGGATCGACACGGTGGTGGATCTGGAGCTGTTCTCGCGCTACTCGGCGCTGCTGACCGGACTGTCTGGGGCGGTGCGGCGTGTGGGGTTCCATCGTTTCCATGCGGAGGGGCTGTATCGCGGCGAGATGCTGACGCACCGCGTGAACTATAACGGCCACATCCACATGGCGCGGAACTTCATCAGCATGGTGAACGCGCTGCTGGCGCCGGAGCCACAAATTCCCTATGCCAAGGTGCCGGTGGAGGAGGACGAGATTCGCGTGCCGGCGGCGAGGCCGGCGCGGAGCGAAATGGAGGCGGCGCAGGAACTGGTGCGGCAGGTGTTTGGTGACTACGACCCCGACGATCACCGCATTGTTCTTCTCAATCCGAACAGCTCGGAGCTGCTGCCGCAGCGGCGCTGGCCGCAGGAGAACTTCGTGGAGCTGGCCCGCTCGATTGTGACGGAGTGGGAGGACGCCGTGGTGCTGATTACCGGCTCGCGCGGGGAGCGCGAGGAAGCGATGCACATGCAGAATTCGATTGGCCACGCGCGCGTGCGCAGCCTGGCGGG
Organism: Acidobacteriaceae bacterium; assembly: GCA_027452125.1. GTDB lineage: Bacteria > Acidobacteriota > Terriglobia > Terriglobales > Acidobacteriaceae > Telmatobacter. Next base: position 32,434 of record DAIDGZ010000089.1, on the reverse strand, counting down.
GATGCATCCGCTGGCGATGCTGACGCCGCTCTACAACCTGGCCACGGTGCTGGTGACGAATGACAGCGGCCCGGCGCATTTTTCGGCGATCACGCCGATTCGGTCGATTGTGCTGTTTGGGCCGGAGACGCCAGTGCTGTACGGAAGCCTGGGCAACACGGAGTCGCTGACGGCCGGGCTGGCCTGCTCGCCGTGTGTGACGGCAGCCAACCAGAAGAACTCGGCGTGCGATGATCCGGTGTGCATGCGGATGATCACGGTGGAGCGGGTGATGGAGTCTGTGCGCCGGGTGATGCAGGGCGCACAGAGGCAGAGGCGGGAAGCAGAGCTGACAGTTCTGCCCTAGACCGAGGGCAGCAGGAAGCGCAGCAGCAGGAAGGCGGCAACGCCGAGGAAGAAGACCAGGGCCAGGCGGATGCCGGGCTCGCGGTTGACCTCTGGCACCAGGTCGCTGGCGCCCACGTAGAGCGCAACGCCGGCGGAGATGGGCAGGCCGAAGAGCATCCAGTGGGGAGCGAGTTCGATGACCAGCACACCGGCCATGGTGGCCACGGCCAGGGCAATGGCGGAGTAGAGAGCCACGGCGCGGCTGCGTCCGCTGGCCAGCATGACCGAGGCCATGGTGAAGCCTTCGGGCGCCTTGTGCAGCAGGATGGCCAGGAAGATGAGCCAGCCCAGCCAGTTGGAGACCACGAAGCCGGAGCCGATGGCTACGCCGTCAAAGAGCGCATGCACGGCCAGACCGCCAAGCACGGAGTAGCCGGTGCGCGCGGAGACAAACTCGTCATGATGGGTCTCTTCGCCGTAGTGGAAGTGGGCGACGATGGTGTGCTCCAGCAGATGCACGATGCAGTAGCCGGCCATGATGAGAATGGGGCCGAGACGGGGCATGAGGCGCAGGCTCTCCGGGGCCATCTCCACCAGCGCAGTGGCCATCAGGAAACCGGCGCCAAGGGCGACGAAGTAGCGCAGATAGCGCTCAACGCCGCGTGCGCGCACGAGCACAAAGCCGCCTGCCACATCGGCAAGAGCGGCCAGCAGTCCCAGCAAGAGAGAAGTTTTCATCATTCGTCCGAGTTACCCGCTATGCCTAATGTGGAGAACGTCGCCGTCCTGTACGATGTAATCCTTGCCTTCCAGGCGCAACGTGCCCCGGGCACGCGCGGCTGCTTCAGAACCGGCTTCCAGCAGGTTATCCCAGCGGATGGTTTCAGCCCGAATGAAGTGATGTTCGAGATCAGAGTGAATTGCTCCGGCGGCCTGGGGGGCCTTTGAGCCGTGCGGCACGGTCCAGGCCCGGCACTCGTCTTCGCCGGCGGTGAAAAAGCTGATGAGGCCGAGCAGTTCGTAGCTTTTGCGGATGAGGCGGACCAGGCCGCTCTCATGCAGGCCGTAGCTGTCGAGGAAGTCTGCGGCCTCGGCGTCGTCCATCTCGGCCAGTTCGGCTTCCACCTTGCCGCAGATGGCGGTGGCGCCGGCATTGGGGCGCTGGGCCACCGCATCCAGCCTGAAGCGGCTGACCGCAGCGTCCAGATCGGCGCCGAGAGTGACGCTTTCGCCGATATTGAGCACGTAGAGGATGGGCTTTTGCGAGAGGAACATGAAGCCCCTGATGAGCTTCTTCTCTTCCGGCGTCATCTCCAGCTCGCGCAGGGGCTGTTCTTTCTCCAGCGAATCCTTTGAACGCAGCAGCAGGGCGTGCTCGTGCTCCAGTTCGCTGGAGCGCATCTTGCGCAGGTCCTTCTCGACGCGTTCCAGGCGTTTTTCCACCTGGGTGAGGTCGCTGACCATCAGGTCAAACTCGACGCTCTTCAGGTCACGCAGGGGATCGACGGCGCCGACGTGGGGGATGGAATCGTCCTCAAAGGCGCGCAGGACGTGAATCAGGGCATCGACGTTGCGCAGATTGCCGAGGAAGGCGGTTTCCTTCAATGCCTCCTGCCCGATGGCGGCCACATCGACATATTCCACGGTGGCATAGGTAGTTTTGCGGGGCGAGTAGAGGGCGGCGAGCTTGTCCAGGCGTTCATCCGGAACCCTGGCTACCCCGAGATGCGCCTCGCGCGGATTGGAGTAACCATGCTCATCGAGTTTGGCCCTGGTGAGGATCTTGAACAGCGACGTCTTGCCTACCTGTGGCAGACCGATGATGCCGGTTTTCATAGTCGTACCCCGGGGGCCTATGCGGGCTGCGCACACAAAGGCCACTCAAGATGATACAGGAGCGGGGCAGAGGGCAGGACCACGATGCGCCGTGGGGTGGATTGCGGGTGAGGAGGCAAGGCGGCTGGAGGGATGTTTGATACTTCGGTCCTGACGGATGGGGGACGATGCAGACGCTATTCCCCGGAAACTACAGAAATCCTTGATCGTGCACTTGGCGTCGTTTGGATCAGTGTATGTCATTGCTGCTTCAGGGCGGACAGATAATGACGGTACCTTTTGGCAATTTGCGTGTTCCGGCATGCATAATACGCAGTGCGCTGCCTGCCTGTTGCACAGTTACCTGAGCACAGAAATAGCCTTTGCTCGAAATCTCGTCGGGATTCCGTGAGGGGTCTCCATCCGGACGATGCGCCAACATGAAGTTGTAGTCGTCAGCTGTTATATCTAAATCAGACCATAATGGCATGGTTTGAATGTGCCAGCTTTCGCCTTTGCCGTGCGTCTGGTAAGCCCGGGAAATCCGAGCGAGAGCAGAATATGTTCTCGTATTCGTCGGCGGAAAATCTAGAAACCCCTCGATCAGATTCGCGGTGTTGTAGCTGATCATGAAGCCAGCAAGAAGTCCCAACAAGACGCATGAAAAGGTGATCCCGACTCGACGCCAAACGACCATTTTCTTCGATACGAAGACTGCGATTCCGCCGGATATTAATCCAACGCTGCCTGTGATGCAAAACAGCAATAGATCAACATTATCGTGAGCCGGAGTTAGCTCAGTGAAATCATTGAACCAGCCCAGAATTTCGGATAAGAGCACGAGGCCAAGCAGACTGCCCATCCAAATCCAGAGCCGGCTAATGGCTTTGGATCGGTCGTTCTGTACCGTTTGCTCCATACTCACCCTTGGACGAGGTTCAACAATCGGAATAATTCTATTGGATCGTGGCCGAGTGACCGGCCACCCTGACCTGTGGTGACTCGGCTCACCCACAGGGAACAGTTGCCGACGACACGACCGGAAGAGCAGTTCCGGACAAGGCAGAAGCTCTGATGTCGCGGTTAAAATGGCATCCATGACTGGTCAGGCAAGGAAATGTTCGAGCAAATAGAAGACACAAAAGAAGAGCAGGAAGAGAAGAAACGAACGGATTACACGGGGCTTAAGATCGTCGGATTGATAGCACCGGTGTACTTAATCTTTGTCTACTTCCATAAGCCTGATATGGGGTTGGCCGTCTCCATTGTCTTGGGGATGACGATTCTTGCAGTCAAGATCCGCTGGGATTTGAGGAGGCATGCGTGGTTCTGGGTTAGTATCCTGTTGGTTCTGGCGCTTCACCTCTATCTGCTCATGCGTTTGCCGCAGAGGATTGTTGCTGCTCTTGGAACACTTCATGCCATCGGCCTATTGCCGATAGGAGTTGCGGATCTCCTCATCACTCTTGGAGTTATTTGGGTGGGAGAGAAGCTCTTCTCGAATGGTTCTCCGTCCGAGGATGGATCGGCATGACCTGACCACAAGTCGTTAGCGTGCCGCAGCTATTGACGATGTGGCGCGTGTGAGTGGTTAACCGCCTACTCTTCTCTTTGCCCTTCGTTTGCCCCTGGTTGTTTGCTTATGGCCGCTCCTTCCTTGAATGGATGAGCGGCCTGATTGTGCCATTGCGGGGAGCAGGCTTATGCGCGGGTAGTCTCTGCGTGGGCTACCAGGGCGACGGTGGCGATGCCGAGCAGCAGGATGAGCTCTTCGACGTGCTCGCTACGCTTGTGCAGCCGGTCAAAGTCCATGCGGTTGGGGTTGGTGGGCGGCGCGGCATCGATGGCGCCGCCGGCGGCGATGCGGTCGCGCTCCATGGCGGGGAGGATTCCGAACTGCGAGTAGGCGGTGAAGGCCATCATGAGGACCACCAGCACCATGGGAAGCAGCACCGGGCGCGGCTTGTAGACGCCCAGCGTGGGCATGATGGCCAGCAGTCCCAGCGCGACCATGCCGCTGACCAGTCCCATGCCATGCAGGATGCGCAGCAGGTGGCCGACGATGCTGCCGGCCAGATGGGTGTCTGGCTGGAGGGTCATGAAGGTGATGGCGGCCACGATGGGGAAGAAGATTTCAGCGCCGAGCCAGACGATGAGCGCAAGAGAGAGGAGGGTGCGCAGGAAGGTCTTCATGGGGGAAGGATACTACGCGGACGGCAACAAAAACGCGGCCAACAGCGGAAGGCGAGAGAACTCACCGGCCGCTGCTGGCCGCGGGATAGAGACTACTTCCGGTTCAGAGCGCGCTTCAGCACCGTCTCCAGGGCAGCCTTGACGGTGGCGTACTCTTCCGGCTGGATGGTTCCGGAGAGCTTCTCGCTTTCCAGGGAGAAGAGCTCTTCCTTGAGTGCGCTCAGCAGCGCGGCATTTTTTGCCGCGGGCAGGCCGCCGGGTACAGTGGCGGTTGGCGTATAGGCAGGCATGGCCGCGGATGCGCCAGTAGCGCCAGCAGGCTGGACGGCTCCCTCGGGCTTGCGCAGCAGGAAGGCCGCCGCGGCAGCCAGAATCAGCGCCAGGCCGCCGAGAATCCACCACTTGTATTTGGAGAGCGGGTCGGGCGTGTTGATGGGAGCGCCGATGCCGCCGCCGGGCTGGCCATTGGCCACCTGGCCGCTGTTGCCCTGCTGACCCTGCTGGTCACGGGGGATGGCGCCGTTGCCGGAGACGGTGAAGGCGATGTCCTGGCTGGGCTGCGCATTCCGGATGAGGAAGGTCTGAACGTTGGGGTCCTCCTGCACGGACTGGAACTGCGGCCCGGAGCCTGCGGTGAAGGTCATGCTCTTGGGCAGCAGCACGGCGAAGTTATCCGCGGGCAGGGTGACGTGGGAGTGGAAGGTGTAGCTGCCGGAGTAGGGCAGCGTGTAGCCGATCTGGAAGATGGTGTCCTTATCGCCCTGATCCGGCTGGATGGGGAAATTGAACGAGTAATGGCCGGCGGGGCCATCGGGATCGAGCTTGGTGGAGGTGGGCAGGCCGCCGGGGCGCTGGGCGCCGGTGTCGGTGATGACCGCCTCGGACGGAAGCACGATGGAGAAGGAGTGCTGGCTCCACTGGGTAATGGGCGGCGAGCTGGTGTTGTGCACGAAGAAACGCTCGTCGATTTTGAGCTGGCCGTTGTCGGCTTCGACTTCCACCACGTCGGCTTCAATGCGGACGCCCTGTACCTTGGCGGCTACGTCATAGACGGGGATGTCGCCGGGGCCGCCGTTTTGCGGGGCGGCGATGAAGTAGCCCGCGCCCTGGTGGGTGACCCGGATGAGATATGGGCCGCTGCCGGGGGCGTTGAGCGAGTAGTGGCCGCTGGCGTTGGTGGTGGCCTTGGCTACCTCGGCCATGCCGGCCTGCACGTCCACCAGCACGACGGAGTCGCCCGCCGCGGGCTTGCCGGTGGTCTTGTTGGTGACGGTGCCGCTGAGGGTGGCCGCGTGGGCCAGAGAGGCGGCAAGCAGAATGCCCAGCGTGGAGGCAAAGAACCGGATCGATCGCATAGTCGTGATGGGTGTCCTTCTGGGTTGCGTAAGGCGTTACACCTGCTGCAAGTGGTCAATTTCAGCCAGCAGCTGTGCGGTTTCATTTTCGAGTTGGGCGCGCTGGACCTGGAAGTCCTCTTCCGGATACTTTCCGGCGCGGAACTCGAAGTTCAGGTCGCGGAGGTTCTCGTACAACTGCTCCTTGCGTTCGAGAAGGAACTCGAGGCGGGTCTTTTCACGATGACTGGCGAAGACGTTGTCTGGCCAGAAGGTGTAGACCAGCAGGGCAAAGAGCAGGAACAAGCCGGCGATGAGGCCTTGCGTCTCGTTCATAGGTCAAAATCCTCCATTCGCGCCGGTTTCGCGGCGAATGCGTTCCAGGCGCTCGCGTTCATCGGGAGCAAGGGTGCTGAGGTCCGCGGGAATGGCCGCTTGCTCCTTGCCGCAGGCGATGCCGGCCCAGCGCCGCACCAGCAGGATGGTGCCCAGCAGGGCAGCGGCAAAGACGGCGAAGGGGGCGATCCAGGCGACCAGATCGAATCCGTGGGTTGGCGGCGCGGCCAGCACCGTGGCGCCATACTTTGCGGAGAAGGCGGCAAGGATCTGCTGATCGGTTTCACCGGCGGCAAGCGCGGCGCTCAACTCGCTGTTTTCGCGGGTGGATTCGGTGCAGCCCACGTGGTTGCACTCGCCGAGCAGTTCGGCGCAGCCGCAGGTGCACATGAGCTTGTGATTCAGGCTGTAGAAGCGGGAGCTGGAGTTGCTGGCTCCCATGGAGAAGCACATGGCCAGGGCCAGCACCAGAGCTTCAGCCGACTTGATCCAGAAGGGAAGACGCGCGGTTGCAGCCATCAGTCGCCTCCCTTCAGGGCCGCCTCGCTGGCGACCGCAGCCACTGGCATTCGGACGGCAGCGGTGGCCGGGCTGAGCGCCGGAGCCAGGGCGACGAAGGTGCCGATGACCATGATGAACAGACCTGCCCAGATCCAGCCGACCAACGGATTCAGGAAGGCCTTGATGATAGGCCGTCCGGTATCGGGATTGGCGCCTTCATAGACGACGTAAAGGTCCCAGCCGGGGTTGGAGTGGATGGAGACCATCGTCTGGGGCTGGCCGCTGACCAGGTAAACGCGCCGCTCGGGCGTGATCTGGAACTCCGGCTTGCCGTGCTCGGAGACGTTGAGGACGGCGTATTCGGAGTCGTAGTTGAGATTGGAGTCCTGGGTAAAGCCGACGCACTCCAGGACGTAGGGTCCGATGGCGAGCTTGCTGTGCAGGTCCAGCTCCTGCTCATGGCTGATATTGAAGGCGGAGCCGGCGAGGCCAACGACCACGATGACGACGCCGATGTGGACGATGTAGCCGCCGTAGCGGCGGGTGTTGCGGCGGGTCAGCAACCAGGTGGCGGTGAAGAGATTGCGGCCGGTCTGGCGGGCAATGACCAGCGCTCCGCGAACAAACTCCGAGACCACGGCGGTAAAGACCGCGGCAGAGAGCGCGAAGGCGACCAGCGCGTAGAAGTGGCCGGAGTCAAAGCTGCCATTGACCCAGGGGCGAACGCCCACGGCCAGGCAGACAAAGACGGTGATCCACAGCGCCACGACGGGCGGGATGAAGTTGCGGCGGATGCTGCGCAGCGAGGTGGCGCGCCAGGGCAGCAGCGGGCCGACTCCGGTAAGGAAGAGCAGGAAGAGACCGATGGGCACGGCAACCCGGTTGTAGAAGGGCGCGCCCACGGTGACCTTGCTGCCCTGCACGTACTCGGAGATGATCGGGAAGAGCGTTCCCCAGAGAATCACGAAGCAGGCGGTGAGCAGCACCAGGTTGTTGAACAGGAAGCTGGACTCGCGGCTGACCAGCGACTCAAGCTGCCGCTCGCTCTGCAGGTGGCTGCGCTGGAGGATGTAGACGAAGATGCAGACCGCCAGCACAATGCCCATGAAGATGAGGAACCAGTTGCCGATGGGGGACTGGGCAAAGGCGTGGACGGAACTGACCAGGCCGCCGCGGGTCAGCGTCGTTCCCAGCAGGGTGAGCAGGAAGGTGGAGAAGATGAGCCATACGTTCCAGCTCTTCATCATGCCCTTCTTCTCCTGCATCATGACGGAGTGGAGGAAGGCGGTGCCGGTGAGCCAGGGCATAAAGCTGGCGTTTTCGACCGGGTCCCATCCCCAGTAGCCGCCCCAGCCGAGCACGGCGTAGGCCCAGTGCATGCCGAGGAAGATGCCGCAGGTGAGGAAGAGCCAGGTGACCATGGTCCAGGTGCGCGTGACCTTGATCCACTTTTCGCCGGGGTAGCGCATGATGAGCGCGCCGAGCGCAAAGGCGAAGGGTACGGTGAAGCCCACATAGCCCAGGTAGAGCATGGGCGGGTGGATGACCATCTCAGGGTATTGCAGCAGCGGATTCAGGCCGTTGCCGTCAGCGGGAATGGCGCCTTTGAGGAGCGAGAAGGGCGGCGCGGCAAAGTTGAGCAGCAGCAGGAAGAAGACCTGGACAGAGGCCAGAATGGTTCCCGCATAGGCGAAGAGCTTGACGTCCGTCTTGTGGCGCAGCCGCAGGACGAACCCGTAGGCGGCCAGCAGCCATGCCCACAGCAGCAGCGAACCTTCCTGACCGCTCCACAGGGCCGCAAACTTATACGGGCCGGGGAGAGCGATATTGGAGTGTTCGGTGATGTAAGCGATGGAGAAGTCGTTGGTGAAGGCGGCCCACACCAGGGCAAACGCAGCTCCTGAAACAGCGAGGAAGCCGGCAATGCCAGCCCGGCGCGCGGTGTCTGCCAGGCGCTCGGGTGCAATGCGGGAAGGCTGACCGGTAGCGACCAGCCGCAACGCCAGGGCGCCGGCCAAAAGATTGTACGTAGCCAGAGCCAATGCGATGAGTAGGGAAAAACTGCCGAATGCTGCCATGAAGACTCCACGACCATTCTCGCACGCGGAAGTAAGGCAATCCGTGATGCGACAAGGCTATTGTCAAGCCGGGAAGGGGAGATTGCGTGTGATCCAGCTCACTTTATCTTCAGACGCAGATGCACCCGGTTACGGGTGCATCTGGCTGGGCTATCCAGAGATATTTCTACGGCGTAGTTGCCAGCTCGCTCTGGCTTTAGAAGCTTTGTTCCGCGTTCTGCAGGGAAGAGCCAGTTACGCGGTAGCGGCTAGTTTGCGGGTGAGCATGCGGTCAGCCATGTTGAGGAGGGCTTCCGGAAGAAAGGGGCGCGACAGCACCTGTACCTGGTTGCCCTTGTACGAGGCTGCGTCCTCCTGCTCATCCTTGAGGACGAGCACCGGCAGGGAGGGCATGCGCTGGTGCAGTTCTGCAATGAAAGCCGGCTTGCCGAAGCCGGGCATGAGATGACCGGAGACAACCAGGCCGAGAGACTCGGCAAAAGCCTGTTCTTCGATCAGGCAAAGCGCCTCGGCGGCATCGGCCACCCGGCACACGTGGGGGAAACGGCGCTCAAGTATGGATTTGTCTTGCAGCGCCTGGAGAGGATCATCGTCCACCAGTAGGATTGTCGCCATCAGGGAAGCCCTTTTTACGGTTAGGCGGATCGAACACAAGCCTGAGTACGTACTCGTAATGTAGGTATAAGATGAGCCGGAAGAACGTGCGGTTGCCTGCGGTTTGAGACGAAACGCCGGGAGCGGGGGCGGGGCAGGCAATACGGCGTTTGAAGCTGTGCGGGCTAATGGGAAGACGGCGTCTGATACACCTTTTAATTTCGGGGACGTTGTCCTGGTGCGTTTTTCCGTTTACCAGTCAGACTGCCTTCATGCAGCGTCCGGCGATTGTCATCAGCAGGCAGTCTTACAACCAGACCCGGCCGCAGTAGAATCTGGGCATGCCGACCATATTGGTGGAAGAGGGCTTCCGATTCTTCTTCTATTCGAATGAGGGATCGCCGCGTGAGCCGGTTCACATCCATGTTGAGAAGGGCGATGCCGAGGCCAAGTTCTGGCTGCGTCCTGAGGTGAGTGTGGCATACAATGATGGCTACGATGCGCGTACATTGCACCGCCTGTGGTGAGTCGTTGCGGCGAATCGGGAGCGGATCGAGAGGGCGTGGAATGAGTACTTCGGTTAGCGCGACGGCGGTAAGGTTCGATGCGGACTCGATGTGGGTGGAGTTGAGCGACGGGCGGACCCTGGGCGTTCCTCTCGCCTGGTTCCCACGCCTGTTGCGCGCCACGCCGGAAGAGCGTCAGCTGGTGCGGCTGACGAGCCGTGGGCTGCACTGGGATGCGCTTGACGAGGATGTTTCTGTCGCTGGTTTGCTGGCGGGGCTGGGGGATTTGCGGGCGGATACGAGTTTTGCGGCGTGATGCCTGAGACCCGCCTACTCAACCCGCAAAAACGCGGGATGAATGGGGTTCAACCTGGATAGGTGGGCCACAAGTTCGACCCGCAGCAGCGTCCTAACTGAAGAGAAATTCCTTGTCGCGTAGTTCCTTGATCTGGTCGCGGAGCTTGGCGGCTTTCTCGAACTCGAACTTCTTGGCCGCCTCGCGCATCTCGGTTTCCAGCCTGGCGATATAGGTATCCACATCTGCCTGGGAGGTGAACTCGGGCAGCGTGGCGGTCTCTTCCTCGGCGACCTCGCCGTATTCGGACTTGAGGATCTGGGCCAGGCCCATGTCGGCTTTGCTGACGACCGACTGGGGGGTGATGCCGTGCTCCTCGTTGTAGGCCCGCTGGATGGCGCGGCGGCGATCCGTCTCGTCGATGGCCCGGCGCATGGAGTCGGTGACTTTGTCGGCATAGAGGATGGCCCTGCCCTGCACGTGGCGGGCGGCGCGGCCCATGGTCTGGATGAGCGAGCCGGAGGAGCGCAGGAAGCCCTCCTTATCCGCATCGAGGATGGCGACCAGCGATACCTCGGGCAGGTCCAGCCCCTCGCGCAGCAGGTTGATGCCGATCAGCACGTCATACTCGCCCTTGCGCAGGGAGGCGAGCAACTTGATGCGCTCCAGTGTCTCAATCTCGGAGTGCATGTAGCGGCAGCGGACGCCCACCTCGGTGTAGTAGCCGGCCAGATCCTCGGCCATGCGCTTGGTGAGGGTGGTCACCAGCACGCGTTCGTTGCGTTTGGCGCGGTCGCGAATCTCGGCCAGCAGGTCGTCGATCTGTCCCTTGACCGGGCGGATCTCCACCTCGGGATCGACGAGGCCGGTGGGCCGGATCACCTGCTCCACGACGACTCCGGCGGAGCGAGTCAACTCATAGGGGCCGGGGGTGGCGGAGACGTAGATGGCCTGATGGACGCGGTTTTCGAACTCCTCAAACTTGAGGGGGCGGTTGTCCATGGCCGAGGGCAGGCGGAAGCCATAATCCACCAGATTCTGCTTGCGGCTGCGGTCGCCGTGCCACATGCCGTGCACCTGGGGGATGGTGACGTGGCTCTCGTCGATGAAGAGCAGGTAGTCCTTGGGGAAGTAATCGAGCAGAGTGGGCGGGGCCTCGCCGGGCAGGCGGCCGCTGAAGTGCCGTGAGTAGTTCTCGATACCGTGGCAGTAGCCCATGCTCTTGATCATCTCCAGATCGAAGCGGGTGCGCTGGTGAACGCGCTGCGCCTCGACCATGCGGCCCTCGGCCTCCAGCTTGGCAACCCATTCGTTCAGTTCGCCGAGGATGGACTCGATGGCCTCGGCCTTGCGCTCGGGCTGCACCACGTAGTGGCTCTTGGGATAGATGGGCAGCCGGGAGTACTTCTGCTGCACGGTGCCGAAGAGCGGATCGATCTGCGAAAGGGACTCGATCTCGTCGCCGAAGAGCTCGATGCGGTAGGCGTTCTCGTCGTAGGTGGGAAAGACCTCAATGACGTCGCCGCGCACGCGGAAGGTGCCGCGGCGGAAGTCCGCGTCGTTGCGCTCGTAGAGGATTTCGACGAGGCGGCGGGTGATGTCTTTGCGGCTGATCTGCTGGCCCTTTTCCAGCAGCAGCAACATGCCGTAGTAGGCCTCGGGCGAGCCCAGGCCGTAGATGCAGCTTACCGAACTGATGATGATGGCGTCGCGCCGCTCGAAGAGGCTGCGCGTGGCGGAGAGGCGCAGCTTGTCCAGCTCCTCGTTGATGGTGGCTTCCTTCTCGATATACAGGTCGCCGGCGGGGATGTAGGCCTCGGGCTGGTAGTAGTCGTAGTAGCTGACGAAGTACTCGACGGCATTCTCGGGGAAGAACTGCTTGAACTCGTGATAAAGCTGCGCGGCCAGGGTCTTGTTGTGGGCGAGGATGAGCGCGGGGCGCTGCGACTCCTCGATGATCTTGGCCATGGTGAAGGTCTTGCCGGACCCGGTGACTCCCAGCAGCACCTGGTGCTTCTCGCCCGCCTCCAGGCCGCTTACCAGTTCTTCGATGGCGCGGGGCTGGTCTCCGCGCGGCGTGTAGGAGGTGACAAGCTGAAAGTCCATGAGGCCATTATAACGTGCTGAAGCGAAAGATAGGCGAAGAGCGACGGGTCAGTTTTCTTCGCCCGGCAAGGCCTGACAGGACCGTGTTGAGGTGACAAAACACAAGGGCGAAGCCGAAGCCTCGCCCTGCATGGTTTCTGTTGCCGCGCCTCTACTTTGCGAGCGGGATGCGCATGTCGCCGCCGGTCATCTCCCGGGGCAGGCCCTGGTTGAGGAGGCTGAGGAGCGTGGGTGCAATGTCGCGCAAGGAGCCGTCGTTGCGGAGGCGGAAGTGTTTGGCCTCCTCGGCGACGTAGATGAAGGGGACGGGGTTGGTGGTGTGCGCGGTGTGGGGCTCGCCGGTGACGGGGTCAACCATGGTCTCGCAGTTGCCGTGGTCGGCGGTGACGATCCAGATGGCGTTGCGCTGCTGGACGGCCTTGTAGATGCGCGCCAACTGGATGTCCACGGCCTCGACTGCGGCGACGGCTGCGGAAAGCACGCCGGTATGGCCCACCATGTCCGGATTGGCGAAGTTGGAGATGACGAGGTCAAAGGTGTTGCCCTCGATGGCGTTCACGATGGTGTCGCCGACCGCCACGGAGCTCATCTCCGGCTTCAGGTCGTAGGTGGCTACCTTGGGGGAGGGGATGAGAGCGCGCTCTTCGCCGGCGAAGGGCTTTTCCACGCCGCCGTTGAAGAAGAAGGTGACGTGGGGGTACTTCTCGGTCTCGGCGGTGCGCAGATTGCGCAGGCCGGCGTCGGCCACCTGGTTGCCCAGCAGGTGTTCCATGGACTGCGGCGGGCTGACGATGGGCAGCGCAAAGTTCTCGTCGTACTGGGTCATGCAGGTGTAGTGCAGATCCCGGGGAATCTCGCTGCGGGGAATGAGTTCGTCGAGGGCCTCCCACTGATCGAGGTTGCGGCCGCCCTCGGCGTTGATGCCGCTTTCGCGACAGAGAACGCGGGTGATCTGGCGGGCGCGGTCGGCGCGGAAGTTGAAGTTGAGCACGGCATCGCCGCTGCGGATGAGGCCCACGGGCTGCTTCTTTTCATCGACGATGACCACGGGAATGACAAACTCGTCGGTGACGCCGGCGTTGTAGCTGGCGCGGATGGCATCGATGGCGCTGGCGGCGACGCCGCCCTCGGCCTTGCCGGCGACCATGGCGTCATTGGCCTTCTTCTGGCGCTCCCAGCGCTTGTCACGGTCCATGGCGTAGTAGCGGCCGCTGACGGTGGCCACCTGGCCCACGCCGTACTCGCGCATTTTCTGCTCCAGTTTGGCTACGTAGTCGGCGCCGGCGGTGGGCGGAGTGTCGCGCCCGTCAAGGAAGACGTGGACGAAGACGCGGGTGAGGCCGAACTCGCGCGCCGCACGCAGCAGAGCATGCAGGTGTTCCTGCTGGGAGTGGACGCCGCCGTCAGAGACCAGGCCGATGAGGTGCAAGGCGCGGCCCTGCTGGCGGGCGTGCTCAAAGCTGGCGATGATGCGGGGGTTCTTCTTGAGCGTGTCGTCGGCCACCATCACGTCAATGCGGGTGATGTCCATCTGCACGACGCGGCCGGCGCCGATGTTCAGGTGGCCTACCTCGCTGTTGCCCATCTGGCCGTCCGGCAGGCCGACAAAGCGCTCAGAGGCCTGGATGAGGGTGTTGGGGTAGGCGCGCATCAGGGAATCGAAGACTGGCTTGCGGGCCAGGGCGACGGCATTGTTCTCGGTTTGCGGACGATACCCCCATCCATCAAGGATGGTCAGGACGACAGGACGCTTAGCCACGGAAGATTACCTCTGCTTCGAGAAAAGTGTTCTCTTCAAGGATAAACGGTGGGGCTGCGAGGAGGGATGTGCGCGTGGCCACAGGCGCTGCGCGACTGGCATCAAAAAATAAAGCGGGACGCGCCATGCACGCCCCGCCTGAGTTCTGATACCCGCAATTGGATTTGCCTGCGGGCTTAGCCGTTGTAGTTGAGGCTCTCCAGGCCGAGGAACGCGGCGCCGGAGCCCAGCTCTTCCTCGATGCGGAGAAGCTGGTTGTACTTGGCGATGCGGTCCGTGCGGCTGACGGAACCGGTCTTGATCTGGCCCACGCCGGTGGCCACGGCCAGGTCGGCGATGAAGGTGTCTTCCGACTCGCCGGAGCGGTGGGACATGACGGCGGTGTAGCCGTAGCGGCGGCCGAGATCGATGGCTTCCAGGGTCTCGGTGAGGGTGCCGATCTGGTTGACCTTGATGAGGATGGAGTTGCCCACGCCCTCTTCAATGCCGCGCTGCAGGCGCTTCACGTTGGTCACAAACAGGTCGTCGCCGACGAGCTGGATACGGTTGCCGAGCTTCTCGGTGAGCAGGCGCCAGCCGGCCCAGTCGTCCTCGGCCAGGCCATCCTCAATGGAGACGATGGGGTACTGGCGTGTCCAGTTGTCCCAGAAGGCGACCATCTCTTCGCTGGTCAGTTCGCGCTTGTCGCTCTTCTTGAAGACATACTTGTTCTTTTCCTTGTCAAAGAACTCGCTGGAGGCGGGATCGAGGGCGATGGCGATCTGCTCGCCGGGCTTGTAGCCGGCGGCCTCAATGGCCTCGAGGATCAGTTCCACGGCCTCGGTGTTGGAGGTGAGGGAGGGAGCGAAGCCGCCCTCGTCGCCGACCGCGGTGTTGTAGCCCTTCTTCTTGAGCACGCCCTTCAGGGTGTGGAAGGTCTCGGCGGACCAGCGCAGCGCATCGCTGAAGCGCTCCGCGCCGACGGGCATGATCATGAACTCCTGGAAGTCGACGTTGCTGTCCGCGTGGGCGCCGCCATTGAGCACGTTGAGCATGGGGGTGGGCAGGACGGAGGCGTTGACGCCGCCCAGGTAGCGGTAGAGCGGCACCTCAAGGGTCTGCGCCACGGCGCGGGCATTGGCGAGGGAGACGGCGAGGATGGCGTTCGCGCCCAGCTTGCCCTTGTTCGGGGTGCCGTCCAGCTCAATCATGGTGCGGTCGATGAGGCGCTGATTGGCGGCGTCCATGCCCTCCAGCTCGGGAGCGATCACGGTCTCAACGTTCTCAACGGCCTGGAGGACGCCCTTGCCCAGGTAGTGGGACTTGTCGCCGTCCCGCAGTTCCACGGCCTCATGCTCGCCCGTGGAGGCGCCGGAGGGGACAATGGCGCGGCCCAGCGCGCCGCTTTCCAGGATTACATCGGCTTCCACGGTGGGATTGCCGCGCGAGTCCAGGACTTCGCGGGCACGAATGGCAACAATCTCAGTCATATCGCTCCTTAAAATGCGGTGCAGCAGCCGGTCATTCAATTTGGGACGGCGATCCACACGCAGGGTTTCTCCGGCAGTGCTTTGTATGGTTTCCAGAAACCCTTGCACGCAGTCTGTCTCCTCTCCGTCCAGCGCTTCAAAAAATGTGGTTTTCCGTTTGGATTCTAACAAACCGGGCGATTTTGGCCAGTGTGGCGGCGGTCACAGGCCGCGCAGTCCGTTGTGAGCGCGGGACGAGGTGGCAAAGTTGATTCGTGCCGAGCCGGATGCGGGTGCGGCAGATGCGGCAACCGGTAAAAGAGACAACAGGTTAGGCTAATGTCGGGAGATTTGTGTATGTGCGCGGGCGTTCACTGGCGGCGCGCAACCTCCGCGTGATGGCGGGGTCTAAACAGGAATAGGGAGAGTTTTGCTCGCAATGAAGGAATGTGGGAAGGAGTCTGCAATGATCCGATCAGTTCTGCTGTGCGCTTTGCTGGCCGCCACTGCGACCGCCCTGACGGCGCAGACTGCGAGCCAGAGCGATCCGTATGAAGGCGTGTCTAATCCGCCCCCGGACAGCACGATTACCGTGGCTGTGCCGCAGACGGCGCCGGCGGCCAAGCCGCTGCCCAAGCCCCGCGCGGGAACGCCGATGGTGACACTGCCGGGCCAGCCGCCGGTGGTACCCGTGGCGGCCGCAACCACCCAGCCGCAGCCGACCTCTGTGGACCCGTCGGAGAATTTTCCTGCGTCCAACCCTGACGGCGACATTGTGCAGGTGGCGCCGGATCAGCCCGCAACGACGGTGCATCCGGTTCTGAATCGCCGCACACAGGCCTATGATCCGGACGGAGACATTGTGCATCCTGCTCCGCCCCCGCCGGGAACTCTGGGCGAGGGAACCACGATCCGGGTGCGCCTGCTGCAGCGGCTCTCCACGGCGTTCAACGAGAAGGGCGACACCTTCCGCAGCCAGGTCGCTTCCGACGTGATGCAGGGTGGGCAAGTGCTGATTCCCGCAGGATCGGAGATTGATGGCCATGTGGCACGGGTCTCCATGGGCTCGTTTGGCGGCCATGGCTCGATGCTGCTGCGGCCAGACACGGTGATTTTGCCGGATGGCTCGCGCTACAAACTCTATGCCCAGCTGATGGCTACGCCGGGATCGAACACCGAGGTGGGCGCCAGCGAGGGCAAGATTGTGCCGGGCTCACGGCTGAAGCGCGACAGCATCGAATATGGCGGCGCGGTGGGCGCGGGCGCGGTAACCGGAGCGGCGCTGGCTGGTCCGGGGGGCGCGCTGGTCGGCGGCATTGTAGGTGCGGGCGCCATCACGGCGCATCTGCTGGTGAACCATCCGCAGGCCCATCTGGAGACGGGCACGGTGCTGATCTTTGCGCTGACCGAACCGCTGGCCTTGCGGGCGGAGTCGGCCGATGCAGCGCAGCCCGACGGCGTAATACGCCAATAACAATCTGATATTTTTCTGTGCTGGGTATATGATCCTGGCGTTGGAGGAGTGATCAGCCTCCACGCCAGGGTCGGCGGAATCGCGGTAGCATGGTGGGCGAATTGAGCGGCTTCGACGGGGTTGCTTGAACCGGCGAGCCGCGGAAAGCCACGCCATGCCTGCACGGACCATCATCGAACCCTTCCGCATCAAGAGTGTTGAGCCGATTCGCTGGACGACCCGCGCGGAGCGCGAGGAGTTGCTGCGCGCGGCGCACTACAACATGTTCCTGCTGCCCGCGGACGATGTGCTGATCGATCTGCTGACGGACTCCGGTACCGGCGCCATGTCCACGCACCAGTGGGCGGCGATCATGGAGGGCGACGAGAGCTACGCCGGCAGCCGCAGCTTCGATCGCTTTCGCGCCTCGGTGCAGGACATCTTTGGCTACAAGCATGTGATTCCTACCCATCAAGGACGCGCCGCGGAACGGATCTTGTTTGGCGTGGCCTGCCGCAAGGGCTGCGTGGTGCCCAACAACACCCACTTTGACACGACGCGCGCCAACGTGGAGTTTACCGGCGCGGAGGCCGTGGATCTGCTAATTCCCGAGGGCCGCCAGCCGGCGCTCTCCTATCCTTTCAAGGGCAACATGGATGTGGGCGCTCTGGAGGCTTTGATTGGCCGCGTGGGCCGCGAGCGCATCCCGCTGGTGATGCTGACGGTAACCAACAACTCCGGCGGCGGGCAACCTGTCTCCATGGAGAATGTGAGGGCGGTGAGCGCGGTGTGCCGGCGGCATGGCATTCCTCTCTACTTTGACGCCTGCCGGTTTGCCGAAAATGCCTGGTTTATCAAGCTGCGGGAGCCGGGCTACGCCGATAAGAGCCCGAAAGAGATTGCGCGGGAGATGTTCCGCTACGGCGATGGATGCACGATGTCTGCCAAGAAAGACGGCATGGCCAATATTGGCGGCTTCCTATGCACAAATGATGACAAGCTGGCGCAGCAGGAGAAGGACCTGCTGATTCTGACAGAGGGCTATCCGACCTATGGCGGGTTGGCCGGCCGTGATCTGGAGGCGATTGCCGTGGGCGTGCAGGAGGCGCTGGAAGAGGACTATCTGCGCTATCGGATTGCCTCAACCGCGTACCTGGGAAATCACGTGGCGGCACAGGGCGTACCGATTGTGCAGCCGCCGGGGGGACATGCGGTCTACCTGGACGCGCGCGCGTTTCTGCCGCATATCCCCAGCGAGCAGTTTCCCGGAGCGGCGCTGGCGGCGGAGCTATACCTGGAAGGCGGCGTACGCTCCGTGGAGATTGGCACGCTGATGTTTGCCGGGGCGGCCCAGATGGACCTGGTGCGGCTGGCGATTCCGCGCCGCGTGTACACGCAGAGCCACATTGATTATTTAGTGGAAGTGATCCTTGAGGTGTGGAATCACCGGGACCGGATTCGCGGGATGAGCCTGACCTATGAGGCGCCCTTCCTGCGCCACTTTACGGCGCACCTGGAATCGCTGTGACGGGGCGGGTCTTATAGATATTTGGCAAATGCCTCGAGTTGCCTGGCCTGGTACTCGCGGCGCTGCACTGGAGACGACAGCACGGTGGATGTGGAGGTGGCGCCGAGCGAGGAGAGCTTGTCGATGAGCGCTTCAAGGTGGCGGATGGAGACGACGTCGGCCTCGATCACGTAGGACTCGGCGCCGGTGATGCGGTGGCAGCGGCTGATCTCTGGCATCTCCTTGATCGCCGTCACTGCGCGGGTGATCTGCACATCGCCGCCGCCCTGCAGGGTGAGGCGCAGCAGTACGCGCACGGGCGCGCCGAGCCTGGCGATGTCAACGGCGGCATGATAGCCAGTGATGACGCCGGCCTCTTCCAGGCGATGCACGCGCTCGGCAACGGCCGGCGTGGAGAGGCCGATCTGGCGGCCCAGCTCGGCGAAGGAGAGGCGTGCATTGTGCTGCAAGGCCTCGATGATTTTCCAGGCCAAGGCATCGAGTTCGACAGTGTTGGGAACGGTGCGATGAGTCATACGCCTGCAATCCTTAAGCAGGAATCATATTATTCCTAATTCCATTAGGCCGTAGCGGGCTTTCTCTTACAGGTGCCCATTTTCTGGGGAGTGCAACCGTCCTATGCTGTTGGGCAGAGCTGGAGCGAAGAGGTCGCAAGGCTCCAGCGAAGAAGGTGGCGATGAACGCATTCCCCCGTTCAGCTTCCAGCCCGGTGTTGACGGCTCCCGGCGCACCGCAGGCTTCCGGCACGGATTTTCTTCCGCTCAAAGGCACGGATCACGTGGAGTTTTATGTGGGCAATGCCCGCCAGGCGGCCTACTTCTATCGCACGGCCTTCGGCATGGCGCTGGTGGCCTATGCAGGGCCGGAGACCGGGCAGCGCGACCGCGCCTCCTACGTGGTGCAGCAGGGCAAGATTCGTTTTGTGCTGACGACGGCGTTGCGCGCGGATCATCCGATTGCGCGGCATGTGGCCCGGCATGGCGATGGGGTGCATACGATTGCGCTGTGGGTGGAGGACGCCCGCCAGGCATGGGAAGAGACCACGCGCCGCGGAGCGGAGAGCGTTGGCGAGCCGCAGGCACTGAAGGACGAGAACGGGCATGCGGTTGTGGCGAGCATCCGCGCGTATGGCGATACGATCCATACCTTTGTCGAGCGTGAAGCGTATCGGGGGCCGTTTCTGCCTGGCTTCCGCGCGGTGAGCAGCGATCCTGTGGCCCGGCCAACCGGCCTGCGGCACATCGATCACATGGTGGCCAACGTGGGCTGGAATGAGATGGAGCAGTGGGTGGATTTTTACGCGCGCGTGATGGGCTTCTCGCTCTACCAGCACTTCGATGACAAGGACATCTCCACGGAGTACTCGGCGCTCATGTCGAAGGTGATGGCCAATGGCAATGGCTATGTGAAGTTTCCCATCAATGAGCCGGCCGAGGGCAAGAAGCGCTCGCAGGTGGAGGAATATCTGGACTTCTACGGCGGCCCGGGCGTACAGCATATTGCGCTGGCGACGCACGACATTCTGCATACGGTGACCACGCTGCGCAGCCAGGGTGTGGAGTTTCTCCGCGTGCCGCATACCTACTACACGGAGCTGCAAGGCCGCGTGGGCAGGATCGATGAGCCGGTGGATGCGCTGGAAGAACTGGGCATCCTGGTGGACCGCGACGATGAGGGATACATGCTGCAGATCTTTACCCGGCCGGTTGAAGACCGGCCCACGCTGTTCTTTGAGATCATTCAGCGCAAAGGCAGCCGGAGCTTTGGCAAAGGCAACTTCAAGGCGCTGTTTGAGGCCATTGAGCGCGAGCAGGCTGCGCGGGGAAATTTGTAGCGCACGGAGAACGGCGATGGAAACAGCAATGCTGACGGCCGCGGCTCCGTACCTGATAGAGCAGGACTATGCCGCTTATACCGACGAACAGCACAGTGTGTGGGCCGAACTGGTGGGGCGCGCGCTGCCAGAGCTGGAAAAGCATGCGGCGCGCGAGTATCTGGAAGGCTTCGACCTCATTGGACTGGAGAAGGATCGGCTGCCCAGCCTGGCGGCAGTGAGCGCGCGCCTGCAGCCGCGCACGGGATGGAATGCAACAGCGGTGAGCGGCTTTATGCCGGCGCCGGCATTCTTTGAGATGCTGGCCGTGCGCCGCTTTCCCACCACTACGTGGCTGCGCAGCAGGGAGGCGCTGGAATACACGCCAGAGCCGGACATCTTTCACGACGTGTTTGGACATATTCCGATGCATGCGCATGCGGTGTTTGCGGATTTTCTGGAGCACTACGGGCGTGTGTGCGCGACGATCGCCGACGCGGCGCTGCTGGAAAAGCTGGGACGCCTGTTCTGGTACACGGTGGAGTTTGGCGTGATCCGGCAGGGAAGTGCGTGCAAGGTGTATGGCAGTGGGCTGATCAGCTCACATGGTGAGTGCCTGCATGTGATGGGAGGCCATTGCGCGATTCACGATTTCAGCCTGGATGAGGTGATCCAGACGCCGGTGAAGGTGGATGAACTGCATCGGTTGCTGTTTGCCATCGAGAGCTTTGAACAGATTTATGAAGCCATGCATGAGGCGGAACAGCGCGTCCTGCGCGGTGTGCTGTGAGAGGCGGCGGAGATGAATACAGTGATCCAATATCAGTCTGGATTTGGCAATGAGTTCGCAACGGAGGCTGTGGCAGGGGCGCTGCCGAAAGGACAGAATGCACCGCAGAGACATCCGTTGGGACTCTATACGGAGCAGTTGAGCGGCACAGCCTTCACCACGCCGCGCGCTCTGAACCGGCGCACATGGACGTATCGCATCCGTCCCTCGGTAACGCACCGACCCTACGAGGAGATGGCGCTGGGGCATATGCGCAGCGGGCCGTTTGACGAAGTGACGACGCCAAACCAACTACGCTGGGACCCGCTGCCCATTCCCGACGAGCATACCGATTTCATCGATGGCATGGTGACCTATGGCGGCAACGGCGATCCGGCGATGCAGACCGGCGTGGCGATTCATCTGTACGCGATGAATGCATCCATGCAGGGGCGTTACTTCGCGAATGCGGATGGCGAGATGCTCATCGTTCCGCAACTGGGTGCGCTGCGCTTTCACACAGAGCTGGGTGTGCTGGATGTAGCTCCTGGGGAACTTTGCGTTCTTCCGCGGGGCATCAAGTTTCGCGTAGAGCTTCATGATCCCGAGGCGCGGGGGTACATCTGCGAGAACTACGGTCTTGCGTTTCGCCTGCCCGAACTGGGGCCAATTGGCGCCAATGGCCTGGCCAATGCGCGAGACTTCCTCGCTCCAGTTGCCGCGTATGAGGACATTGATGGAGAGTTCGTTGCTGTGAACAAGTTCATGGGCCGGCTATGGCGTGCAGCGATCGACCACTCGCCGCTGGATGTGGTGGGCTGGCATGGGAACTATGTCCCCTACAAGTATGATCTGACGCGCTTCAACTGCATCAATACGGTCTCCTTCGACCATCCCGACCCTTCGATCTATGAGGTGCTGACATCGCCTTCAGAGATTGCGGGAACCGCCAACTGCGACTTCGCGATCTTTCCGCCGCGCTGGATGGTGGCTGAGCATAGCTTTCGTCCGCCATGGTTCCATCGCAATGTGATGAACGAATTCATGGGATTGGTATTCGGCGCCTACGATGCGAAGGCTGAGGGGTTTGTGCCCGGCGGAGCCAGCCTGCACAACTGCATGGCGGGTCATGGACCCGATGCGGAGACTTTTGAGCGTGCAACCGATGTGGAACTGAAACCGCAGTATCTGGCAAACACGCTGGCGTTCATGTTCGAGACGCGCTACGTGGTGCGGCCCACTCCGTTCGCCATGCAGAGCAGAATTCTGCAGCACGAATACTTTGAGTGCTGGCAGGGATTGAAGAAACGCTTCACAGGACGCAATGGAGACGCGCGCTGACGCACATAACCAGGAAGCCGGAGAAGGCATGGCCTTGAGAAGCTGGGTGAACTCGGCGAATAACGCGCAGACGGATTTTCCTCTGGAGAATCTTCCTTACGGAGTTTTTGAGGGAGAGGGAGGGCCACGGATCGTTGTCGCCATCGGTGACCGGATTCTGGATTTGCATGGTTGTGCGGATGATGGCCTGCTTGCCGACGCAGGCGAGGAGGTGGAAGAAGCCTGCCGAGCTGCGCGGCTGAATGCACTGATGGCGCTTGGAGCCGATGCATGGCATGCCTTGCGCGGCAGGCTGACGGCGTTGCTGCATGCCGAGCGCGCAAGCAAGGTTGAGCGGCAACATGCGCAGGCGAAGCTGATCCCCATGAAGAATGCGCGGATGCTGCTGCCGGTGGAGATCGGCGACTATACCGATTTCTATGCGTCGATTCACCATGCGACGCGTGTAGGCAAGCTGTTTCGGCCTGACAGCCCTTTGCTGCCGAACTACAAATATCTGCCAATTGGTTACCACGGGCGCAGTTCGTCGATTGTTCTCAGCGGGACGGAGATACACCGGCCTGCGGGACAGACGAAGAGTGCAAATGGAGAGATAACTTACGGGCCATCGCAGGCGCTCGACTTTGAGCTGGAAGTGGGACTCTTCATCGGGCCCGGCAATGCGCAGGGAACTACGATCGGGATCGACGCGGCGGAGGAGCACATCTTTGGTCTTTGCCTGGTGAATGACTGGTCCGCGCGTGACTTGCAGGCGTGGGAGTATCAGCCGCTGGGCCCGTTTCTGGCCAAGAGCTTTGCCACCTCGATCTCGCCGTGGGTGGTGCCGCTGGAAGCTCTGGCCCCCTATCGACTCAGCACGGATCAAAGGGCCGCAGGCGATCCGGAGTTGATGACGTATCTGCGCTCGCGAACGTCGCATCCGCAGGCCTTTGATGTGACGCTGGAAGCCCGTCTGTCATCGCGCGCCATGCGTGCGAGCGGAATGGAGCCGATGCGGATATGCCACGGCAATCTGCGGCACTTGTATTGGACGCTGGCGCAGTTGGTGACGCACCACGCGAGCAACGGGTGCAACCTGCGGCCGGGTGATCTGCTGGCAACCGGAACAGTGTCTGGACCGGAGGATGGATCGGAAGGCTGCCTGCTGGAGAAGCGCCACCGGAACGAGCCAGTGTGTCTGCCAAATGGCGAGATGCGCGCTTTTCTCGAAGACGGTGATGAGGTGGTTCTGACCGCGTATGCACACCGGGACGGGATGCCGCGGATTGGCTTTGGCGCATGTGCGGGCAGAATTGGGGGAGCAGCGGATGCTGAATAAGAACAAGAAACGCATGGCAGAAAACCTGCATCCCACGCATGCAGGAGGTGCGATGCCTGAGGAGTTCTGCAATACGCTGGATTCGTCCCTCGACCTGAACACGCCTCGGAGCAGGGAGAATCTTCGGGCGATGACGGCGCTGATGGAGGCGATCCGCGCCGAGGAAGCAGACATTCGCCTCGGGGGCGGCATGTTGGCGGCAAAGGCGCAGCATGCCAAGGGGCGACTGACTGTGCGCGAACGGCTCAAGCTGCTGCTGGATGAAGAGAGCGAGTTTCTTGAGCTTGGCCTGTGGGCCGCGCAGGGCATGTATGCGGAATACGGAGGCGCGCCGGGCGCCGGCGTGGTGACGGGCCTGGGGCGCGTGAGCGGGCGGCTATGCATGATCGTGGCCAATGACGCCACGGTCAAGGCCGGTTCGTTCTTCCCGATGACAGCGAAGAAGGTTTTGCGCGCACAGACAATCGCGCTGGAGAATCGCCTCCCGACGCTCTACCTGGTCGATTCAGCAGGCGTGTTTCTGCCGCTGCAGGAAGATGTGTTTCCCGATACGGATGACTTTGGCCGCATCTTTCGCAATAACGCGGTGATGAGTTCGCTGGGGATTCCGCAGATGACCGCCATCATGGGCATGTGCGTTGCGGGCGGCGCTTATCTTCCGGTGATGACGGATACGGTGCTGATGACGGAAGGTTCGGGTTTGTTTCTCGCAGGCCCCTCGCTGGTGCAGGCGGCGATTGGGCAGCGAACCGATGCGGAAGAATTGGGCGGTGCGGCGATGCATGCCGCCATTTCAGGCACAGTGGACTTTAAGGAACCGAGTGACCATCTTTGTCTGGCACGCATGCGTTCGCTGGCAGCGAAGATGGGTGGCTCTGCAACTGAGTTGCAGGGAGCGTTTCGCAAGCGCGAGTTCGATGCAGTGTTGGATGCGCCAAAGTTCGCGCAGCAGGATTTGTACGCGCTGATCAACCCCGAGCCGGGCGCAAGCAACGTGTACGAGATGCGCGAGGTGATTGCGCGCATTGTGGACCGCAGTGAGTTCGATGAGTATAAGGCCGACTTTGGACGAACGGTGCTGTGCGGCTATGCATGGATGGGCGGGCATGCCGTAGGCATCGTGGCTAACCAGAAGACCAATCAACGCCAGACCGTTGCCATGGGGCCAGCGGCAGGAATGACGCAGATGGAGGTGGGCGGCGTCATTTATACCGAGGCAGCGCAGAAGGCGGCACGCTTCATCATGGACTGTAATCAGAACCTGGTACCGCTCGTCTTTCTCCACGATGTCAACGGCTTCATGGTGGGCAAAGAGGCGGAGTGGTCAGGGATAATTCGTGCCGGCGCCAAGATGGTGTCCGCAGTGAGCACGAGTGTTGTACCTAAGATTGCTGTGATCCTGGGGGGCAGCTTTGGCGCAGGACACTATGCGATGTGCGGCAAGGCCTACGATCCGCGCTTTCTGTTTGCCTGGCCAAGCGCGCGCTACGCCGTGATGAGCGGCGCATCGGCTGCGACGACGCTTGCAGAAGTGCGGGCGCGGCAACTGGAGCGCAGTGGGAAGACGCTGTCGGATGCGGAGCGGCAAGCATTGTATGAAGAGATCCGCACTACGTATGACGCTCAGGCCGATCCACGCTACGGTGCTGCGCGGTTATGGATTGATGCCATCATCGATCCGGCTAAGACGCGCGAGACGCTGATTGCGGCACTGGAATGCTGCGCACAGAACAAAGACGTTCCCCGGTTCAATCCCGGCGTGCTGCAAACCTGATGGCGCATCGGGCAGCAAGAGGCGAGTGGACGTATCGTGAAGGAGGTTGTATATGGCTCTCACCCTGGAGACGGTTGAAACGCTCTATCCTTTTGTGCGAACCGAAGAGCAAGAGCAACTGAAGCGCGAGATACGCGAGTTTGCTCAGCGCGAGATTACGCCGCATGTGATGGAGTGGGATGAGGCCAACGAGTTCCCATTGGAGGTGGTGAAGAAACTCGGCTCCATGGGATTGCTCGGCGTTATATTCCCTGTGGAATATGGCGGTGCGGGGATGGGCTATGTGGACTACGTGCTTGCCATTGAGGAGCTATCGGCTGTGGATGGCTCATTGGGCATCACAGTGGCGGCGCATAATTCGCTGGGTACGAATCACATTTTTCTGGCGGGCAGTGAGGCGCAACGCAGACGGTATATTCCACTGCTTGCCAGCGGCGAGTGGCTGGCTGCATGGGGATTGACGGAGCCGGGTTCCGGATCGGACGCAAGTGGCGCGCGGACCACGGCGGTGAAGCATGACGACCGCTACGTGCTGAACGGAAGCAAGACATTTATCACCAACGGGCGTTATGCGGATGTGGTGGTGGTGATGGCGGTAACGGACAGAAGCAAGGGCGCACACGGCCTGTCGGCGTTCATTGTGGAGAAGGGAACGAAAGGATTTCGCCCCGGGAAGAAGGAGAACAAACTCGGATTACGCGCCAGCGATACCAGCGAACTGATCTTTGAGGACTGCGAGATTCCTGCGGAGAATCTGTTGGGAGTAGAAGGTGAAGGTTTCATTGATGCGATGCGTGTTCTGGATGGCGGCAGGATATCAATTGCCGCGCTGGCGCTGGGGATTGCCCGAGGCGCGCTGGACGCGGCGTTGAAGTACGTCAAGGAGCGCCGCCAGTTTGGCAAGGCGATTGCGGAGTTTCAGGGCATCCAGTGGAAGCTGGCGGATATGGCGACAGAACTGGATGCGGCACGTCTGCTGACACAACGCGCCGCCGTGCTGAAGGATGCGGGGCGCACGGTGACGCGGGAATCTTCAATGGCCAAACTCTTTGCCAGCGAAGCCGCAGTGCGCATCTGCGATAACGCGGTGCAGTTGTTCGGCGGATATGGATTCATCAAGGACTACCCGGTCGAGAAGTTTTATCGGGATGTGAAGCTGTGCACGATCGGCGAAGGCACCAGCGAGATCCAGCGCATGGTGATTGCGCGAGAGATTCTGAAGGTGTCTCCTTCACGCGGATAACGATGCAGAGTGGGGAATAGCGAGATGGCGGAACGCGTGAAAATCGTAGAGTGTCCTCGCGATGCCTGGCAGGGCCTGCCTCTGCAGATTCCGACGGCACGCAAGGTTGCGCATCTGCGCAAATTGATTACTGCTGGATTCAAGCACATTGACGCCGTAAGCTTTGTCTCACCGGAAGCGGTTCCGCAGATGAGCGACTCCGAGCGCGTGCTGGAGCTGCTGGCTTCGCCAGACGATGTAGAGATCATCGGAATCGTTGTGAACAGGCGAGGCGCGGAGAGAGCCATCGGAACCGAAGCGGTGCTGACACTTGGCTATCCTCATTCGGTCTCCGCGGAGTTTTTGCGCCGAAACCAACATAAGGAGCCGGAAGACTCGCTGCGCACGATGACCGAGATCGCACAACTTGGCCAAAGCAATGAACTGGACATGGTTGTGTATCTGTCTATGGCCTTTGGCAACCCCTACGGAGAGGCGTTGGATCTGCAATCGCTCACAGAGGCATGCAGCGCGGTTGCCGCATGCGGGGTGCGTCAGATCTCACTGGCAGATACGGCGGGCGTGGCTGAGACGAGCCAGATAGCTGAGACGTTTGCTGCTATCAAGGAGACGCTTCCCGACATTGAGGTCGGCGTTCATCTGCATGCGCGTCGTCACGACTCGGCGGCGCGTATCCGCGCCGCATGGGATGCGGGATGCAGACGTTTTGATGCGGCACTGGCTGGCCTGGGAGGGTGTCCGTTTGCACAGGATACCCTGGTGGGGAACATCGCTACAGAAGTCCTGCTGGAAGAACTCACGCGATGCGGCGCGGCGCTGCCGGAGTTGGCCCCTCTGAATGAGTTGGTGCTTGAGAGTGCGGAGATAGGACAAGCCTACGGTCCGCTCACTGCGTGACCGGGTGTGGCTGCGGTACGCGCAGCAGAAAGAGAATGAGGCTACGGTGAGCTACGCAACGATTGTGGTGAGCAACGATGGGCCGATGCGAACAATTATGCTGAATCGTCCGGAGCGCCGCAACGCGATGACGCCAGCAATGCAGCAGGAACTGATTGCGGCGATGGGCGAAGCGGAGGCTGATGGAAGCCGCATGCTGGTGCTCCGCGGTGCAGGAGAGGCTTTCTGCGCTGGCCTAGATCTGAGTGTGTTGCGGGCGATGCAGGATAAGAGTGTGCTGGAATATCGAGAGGATGCAAGGCTCACCGCAAGACTTTTCCGCGCGCTCTACGAACTGCCCATCCCAACGATTGCATTGGTGCATGGTGCTGCGATTGCGGGCGGAGCAGGGCTGGCGATGATGTGTGACTTTACGCTCGCCACGCCATCCGCGAGATTCGGCTTGACCGAGGTGCGCATTGGCTTTGTGCCGGCCATCATTTCAGTGTTTCTCAGTCTTCAGTTGAGCGAGAAGCGTCTGCGTGATCTGGCACTGACGGGACGTGTAATGGACGCCGTGGAGGCACAGCGCCTTGGACTGGTGACCGAGGTGGTTGCAGCGCAGGACTTGGAGCCGAGACTGCGCAGTTTATCGGACTTGCTGCTTGCCGCGAGCCCGCAGGCGCAGAGAGCAACCAAGCAACTGATGACGGCACAGCGCAGGGCATGGCTGAATACGGCAATTGAAGAGGCTATCCATGCGAGTGTGGCAGCTCGGGATACAGAGGACTTTCGCGAAGGCGTTGCCGCGTTCCTGGAGAAGAGCAAGCCGAATTGGCAGCGTTGACTGCTGATTATGCCTCAGACAAGCGAAAGTGCACGGGTGCGCCGGTCTGCTCTGTTACCTGCGCAGGCGTTACGCCTTTGGCAAGCTCGACCACAACAAAGCCGTCAGGGGTGATATCCAGCACGCAGAGGTCTGTGATGATGCGATGCACTACTGCTCTTCCGGTGAGCGGCAGTGTGCAGGCGGGCAGCAGCTTGGCGCTGCCGTCCGAGGCTGTGTGCTCCATGACGACCAGAATGCGACGCACTCCGTTGACGATGTCCATGGCGCCGCCCATGCCTTTGACGCGCTTGCCAGGGATCATCCAGTTGGCGAGATCGCCGCGCGCGGAGACCTGCATGGCGCCGAGAATCGCCAGATCGAGGTGGCCACCGCGGATCATGGCGAATGAGTCCGCACTGGAAAAGATGGCTGCGCCGGGAATGGTGGTGACGGTCTCCTTGCCGGCATTGATCAGATCCGCATCCACTTCCGAAGATCGCGGATAGGGGCCCATTCCCAGCAGGCCATTCTCCGACTGGAGGACGACGGTCATGCCAGGAGGGATGTAGTTAGCGACCAGCGTTGGGATGCCGATACCGAGGTTGACGTAATATCCGTCGCGCAATTCCTGCGCGGCGCGCGCGGCCATCTGCTGGCGTGTCCAGGGCATAGGTAGCTACTCCTCGCGCATCGTACGCTTTTCGATGCGCTTCTCCGGGTGCGGATTGTGCACGATGCGCTGCACGTAGACGCCGGGCGTGTGAATCTCATCGGGATCAAGTTCGCCGGGCTGGACGATGATTTCCGCTTCGGCCACGGTGATCATGCCGCAACTTGTCGCATTGGGATTGAAGTTGCGCGCGGTGCGGCGATAGACCAGGTTGCCATGCAGATCTGCTTTCCATGCTTTGACCAGTGCCACATCTGCGCGGATGCCGCGTTCGAGGATGTAGGTGACGCCGTCGAAGTCCTTGTGCTCTTTGCCCTCGGCAACGATGGTGCCGACGCCGGTGCGTGTGTAGAAGCCGGCGATTCCGGCGCCGCCGGCGCGCATGCGTTCGGCCAGCGTGCCCTGCGGGCAAAACTCCACCTCGAGTTCGCCAGCCAGAAACTGGCGCTCAAACTCAAGATTCTCGCCTACGTAACTGGAGATCATCTTGCGAATCTGATGCGACTCAAGCAGTAGGCCCAGTCCCCAGCCATCCACGCCGGCATTATTGCTGGCTACGGTGAGGTTACGTACGCCAGTGTCACGCAGCGCCAGGATCAGGGCTTCGGGAATGCCGCACAGGCCAAAGCCGCCGATGGCGAGGAGCATGCCATCCTGCACCAGGCCATCGAGCGCGGCCTGTGCGCTGGGCCAGAGCTTGTGGAATGAGGTTGCCGATGCATCAAGAGCGCTCATCGAGCGATGGTCTCCTTCGATCGAACACACTTATGCTAACTCGATCCGAGGTTGTGTGCGAAGGTGAAGCGCACTCCTCCAGAGAAATTTTTGTGAGCGGATTGAACGGATGCTGCAGGGGTTTTCCTTCACGCCATGCGATTGAGTTTGCAAGGCGTGAAGGAAAGTGTCAGCGGGCGACGGCCTGGTGCTGTGTCTCCGCTTGCAGGGATGGATTGCCTGCGCGTAGATGCCGGCGCTTCATGAGCAGGAAGAA
Source organism: Acidobacteriaceae bacterium (assembly GCA_027452125.1). Classification (GTDB taxonomy): domain Bacteria; phylum Acidobacteriota; class Terriglobia; order Terriglobales; family Acidobacteriaceae; genus Telmatobacter. The sequence goes on along the minus strand of DAIDGZ010000089.1, from coordinate 2,537 downwards.
GACGGGGACGAGGATCAGCACGTGGATGGTTGATGTGATCATGCCGCCAACGATAGGCGCAGCGATAGGTTTCATTACGTCGGAGCCGATACCGGTCTCCCATAGAATCGGTGCGAGGCTGAGGATGACTGCCGTGACGGTCATGAGTTTTGGACGCAGACGCTGCACAGCGCCCTCGATGACAGATTGCTCAAGGTCGGCGTCCGATTGGAGCCTGCCTGACGCGGCGCGATTCTGGAAGGCCTCATGCAGATAGACCACCATTACCACGCCGGTTTCTACCGCAATGCCGAAGAGAGCGATGTAACCCACCCAGACGGCAACGCTGAAGTTGTAGCCTAGAGCCCATTGCAGCAGGAGCCCGCCGGACATGGCATAGAGCGTGGGAAAGATCAGCACAGCGGCCTCAAGAGCGGACTTGAAGACCAGATAGAGAAGCAGGAAGATGACGAAGAAGACGATAGGCAGAATCACGATCAGCCGCTGGCGGGCACGCAACTGAAATTCGTACTCGCCGGCCCAGTGCCAGGTGTAGCCCTGGGGCAGAGTGAGCTTTTGTTGCAGGAGCTTTTGCGCGCTGTCAACATACCCTCCGTAGTTATTGGTTTTCAGGTTGAGATAGACATAGCCGGTGAGGGCGCCGTCTTCGTCGCGGATCATGGAAGGGCCACGAGAGAATGAGACGCGCGCAACCTCACTGATGGGAATCTGTGCGCCGGCCGGTGTGGGAATCAACGCCTGCGAGATGGTTACAGGGTCCTGACGGAAGCCGCGCTGATAGCGCACGGCAACCGGAAAGCGCTCACGGCCTTCAATATTCTCCGCAATATCCACGCCACCGATCTCAGAGTTGACGACCCGCTGCACGTCAGCAACGGTGAGGCCGTAACGTGCGGCGGCCTCGCGGTTGACCACTACATTGAGATAGAAGCCCTGTGCGACGCGCTCGGCGAAGACGGAACTGGTCTGCGGCATGGAAGAGAGAATCTTCTGCATCTGTGCGCAGATCTCCTCAATCCGGTTGAGATCGGGGCCTTGAATCTTGATGCCGACCGGCGTCTTGATGCCAGTCATCTCCATGTCGAGACGATTTTGCACGGGCATGGTCCAGGTGTTGGTGAGGCCGGGGAACTGGAGCTTCTCATCCATCTGCTGGATAAGCTTCTGATAGGTGATGCCGGGACGCCATTGGCTGCGCGGCTTGAGCATGATGGTGGTGTCAAACATGTCCAGCGGCGCGTTGTCGGTTGCGCTGTCAGAGCGTCCAACAGTGCCGAACACGGTGGATACCTCAGGAAACGAGCGGATGATGCGGTCCTGTTCCTGCATGAGTGCAACGGCTTGCGTGATGGAGATGCCGGGCAGGGCATTGGGCATGTAGAGAGCCGATCCCTCATAGAGCGCCGGCATGAACTGACTGCCGAGACGGAAGTATAGAGGAACGGTGGCCGCAAGGAAGACAAGATTCAGTGCAAGCACCAGCTTCCAGTGGCGCAATGACCAGCGCAGCACGGGAAGATAGAGCGCCTGCGTGATGCGAGCCGCAGGATTGGCCGACTCAGGCCGCAGGCGGCCGCGCAGGAAGAATGGCATGAGAGCCGGCACCAGCGTAATGGAGAGCAGCGAGGAGAAGACGAGAGCCAGAGTCTTGGTCCATGCAAGCGGGCGAAACATGCGGCCTTCCTGCGCTTCCAGAAGAAAGACAGGTAGGAAGGAGACAACGATGATGATGAGCGAGAAGAAAAGTGCCGGGCCAACCTGCTGGGCAGCCCTGACCAGGATGCTTCTTCGCTCCTCCGGGCCTGGCGGCTCAGGCTGCTCGGCCAGGTGACGATAGCCGTTTTCCACGATCACGATGGCCGCATCAATCAGCACGCCGATGGCCAGGGCAAGCCCGCCAAGCGACATGATGTTGGAGCTGACGTGGAGGTAGTACATGGGGATGACTGCAGCCAGCACGGCAATTGGCACGGTGAGGATGGGCACCAGCGCGGAGCGGAAGTGGAAGAGAAACGCGATGCTGACGAAGCTGACGATGATGGCCTCGAGAAGCAGATCGCGCTTGAGTGTGTGGATCGACTGGTCGATGAGCCAGGAGCGGTCATACCCGGAGGCGATTTCCACGCCCGGCGGCAACGACGGCGCGATTTCGCGGAGCTTTGCCTTGACGGCATGGATGACGTCGAGTGCATTCATGCCGTAACGCATCACGACAATGCCGCCCACAGCTTCACCTTCGCCCTGCCAGTCCGCGGCTCCGCGGCGCACATCCGGACCGAAGCTCACAGTGCCCAGATCTTTCACGAGCACGGGCGTTCCATTCTTTGTGGCTACAGGAATGTTTGCAAGATCAGAGAGCGTTTTGAAGTAGCCCAGACCGCGGATCATGTACTCCGCGCCTCCCTTTTCCAGCACATCGCCGCCAACTTCGTTGGTGCTTTCGCGGACGCGCTGAATGACTGTGGCGGCCGAGATGCCGTAAGAGAAGAGCTTGTCGGGATCAAGGTTTACCTGGTATTGGCGTACGAATCCGCCAA
>DAIDGZ010000088.1 GCA_027452125.1 Acidobacteriaceae bacterium | reverse complement strand
GGCAGCTAAACGGCAGCTAGAGGATTGCAGCCTCTAGTGTAAGTTGTTGAGAGTATTGGAGGCGCGGGCCGGGATCGAACCGGCGCATAAAGGTTTTGCAGACCTCTCCCTTACCACTTGGGTACCGCGCCTTGGCAGGGCTGCGTGCGTTCTGCGCGTCTTTCCAAACCACCGTAGCCAACCCGGCTGGCGCCGGAGGGCGGTTTGGAGCGGGAGACGAGATTTGAACTCGCGACCCTCGCCTTGGCAAGGCGATGCTCTACCACTGAGCTACTCCCGCTTGAACGCAAGATTGAGTATACCGGGCGAGGGGATGAAGGTCAATCTTGACCCGCCGCATGGTGTATCTCACTCATTTGGCTTCCCCTACCGCACTCAAACTCGCGGCACGAATATAAGTATACGGCCCCTCGGGCACAAGCACAATAGCTGCTCCGCGCGGCAGTCCATCCAGCAGCGCCGCCACCGCTTCGCTGGCGTTTTCATACGTCCATGCACCTAAAGCACCTAGCTGCTGTGCACGCACTCCGGGCGTGAAAAAGAAAATCTCCCGCCCCAGACCAGCGAGCGCCATCTTCTCCAGTTGCCACTGGTCCACTTCGACCGGCGTCTCGCGAATGGCGTCCAGATACTCCTGGTGCCCCGGATAGCTCGCCACCAGACGCGCAAACTCAGGTGAACCAATCCCCTCAGCGCACTCGGCCAGAACCAGGATGCGCCCACCCGGCTTGACGATGTGTTGCGCGGCCGTGATGCCCTTCAATGTCTGGTAAAAAGTCAGATCCAGCGGATAGCCCGCCGCGCTCGTAATCACCGCATCCGCCAGCGCTGGAATCGGGACCAGTGAAGTCTCCTTGAGAAATCGAACGGCTGCGGCATGCGCCTGCACCGGCTCACCAGCAAATACGCCCGAGATCTCCCGCTCCTGGGTCAGCGTCACATCGAGCATAAAGTCATGGCGGGCCATCGCCGCAATCTCCAGCAGTTCCGCATGCAGGGGATTCTGGTCGATTGATCCTTCGGTGGCCAGTGGCTCGCGCATAAAGCGCGGTGAGTGAATGGTCTTGATGGTCTGCTCAGCGGCCAGCCCCGGCGCAATCAGCTTGCGTCCGCCGCTGAAGCCCAGCATCAGGTGCTGTTCGACAAAGCCCAGAGTGATGTGCAGATCGGCGGCCATGAAGCGCTCGTCTATGAAAACCGGCGTATTCCGCCGCGTAGCGCCGAGTGCGCGGTGCGCTGCCAGGTTGCGTGCATCGTGGCTCACCACGCGATACCTGGCGGCAATCTCCGGACCTACGATGACGTCCAGTTCCTGGCGTGTCGCCTCCCGATGAAGACCTGTGGCAATGAGGATAGTGACACCATCGATGGGGATTCCAGCAGCGTGCAGCCGTGCCAGCAGCGGCGGCAGCGTCAGCCGATTGGGCGCGGGCCGCGTAATATCACACACCGAAATAGCCGCCGTACGTTTGCCGGCCGCCAGTGCGGCCAGGGGTGCGCAGCCAATCGGCTGGTCGAGCGCGGCACTGATCGCGGCATTCTCATCCGCCAGCGCGGGCGCGGAGCGCGTGTGCACTACCCGGCAATCGAAATCATCCGGAAGCGTGAGATCGATGCCGTCTTTCCCGAAAGCAAAGCGTGTGCGCAAAGGCGCCTCTCCTCGCAGCCATTCTAAATCGGATGCATCTTGCGGACGTCCCCTCTGCCTCAGACGAAGAGCATTTTTTAACGCATTTGCTGGCGCAACGAGTCCCTCAACAGCCACAATGGGGAGCGTAGTAATCACGCCCTCCGCCTTGCTGTCGTTTTGTGTGAACGGGCTGGTTGGAGGTGCGCAGGAGAATCATATGACCCTTGGTTTTGAGCCCACCCGGCGCGACCTGATGAAGAGTATGGCAGCGCTCCCCGTGCTGGCATCCTCTTCAGCCTCCCACGCTGCATCCGGTAGCTATGTCCGCGCCGACGCGAGTTGGTTTGCCCGCTGCCGCTTCGGAATCTCTACCCACTGGACCGCACAGTCCAAGACCGTCAGTGCGGACGGATGGCTACCCTTCACTGAAGCCGTCAACCGCTTCAACCCCCAGCATTACGCGGATCAGATTGCCGGAGCCGGGGCTGAATACGTCATCTTCACCACCGCTCATGCCCTGCAAATGCTTCCCGCGCCTTGCGCAGCCATCGACCGGGTCGCCCCGGGCCGCACCACAAAGCGCGACTTGATTGGCGAACTGGCCGATGCCTGCCATGCACGCGGACTGCACTTCATTCTGTATTACAACCACTCCTGCAATCACGGCGACGACCCAGACTGGGAATACGCAGTGGGGTATCACGAGCGCGATAAATCTCGCCTGATCGGCAACCTGCTCGCTATTCTGCGTGAGTTGGGTACGCGCTACGGTGACCGCGTCCAGGGCTGGTGGTTTGACAGCTGCGGCTCGCTTGACCCTGCGGATATCCACGGCGGGGACCATGTCACCACTGACGAGCGCAATTACACCTTCCCCTGGGCGGAGTGGGTGGCAGCGGCAAAGACTGGATACTCCGATCGTCTGGTCACGCTCAGTCCCGGCATGCTCCGCCATCACATCTACTCCACACATCAGGACTATGAGGCGGGAGAAGCCAACCAACCGGTTGCCGTCCCCTCGGCACAGTTCACCATCGATCATCTGCAGGGACATCGTTGGGTCTGTCTAGACAATCCGCGCTGGGTGCACAACACGGTGATGACGCCGCTGGCCACGCCGATCTATCCCACCTCGCGCATCCTGGATTACGTGCGCAGTTGCAATTCTGTCCGTGTACCCGTCACCTTCAACGTGGATATCGACCGGACCGGACAGTTGAGTCCTGCCTCGCTTGCGCAGTTGCGCGAAGTACGCAGTCAACTTTCCTGAGCACTATCCAGCAGCGCATCCGCGATGCGCGCCGCCTCCACGGCCGCGCGCACCGCATGCACACGCACAATCGACGCGCCGTTCAGGATTGCCGCCGTGAGCGCCGCCACGCTGGCGGTCTCCCTGGCATCAATCGGCGCGTCATGCCCGCCATGCAGCGGCGCCAGTGTGCGGCCTAAAAATGATTTGCGGCTCACCCCAGCCAGCAGCGGCCTGCCCAGCGCCAGCAATTCCCGCTGCCGCGCCAGCAGAGCGTAGTTTTCCTCAAAGCGCTTGCCAAAACCATAGCCCGGATCCAGCACAATCGACTCGCGCGCAATTCCCGAGTGGACCGCCAGTTCCAGACTTGCCGTCAATCCTTCGCGCACCATCGTCAGCACCGCATCAACGGCAAGTTGCGGCTGCTCGCGCCATTGTTCGGGTCGCCCGCGCGTGTGCATCAGCACCACGCCAGCGCGGCTCTCCGCGCACACTCCCGGCATAGCCGCATCCCAGGTAAACCCGCTCACATCGTTAACGATCTCCGCACCTGCGGCCAGCGCAGCACGCGCCGTTGCGGCTTTATAGGTATCCACACTCACCACGGCGTCTGGCCGTGCGCGCAGAATCGCCTCCAGCACCGGCAGCAGCCGCGCCTGTTCTTCCTCCGCACTCACGGCTGGCGTGGCATCGCCTGCGCGCGAACCAGGCCGCGTGCTCTCCGCGCCCAGATCCAGCAAATCAGCGCCCTCTTCCAGCAACTGCAGGGCGCGCGACACCGCTGCCTCTGGTGCAAGATACGCGCCGCCATCGCTGAAGGAGTCCGGCGTAATGTTCACAATGCCCATGACTCGCGTGCGCCGCCCCAGTTCCAGCGTGCGCGTACGCAGGCGCCACATCGTCGGAATCCGTAACCGAATATCCATGCTTTCCTCGATACTACGCCGCCAGCCATCTCTACTCCTGCTAAACTCTCCGGCATGAAACCTTCAGTGCGGATTCTGCTCGCTCTCTCCCTCGGCCTCCTCCTCTGCCCTGCCGGAAGCGCCCTGCGGGTCCGCCATAAACATCCCTCGCAACATGGAGTAACCCGCACTGCCATTCCCATTGAGCAGCTGGCTGCGCGCATCCAGGCCGTCGTCGATGATCCTTCCGTCAGCCACGACGAGTTCGGCATCAGCGTCGTCACGCTCGATGGCAACCCAGTCTATGGCCTCAACGAGGGAAAGCTTTTCACCCCGGCATCCAACGCCAAGCTCGCCACCACCGCGGCCGCCTTTGCACTGCTCCCAGTCGATTCTCTGCGCTGGGTCACACATGTGGTGGCCACGGGTGACATCGACGCTGCGGGCACGCTGCACGGCAACATCGTGCTGCAGGGCGTGGGCGATCCCTCCCTGAGCGACCGTCGCTATCCTTATCGCGCGCCGGGTGCGCCCATCCCCGCATACGAACAGAACCAGGCAGCGCCGACGCCCATGACCATACTCGACCTGCTGGCGCAGCAGGTGCTGCAGTCTGGCGTGCGTACCGTCACCGGCAACGTCATCGGCGACGACAGCTACTTTCTCGATGAGCCGTACGGGCATGCCTGGGCCTGGAATGACCTGCAATGGAGCTACGGCGCACCCGTCTCCGCGCTCTCCTTTAACGAGAATGCGCAGGAGCTCACCCTGCGTCCCGACGCATCACAGCCCGGCGCCACCTTGGCCGAGTGGAATCCGCCCGTGGAGTACTACACGCTGGAGAACCTGATGACCCCGGCGCCCACCGGCGAAGCGGCGCACCCGGGCCTCGACCGCCAGCCCGGCTCCTTCCTTGTGCGCGCCTGGGGCACGGCTCCGCCTAGCGGCTTGCGCGTCCATCTGGCGGTGCAGGATCCTGCGGCTTTTACCGCCGCGGCCTTCAAACTGGCGCTGTTGCAACGCGGCATCCGTGTCGAGGGCGGTCCTGAATCGCGCCATCGCTTCCCCAATGGCACGGGCAACTTCGCCGGCGAGCGCGAACAGCCGCTGCAACTGACACCTTCCACGCTGGATCGTATTGAGCCGCCGCTCATGGGCACGCGCGTGCTCGCTGCGCACCTCTCTGTCCCCGTGGCAGAAGACATCACCGCGACCAACAAGGAGAGCCTGAACCTCCACGCAGAGTTACTGCTGCGCCTGCTGGGCAAGCTCTTCGGCTCCGACGGCAGCTTCGAGCAGGGTACGCGCGTGGTGCGCCAGTTCCTGGTCAACGCGGGCGTCAAGTATAGCGACTTCTTTTTCTACGATGGATCCGGCATGAGCCCGGATGACCGCGTCACACCGCGTGCCTTTACACAGTTGCTCAGCTACGCGGCCCGCCAGCCCTGGGGAGACGCATGGCGCGCCACTCTGCCCGTCGCCGGCGAGGACGGCACACTGCTGAACCGCTTCCGTCAGACGCCGCTGGCCGGACATCTCTGGGCCAAGACCGGCACACTCGACGAAGTGACCACACTCTCGGGCTACTTGCAGGCAGCCAGCGGCAAAACCCTGGCCTTTTCCATCCTGGTCAACAGCCGCCGGCCCGGCAGCGAAGCCGAGGCGCGCGCCATCGACCGTATCTGTGAAGCCATCGCTGCGGCAAACTGAAGCGTTATCATCGGATGCAGATGCGCACTGATCTTTTTTCTGTATCTTCCGCCTTGCTTCTCTGCGCGGCGAGTCTCGCCTCATCGGGCTGCCGCAAGCTGCCGCCTTCCATGCCCGCCTCGCAGTGGACGCCGCAGGAAGCGCGCGGCGCCGCGGTCTACCAGGCAAACTGCGCTCGCTGCCACTACCCCACCAACACCCATTCGCTCCATGGACCCGGCCTGCAGGCGATTACCAAGGTCCCGTCCATGCCCTCCGGCGCACCACCAACAGACGAACGGTTGACGGACAGAATCCTGCACGGCTACGGCATGATGCCCGCCACCTCGCTCACGGATAGCCAGCTCCAGGACCTGCTGGCCTACCTGCACACACTATGACCAGCGAACCCAAGCCTTCCTCGGCAGACGCCGGCAATGACCGTCGCGTACCCGCGCAACAAGCCCTCAGCCTGCGCATGGCGCTGCCCGGCCTGGTGGCCATTGCCCTCTACCTGTTTCTGCTGGCTGGCGGTAACGTCATCGCCGTAGCTGGCGGCCACACCAGCCCATTCTTCCTGTTTTTCTCTGCACTGTTTATCGCCGCCGCATTGGGTCTGTTGCAGATGCTGCGCTGGGCCTGGGCGCTGGCCACTGGCGCTGTCGTCATGCTCTCCGCCTTGTATCTCTGGCGATTTGGCCAGCAACACGCCTTCCCCGATATCGCCCAGGGCCTGCTCAACCTGGTCTTCTTTCTCTATCTTGTCCGGACTGAGGTACGCAACAAGCTACGCTGATGCCTCTTACTGGCACAGGCTATTCAGCTTGTCCTCCGGCTCCGGCGTAGAGTTCGGATACGGCAGATGCCGCGAATCCAGATACATGTTCGGCAGTGTGCCGCCGCCTTTCACCCCAGCTGCCGGATCTCGCGCGTAAATTTTGTCCCGCTCCACTCGCGATAGCTTGGCGATCTTAAAGCCTTGCTGGTGCATCACCTGCAGCAACTCAGGCAGCATGAGGGTGGTAAATGCCGTCTCGTGCAGCAGCAGCACGTTGGGCACCTCGCGGCCAAAGGCCGTCTGCTCCTCTTCCCGGCCCACCCGCAGATACTCCGCCGCATTCTGAATGTAGCTCTGCTTGAGCCAGTCGATCGCAGCCGCATCATTCTTCACTACGCAGCGCGCATAAGGGTCTTGCCAGTCATCGTCGTTAAAGTTCAGCGTCGGCTCTGCAATGCGGTAGCGGTGCGCCTGCAGCCAGCCCCGCACTGCTTCGTGCTTTTGCAGCGTATCCCCTTCTTCCAGGTAGGGATAGCGAAACCAGTGCCAGTCGCGGCGTCCAGCGTAGGCGGCTAATAGTGGCTCGTCCAGCGCAATCTCGCGCTCGTAGTCCTCGGCGCTCACATCGTCCAGCGCCGGATGCGACCAGGTATGATTCCCGATATTCATGCCCGCATGCAGCCAGATGCGCAGCGCCTGCTGAGCATCCTTGTCGCCAGGCAGAGAAACAGCGTTGACGAAGCCGTAGACGCCTCGGATGTGGCGGGCGCGCAACTCCTGGGTGATCTGCCGGGCAATCCGTACCCGGTTGTCGCCCGGCGTCAGGCCGCCTGCGGCAGGCAAGTCGTCGAAGGTGAGCGCAACCAGCGGATGCTTGCTCAGCGGCGTCTTCTTGCGCGCCACACCGCGCTGCATATTCCTGTGTCCAAAGATCGTTCTGTGGCCCAGGCGAATGGTGGCATGCGCCGTGGCCGACAAGAGTGTGAATGTGCCCAGCGCCCCAATCGCCAGCCACCGGTGCCGCATATGCTTTTGACCCCCGTGAAACCTATCGGGCAGTGTATCAAGCTCCATCCATTAGACGGAACCGGAAGCCATTCCGCTGCCGCTACAATAAGTTCATGGACTTAGTGCAGATTGAGACCACTCGCAAGGCCCCGGCCCCCAAGCCGGAGTGGCTCAAGGCGCGCGCGCCGATGGGGGAGAACTACCACAGCCTCAAGAAGCTGGCGCGTGGCCTGGGTCTGCACACCGTCTGCGAAAGCGCGCAGTGCCCCAACATCGGTGAGTGCTGGCATCACAAAACCGCCACGTTCATGATGCTGGGTAACTTGTGCACCCGCCGCTGCGGCTTTTGCGCGGTCCCCAAGGGCAAACCTGAGCCCATCGACTTTGACGAACCCCGCCGCGTGGCCGAGGCCGTGGCTGCCCTCGGCCTGGAGTACGCCGTCATCACCAGCGTCAACCGCGACGATGATCTGCTCGGCGGCGCACGCGCCTTCGCCCTGGTCATCGAAGAGATTCGCCGCCAGGCACCCGGCTGCCGGGTTGAAGTGCTCATCCCCGACTTCCAGGGCGACCCCGACTCAATCCGCGCGGTCGTGGAGGCACGCCCTTCGGTGCTCAACCACAACACCGAATCGGTGCCGCGCCTCTATCGTGCGGTACGCTCCGGCGCGCGCTACGAACGGACCCTCGAACTGCTGCGCTACGCCAAGGAGCTGAACCCCGAGGGTGTTACCAAATCCGGCGTGATGGTCGGCTTGGGCGAAGAGACTGCCGAACTGCTCCAGGTCTTCCGAGACCTCGCCTCCGTCCACTGCGACATCCTGACCATCGGCCAGTATCTGCGCCCTTCGCGCAACCACCTGCCCATGGCCCGCCTCTACACCCCGCGCGAGTTTGCCGAACTCAAGTCCGAGGCTCTCAAGATGGGCTTCCGCCACGTCGAATCCGGCCCGCTGGTCCGCTCCAGCTACCACGCCCACGAACAGGCCGCCTCTACTGGACTGGCCATGCTGGCGTGATTCACAGGCCGCCGGGTTGTAAAATAACCGTTGGCAGTTCTGCACGATAGAGAGGAAAACAGCAATGGCAGCTTCCGTCATGGCCGGCATTCCGGCGCTCAAAGAACTCAGCGGCGACCTCAGGCGGCGTATGGACCAGGCGGTCGCTACGTTCCAGTCCAGCCTGGCCGCGGTGCGCACCGGTCGCGCCAGCGCCCACATGCTCGATCAAGTAAAGGTGGACTACTACGGCACGCCCACCCAGATCACGCAGCTCGCGCAGGTCTCCACACCCGATGCACAGAGCATCCTGATCGCTCCGTGGGATCCCACAGTTCTCAAAGAGATCGAGAAAGCCATCCTCGCCGCCGACCTCGGCTTCAATCCGCAGTCCGATGGAAAGGTCATCCGCGTGCCCGTACCGCCGATGACCGAAGAACGCCGCCGCGACGTGGTGAAGCACCTGAACAAGGTGCTGGAAGAGCACCGCACCGCCGTGCGCAACGTGCGCCGCGACGGCAACGACGCCCTCAAGAAGCTGGCCAAGGAAAAGAAGATCAGCGAAGACGAAGAAAAGCGCTCGCTGGATGAAATCCAGAAGATGACCGACGAGGAGATCCGACGCATGGAAGATCTCTCGCGCAAGAAGGAAGCGGAAGTGATGCAGGTCTGAGCTAGCATCCATCGCCTCTTCGCAGGAATCGCGATGCCGGATGGAAACTCAATCCATCCGGCATTTGTGTTTCTCATGCAGGCCTAATACACGTCGCGCTGGTAGCGCCGTTCCTCCTTGAGCGCATTTACATACGCGCCGGCGTCCTCCTCGCTCATGCCGCCTTGTGTCGCCACAATGCTATGCAGGGTCTTATCCACGTCTTTGGCCATGCGGAATGCATCACCGCACACGTACACGTAGGCGCCCTGCTCCAGCCACTCCCACACCTGCCGCGCCTCCTTCAGCATCAGGTCCTGCACATAAACCTTCTGCGCGCGATCGCGAGAGAACGCCGTGTCCAGCCGCGTCAGATGACCATCCGCCTTCATGCTTTCCAGTTCCTCGCGGTACAGGAAGTCCGTAGCCGCGCAGCGCTCGCCAAAGAAAAGCCAGTTGCGTCCGGTCGCTCCGGTCACGCGGCGCTGATGCAGAAAGCCGCGAAACGGCGCAATCCCAGTGCCCGGCCCGATCATGATCATCGGCGACGACGAGTCCTCCGGCAGGCGGAACTTCTTATTGGGATGAATGTAGAGCGGCAGCCGGTCCCCCACCGCCACGCGGTCATCCAGAAGCGTCGAACACACCCCGCCGCGCTCGCGCCCATGCGTCTGGAAGCGCACGACGGAGACCGTTGTGTGCACCTGCCCAGGATGCGCCAGCGGGCTGGAGGAGATGGAGTAGAGCCGCGGAGTCAGCCGGGGCAGCAGCCCCACCAGCTGCTCCGTCGTCTGAATCGCCCCCGGACATTCCTTCAGCAGGTCGAACAGATCGCGCCCATGCACATAGCGCTCCAGTTCAGCCTGCTGCTCTGGCGCCATCATCTCCGCCAGCCATCCGCAACTGGCAATTGACGCATACTGCGTCACCATATTGCGCGTCAGCCGGGTGATCGCAAACTTCTCCAGCAGGGCCTCACGGAGCGGCAGCGCACCCGCCTTCGGCACCTCGATGATTTCGCTGCCCGTAAATGGCAGCAAACCCAGAATCGAGTCCACCAACTCCGGGCTGTTGCGCGGAGCCACGCCACATGCATCTCCCGCCTCGTATTGCATCGGCGCTCCATCGATGGCAAAGCTCAGATGAATCGTGCGCTTGCTCGAAGCCGCCGCGGTCAGTGCGCGCTTCTCTACCACCGGCGCCGCATAGGGACGATCGCGTGAAGGTGCCGCTGTCATCGGTGCAGCGGATTCAGGCGCAGCTACAGGCATCTCGAGAACCGCGCCCGTTGACTCCTGTGCTGGTGAATTCGCCGATGCCAGCCCGCGCAGCCTCTCCTCCACTGAGTTCTTCCACGCGGCAAACGGCGCATCTGTCTCCACATCGCAGTCCACACGCTCCAGCAAGCGCGTACCGCCCAGGCCGTGCAGCTTGGCGTCCAGGTCTTTGCCAAACTGGCAGAAGTGCTCGTAGTGCGAGTCACCCAGCCCGAACACCGCATAGCTCAGATTGCCCAGCAGCGGAAAATGCTCCACACAAAGCTGTTGAAAGAAGGCCTGCGCCGCATCCGGCGCGTCACCCTCGCCATACGTTGAAACCACAAACAGGGCATTCTTCTCCGCTGCCAGCGTCGCCGGCACATAGCCCTCCAGCGAAGTCAGCACGGCTTCATAGCCTGCCGCCTTCAGATGCTTGGCCAGCTTACGCGCCAGCCCCTCCGCGGTCCCGGTCTGCGAGCCATAGAGCACCGCCACACGCAGCGGTTCCACCGCGGGAGCGGGACCATACGAATACAGTCCTGCGAGAAAACCGTTCAGCCACGCGCGCTGCGCCGGTGCAAACGGCGCATCCTCTGGAATCAATGGCACCAGTTTTTGTGTCATGCTCTACCCCCGCTCCTCGTTGCAAAATTGTGCCTTTAGTTCGTCCATCGTGTGCCGTCGCGTGTACTGCAAAAATGACTCGCCTTCCTGCCGCCGGGCCACATACGCGCCCATCAGCCGCTCCATCGCCGCCGGCAGTTCGGTAAAACGAATGGCGGAGATCAGCTCGCGTCCCAAGCCCTGACGGTCGTCGGCTCCGCCGCCAATCAGCACCTGGTAGCCCTCCTCACCGTTGACCTTGGCGCCCAGCAACCCGATGTCGCCGACGTAGTGCTGCGCGCATGAATGCGGACATCCCGTCACATGCACATTCACCGGCTGCTCAATCTTGAAGCGTGCATCCAGGTGCGCTGCCAGCTCCACTGCGTGCCGTTTGGTATCAGTTGCCGCATACTTGCAGCCCTTGTTGCCGGTGCAGGCCACGGCGCCCGCTGCAAACGAACTTGCCTCGTCGCTCAGCCCCACCGCAACAAGCGCCGCACGCGCCGCATTCATCTTCTCCAACGGAATATTGGGTACCAGCAGGTTCTGCCATACCGTCAGTCGCAGCTCACCAGAGCCAAAGCGCTCCGCGATCTCTGCCAGCGCATGCATCTGCGCCACGCTCAACCGGCCCACCGGCACAGCCACGCCAAGATATGTCAGCCCCGGCTGCTTCTGTGCATGCACACCCAGGTGCGCCTTCCGGTCAATCGGCATCCGCGGCTCACACTCGTCCACGCCGATGCGCAGCAGCGGAAAGGCCAGCCGCTTCTCTGTCTCTTCCAGAAACTTCTCCACGCCCCAGGCATCGATGAGGTACTTCAGGCGAGCCTTCTTGCGATCGGTCCGGTCACCGTGGTCATTGAATACACGAATCATCGCAGCCGCTACGGCCACTGTCTGGTCCGGCGTTAGTAGCAAGCCACAGTCGCGGGCAAACTGCTTATGCCCGGTGATACCGCACAGTTGCACACGGAAGTAAATGCCCGCCGGCACGGCGCGCCCCTCACCCACACACGTGGCCACAAAAGCAATATCGTTGGTGTCCGCCACCACGCCGATGGAGCCACCGCCGTCAAAGGCCACATTGAACTTGCGCGGCAGCCCGTATAGATCGCGCGAGTTGAGAATGTAGAAGTTCAGTGCCTCCGCCAGCGGCATCACATCAAACAACTCCTGCGGGTCCAGCCCACTGGTCGGCGTCGCCGTAATATTGCGGATGTTGTCCGCGCCAGAACCGCGTGAGCTCATGCCAAGGCTGTCAATCTTCATCAGCACACGCACGATATCCCTGGGCTGGAACTGGCGAATCTGAAGATTGGCGCGCGTAGTCACATGCGCTTCACCGGCGCCCCAGTCGGCGGCCATCTCCGCCAGACCATGCATCTGCCGCGCCGTCAACCGCCCGCCGGGAACCCGCATGCGCAGCATGAAAGAATCCTGCGCAGGCGCTACGTGAAACAGACCATGAAACTTGAAGCGGAACACATCGCCGCCCTCGGGAAACTGATTCCTCGCAGCGTGTGCCACCAGTTTGTCCCAGATGTCGAGCGGATTCTCTTCATACTTGATCCGCTCTTCTTTTGAGAGATCCTCGACAGGCGTTCCGAAGTAGCTCTCCAACTGCGGCGCCGACGCTGCGGGATCACCTGTAATCAAACCTTCCGCGGTGTGCCCGGTGAAGAAACTGTTGCCGCGCTTGGCCACGGCCAGCAGAAAGCCCTCCAGATACTCCTTCTGCTCCAGCGACAATGTGTCGTGCATTTCCTTGGGGACGATCGATGTTGCCATATGCAAATTCCTCCAGGCAGAGATGTGCTGATGGCTGCACGGCTGGCACGCGCAAAGCGCACGGAGGCCAACGGCGCTGCCGCCGCTTGCTCAACTGTGTCTACGTGGTTCTGGAGGCTCGTCCTGGAGCAGAGATGAAGCGGATATACCCGCTTACGGGAGATGGCACAACCGGGTGCCTTGTCCACGATGCCATCCTGGCTCGCATTCCGCGCGGCGCACCGCATGCGGTCGCGATGAGGATCGTGCGACAGTTTCAGAATACTTCCACAATCGGCGCAGCACAAGAGCCGTGCGATGAAAATCCGCATTCCATCTTTCGATGCATATCGCGGCGCGGTTCTTTGCGTTTCTTTATGTAAATCTCCCTTGAAAACCCACCGTAGCTGTGCTACTTCTCTACTTAATGTCACTTCAGCAGGCACCGTGCCGTGCCGGCTGTGCGATCCATCGCAATCTTCCCCGCTCTCCGCTGAGCAACTTCCCATGGCAGTTGACGCATGGCGTGCCCCCGGCATGCATGCGTATTGGTGTATCTGAATCACCCTCTGCCGTGTTTCGCTCTTCGCACACTCACTCATGAGAGGAACGCATATGGATTACATCAGCCCTGCTGAGGTAGCCGAGACCTTCGTGTCTTCCGGCGCAACCAAATCCTTCCTGCCGGCAACGCAGTTGCTCGTGCGCGGATTTCTGTCAGGCGCTCTGCTCGGCTTTGCCACCACCGTCGCCTTCACCGCCAACGCCCAGGGCCTGCCGCCAATCGTGGGCGCCGTACTCTTTCCCGCGGGCTTCGCCATGATCGTCGTCCTCGGGCTGGAACTCGTCACTGGCAGCTTCGCCATGCTGCCCGCCGCATGGCTCGATGGGCGCGCTGGCCTGCCCCGCATTCTCGGCAACCTGGCCTGGGTCTTTCTCGCCAATATGATCGGCGCCTGTGCCTACGCGGCGATGTACGCCGCCGTGCAAACCCAGTTTCATCATGCGCCTGCCAGCGGCGCCGGTGCGCTCATCGTCGCTGCCGCGCAAGCCAAGACTCTTGCCTATCGCAAGCTCGGCGCAGATGGTCTTTGGCTCGTCATTCTCAAAGCAGCGCTCTGCAACTGGATGGTCTGCATGGGCGTGGTCATGGGGCTTACCTCGCGCTCCACACTGGGCAAGATTCTCGCCTGCTCGCTGCCCATCTTCATGTTCTTCGCGCTCGGTTATGAACACTCCGTTGTAAATATGTTCGTCATTCCCGCGGGCATGATGATGGGCGCGCCCATCTCACTCAGCGATTGGTGGCTCTGGAACCAAATCCCCGTCACCTGCGGCAACCTGCTGGGCGCGGTGCTCTTTGTCTCGCTGCCCATGCTGAGCCTCAAGCGCACAACAGGCGTCGCTGCACTGCCCCTTGCTCCCGATCCGCTGCTGGAACCACAACCGGAAGCCGTCGAAGCCTAGGCGCCCTATCCCTTTCCCCAACCCTGTACCAGGAGAGACTATGTTCGGATTTCATCGTGCAATCAAATCATTTGCTGCACTTTTCCTCTCGGCCATCGCTGCATCCTCCTTCGCTCAATCCGGCCCCTCGGCTCTGCACGCCTCCATCTTCGATCGCACCCGCGTCGATGCCTGGCAGTGGTTTGCCGCTCCCCCCTACTCCAACTCCTACGGCTACACCGAGTCGTTGCTCCGCCTCGGCCTTTCACAGCATGTACACCATTGGGACTGGGAACTGGAAGTAGCGCAGCCGGCCGTACTCGGTCTGCCCAACCACGCTGTCTCTTCCGTACCCGCACAGGGACAGCTTGGCCTGGGCGCCACCTACTACGCCGCAAGCAAGAACAACACCGAGCCCGTTGCC
>DAIDGZ010000087.1 GCA_027452125.1 Acidobacteriaceae bacterium | reverse complement strand
GATCCTGCCGTGACCCATAGCGTCACCGGCGGCGTCTTCGCGCTCATGCTCTTCAGTCTGGTCGCCAAGAGCGTGCAATTCCCGCTGCACACCTGGATTCCCGAAGCCATGGCTGCGCCGACGCCGGTAAGTGCGCTGCTGCATGCCGCCTGCTACGTCAAGGCGGGCGTCTACCTCTGCGCGCGCATGCACAGCTTTGGCGCCTGGCCGGCCGCGTGGGGCGCTTCGGTGGTGTGGATCGGCGCCGCCACCATGGCTGTCGGCGTCATGTATGCCATGGTGCAGACTGATCTCAAGCGCATGCTGGCCTTCTCCACCGTGAGCCAGATCGGCTACATGCTCATGGGCCTGGGCATCGGCACGCCGCTGGCCATCACCGCCGGCCTGCTGCACTGCCTCAACCACGGCTTCTTCAAGGGCGGCCTGTTTCTCACAGCTGGCTCCGTGCAGCATGCCGCGGGCACGCGCGACATGAACCGCCTCGGCGGCCTCGCCGCGCGCATGCCGCAGACGACGCTCTCCTGGCTCATCGGCGTGGGCAGCATGATGGGCATCCCGCTCATGAGCGGCTTTGCCAGCAAGTGGATGCTCTATGCCGCCGCGCTGCAGGCTGGCTGGGCTATCCCCGCCATGATCGCCTGGGCAGTGAGCCTGGGCACCGTCTTCCTCGGCGCAAAAGCCACCAGCGCGGTCTTCCTGGGTCCCGCGACGCGCGAGACGGAGCACGCCGAGGAGTCGCCCCACTCCATGGTGTGGGGCATGGGGCTGCTCGCCGCAGGCAGCATCGTGCTCGGCATCGCGCCGCAACTGGCCGTGAACACGCTGCTCAATCCCATCGTCGCGGCACTCGGCATGGGCGCAGGCGTGCACGTCACCTGGCTCGGGCTCTCCTCCGATGCCGGCGCCTTCTCCACCATGGGTGGCCTGGTGCTGGCCGTGGTCTCACTGGTGCTGGGCGCCGCCATCTACGCGCTGGCCTATGCCACACGATCCGTCTCCCTGCAGGGCGGCGCGCTGGCCTCGGCTGGTGTTTCATCAGGCGGTTCTCTCGCCGCAGGCTGGGGCGCGCCCGATGGCGTCTTCACCGGTGGTGAGCCCCTCTCCGGCGAAGGCCGGCTCACCGCGGGCGACTTCTCTGCAATCTTTCAGGAGCATTGGAAAACCTTTTTCCGATGGTCCAATGTCGATCGTGTCTACCTGGCGCTCTGGCGCGCATTGCAGGCCGTCTCGCGCACCGCCGCCAATCTGGTCGGCTGGATGGAGCGCGAAGCCACGGCACTCATCGCGCTTTGCGCCGTGTTGCTGCTCTTCGGCATACGCTGGCTCGCGCCCGGCCCGCCTCTCTCTGCCGCGGACATCACGCTGCCCGTGCCGCCGCTGCTCATCATCGCCTGTGGCAGCGCCGCGGCAGCGCTCCTGCTGGCCGCGCTGAGCCGCGCGGAGAGCCGCCCCCTCGCTCCGCTCATGCTCGTCGCTGCCACCGCCGCTGTAGCCGGCCTCGCCGTCAACGACGCATGGACGCGTCTCAGCTTTCTCGAGCTGGGCGCAGCGCTCACCGCCCTGCTCGTATGGCAAACCGCGCAATCCCGCGGAGCAAAGCTGGCCTACCTCACTGTGGTCCTCGTCTCCGCACTCACGCTGGCGCTCAGCGAATTTGCGCTGGAGCATGGCGTAACCGGATGGCCGCGCGCCCTGCTGCTTACCAGCGTCTGCATCAAGCTCGCCGCGGTGCCGCTCTTCTTCTGGCTGCTGCGCCTCGCCGATGAGACGCCAGCGCTGGTCCTTGGCCTGCTCATCGCCGTTGTAGACATGGCTGCCTTCGGTGAGTTGTTCGCCACCGCACAGGCCACGCCCGCGCTGCTGCAGCCCACCGGACTCTGGCTGAGTCTCGCCGCCGCCACCGCGCTGGCGGCCTCGCTGCTCATGCTCACGCAACGCAGCCTCAAGAGGCTGCTCGTTCTCTCCACCGCCGAAGACATCGGCTTTCTGCTGCTTGGTCTGGCCTCGCTCTCCGCCCTCGGTGCGGAAGGCGCGTTCCTCGCCGCCGCCACACACGCACTGGCCAAAGCGCTGTTGTTTACCTGCCTCGCAGCGCCAGAGGCTGAGCACGACTTGCATCTCGATCCCGTTGCGCTCGCCAGCCGCTATCCGGTCAGCGCCTTCGGCTTTCTCTTCGGCATGCTCGCCATGGTCGGCGTCCCGCCTACCATCGGCTTCCTCGGCCGCTGGCGGCTTTATGAGACGGCCTTGCGCATCTCTCCGGGCCTGCTGGCCGTCTACATTCTCTCTTCAGTCTTTGCCCTCATCGCCTACACGCTGGCGCTGACCCACGCCTGGTGGGGAGCTCCTTCCGACTGCGATGCCGACGCTCCCGCTGCGCGCCGCGAGCCGCTGTTGTTGCAGGGCGTGCTGGTTGTGCTGGTGATCTTCCTGCTCGCCGCGGGCGTCTATCCCCAACTGCTCGTCCTGCTGAACGGAGGAAGGCCATGAACCTCTGGAAGCGATTGATGTGCGCCTGCCGCCGTCGCAGTCCCTGGCTCTTCCACATGAACTCCGGCAGTTGCAACGGCTGCGATATCGAACTGGTGGCCAGCCTCTCCCCGCGCTACGATGCCGAGCAGCTCGGCGTGCGCCTCGAGGGCAGTCCCCGCCACGCCGACATCCTCTGCATCACTGGCCCTGTCACCAAAAACTCGGTCGGTGCCATCCGCACCGTCTACGCACAGGCATGCAGCCCAAAAGCCGTCGTTGCCATCGGCTCCTGCCCCGCCACCACCAACGTCTTCATTGACAGCCGCACCCTGGCCGGCCCGCTGGACAAGCACATCCCCGTCGATGTCTTTGTCCCTGGCTGCCCACCGCGGCCCGACGCCATCATCCAGGGCATCGCCCAGGCCGCCGCCATCCTCGCCGAACGCGGCATGGATACGCCACAAGCAGAAATCTCCATCGCCGCTCCCCAGGCCGCCGTTCACCACGAGGTGCAGCCGTGAACCTCCTCACCGCACTCGCGCGCCTGCTCCTCTTTCCCGGACTGCTCTTCGCCGTGCCCGCCGCATGGTTCTTCCTCTGGGTCGAGCGCAAAGCCGTAGCCCTCATGCAGGGCCGCATCGGGCCGCCCTTCATGCAGCCCTTCTACGACTTCGTCAAGCTTCTCGGCAAAACCACTCCGCCGCGCACGGGCATCGGTGGTCTGCTCATGCGCCTGTGGCCGCTCCTTGCCGTCTCCGCCGCCGCCGGCGCCGTCGGCATGCTGCCGGTTCTGCCCGCTTCTGGCGGCTTCGAGGGCGACCTGATCCTTCTCCTCGCCCTGCTCGAACTGCCCTCCGTCTGCATCATCGCCGCCGGCTTCACCTCGCGCTCCATCTTCAGCGAGATTGGCTCAGCGCGCGAGGCCGCACTCAGCGTCTCCTACAACATCGTCTTCCTGCTGGCCATCGTCTCCATCGCCGCCGCGCAGCACACCTTCCGCCTGGAGGCGCTGGCCACCATGCCCGCCTCGCCGCTGCTCTGGCTGGGCATTGCCGCCCTCCTCGTCTGCCTGCCCGCCCGGCTGCACCTCAATCCCTTCTCCCTGCCCAACGCCGAGCAGGAGATCTACTCCGGCCCCATGATCGAGTACGCCGGCCCGGAACTCGCCCTGTGGGAGCTCTCGCACGGGCTGGAGTGGGTAGCCGCCACCGGACTGGTCGCCACCCTTCTGGCGCCGCACATCACGCTCTGGTGGATGGCAGTGCTGCTCTTCATCGCGCTCTCCTTCCTCCTCGTGCTGCTGCTCTCCACACTCGCCGCCGCCACCGCGCGCCTCGCCATTGACACCACGGTGCGTTTCTACTGGCAGTGCTCGCTCCTCTTTGCCGTGCTCGCCATCTCTTCGGCGCTCTTGATGAGGCTCCGGTCATGAACATTCTCGCCATGCTCTGGAAAAATCTGTGCGGCGGCTACCGCACCCTGCGCTTCCCCGCGCGTCCCCGCGTCACCCGGCGCTTTCGCGGCCTCGTGCAGTTCAATCCCCAGCTGTGCACCGGCTGCGCTATGTGCCGCTTCCGCTGCACCTCCCGCGCCATCGAGTACAAGGCCGGCAAAAGCGAATTCACCTGGAGCTATAACCCCGGCCAGTGCACCTTCTGTGGCCGCTGCGTCGAAGCCTGCAAAGAGCATGCCCTCAGCGAGGGCCGCACCGAGTGGGCGCTCAGTCAGCAGGAGGCCTGTCCGCCCATCTACTGCACCCAGGGCGAGTTGAAGACGTCCTACACCATCGCCCGCAAACCGCCCGCGGCGCGCCCCGCACCTGCCCAGCCCGCTCAACCCGTCGAGCCGGTCGGCGCATCCACCACCGGAGGCGCGCAATGACCCCGCTCGAAACCCTTCGCGCAACGCTCGGCATCGCCTCCCCCTGGGAAACGCAGCACGGCGCTTCGTGGCTGGACTGCGCCGGCATCAGCCCCCGCACTCTGGCCGCCGCCATGAACGCCTGCGGCGCGCGCTTCATCACCATCACCGCCTATGAATTGCCCGAGAGCGCTGGCTTTCGCCTGGAGTACCACTGGGATCTCGCCGGACAGTTGCTCGGCTTCCTCTTCACACTCACCGGCAACTCCACCCAAAGCATCTATGACCTGTGCGAGGCGGCCGACTGGATCGAGCGCGAGATTCACGAAGAGTACGCACTGGAGTTCAGCGGCCGCGCCTGCGAGCCGCTCTTGCTCCGCACCGGCGATGCGCCCGGCGTCAACCTGCGCGAGCCCATCAAACCCGTATCCGCGCCGTCCCCGGAGGTTGCGCCATGAGCTACAGGATTCCCATGGGCCCCTATCATCCCGCGCTCGAAGAGCCCTACAAGCTGGAGATGATCTGCGAAGGCGAGACCGTCAGGGACGCGCGCCTGCACATCGGCTTCAACTTCCGCGGCATCGAGCACCTCGCCGAAACGCGCAACTACTACCAGGTCATCGCCCTCATGGAGCGTGTCTGCGGCATCTGCTCCTTCATCCACACCCTCACCCTTTGTCAGTCCATGGAACAGCTCGCCGGCCTCACCCCACCGCCGCGCGCGCTCTACATCCGCACCATCATGGCCGAGCTCGAGCGGCTGCACTCGCACGTGCTCTGGGCCGGCATCGCCGCCAAGCTCATGGGCTTCAAAACCATGTTCATGACCTGCTTTGAGATACGCGAAAAGGTCATGGACATCCTCCAGGCCATCTCCGGCAACCGTGTCAATTACTCCATGAACCGCGTCGGCGGCGTCAACCGCGACATCGAAGATCCCCATGCCATTCTGCTCATGGTGCAGGCCCTCGAAACAGAGATGGCCCGCACCATCATCCCCATCTTCACCACCAGCGCCACGGCGCGCTCGCGCTGCGCCGGCATCGGCGTGCTCACCCACGCCCGTGCCCTCTCCTGCGCCGTCGTCGGACCCACCGCCCGCGCCTCCGGCGTTCCACAGGACCTGCGCCGCGACGCGCCCTATGCTGCGTATCCAGAGATGGAGTTCGATGTGCCCGTCGAACCGGCGGGCGACGTGCGCGCGCGTCTTCTGGTCCGCGCCCTTGAGATCATGGAGAGCTGCAGGATTCTCCGTCAGGCCATCGCCAAGCTGCCTCCTGGCGAGTTTCACGTCCCCGAAGGCAAGCTCAGCTTTGCCGCCGGCACCGCTGTCAGCCGCGTCGAGGCGCCTCGCGGCGAGGTCATGTACTCCATCACCTGGAAGGAGAACGCCCGCAATCCCAGCCGCGTCCACGTGCGCACGCCCACCTACGCCAACATGCCCGCCGTCCGCTGGATGGTGCAGGGCGCCCGCCTCGCCGACACCCCGCTCATCCAGGCCTCCATCGATCCCTGTTACTCCTGCACCGACCGCTGATACCGTCTTGACACAACAGCGCATTCAACCGTGTAATCGGTGTAGACGACGTGGTGATGGAGTTCACCCTCAACCGCTGTCCCCTCCTCTGTGACCGGACAGATGATGACTCCTGACAGGGTATCCTGTTGCGGAGTCACGTCCCGGCGCGATCCCTGATCAAATCGCAAGACATCCTGCGCCTCCGCATGCGTGTTCCTGCGGCGCGCGCACTGCACCTTGCTCGGAAGGAGAACGGCCTTGCAAAAATATCTTTGGATCGCCGCTGGCGGTGCCCTCGGCGCCATCGCCCGCTACTGGGTGGGCGCCTTCATCGGTGGACGCATGGGCGCCAAATTCCCCTACGGCACCTTTGTCATCAACATGACCGCCTGCGTCATCATCGGCTTTTCCCTCACCTACCTCGGCAAGCGCGTCGAAATCAATCCGGCATGGCGCTATCTCATCCCCGTCGGCTTTGTCGGCGCTTACAGCACCTTCTCCACCTACGAGTGGGAGACGCTCTCCTCGCTGCGCTCCGGGGCCTTTGCCCTGGCCGGTCTCTACGCCGTCGGCAGCTTGCTGCTGGGCCTGGTGGCCACCTGGTGCGGCATCGTCCTGGCAGAGCTGCTGTAGACCGGATGCACCCGGCCGCGCAGCGGCCACGGCCACACCCCTCGGCTCTTCGGTTGCAACGCCTGCCCAAACGTGCTTCAATGCCTCGTTACGGGTGGATTGGATCGCAGAGCCGGTTTCATCACCGGAGGAAGGATATGGACATGCTGCCATCTGGCAATGCCGTTCGCGTGACTCTCTACCTGAGCGATGGCGCCAAGTTTCACCACGTACCCACCTACTCGACCATCCTCGACCTGCTCTTTCACAGCGGCATCGCCGGAGCTACAGTGCTCAAGGGCGTCGCTGGCTTTGGCGCCAAACACCGCATGCACTCCGCCGGCATCCTGGAGATCTCGGATCACCTGCCCATTCGCATCGAGTTCATTGACACCGCGGAAAAGGTGGAGGCGATCCTGCCTGAACTGGAAAAGCGCATCGGCTCCGGCCTCATCACAATGGATGAGGTGCGTGTGATCAATCCCGTCAAGAGCTGATCGCACGCACCCGTCCCGCGCATTACTCCGCGGAGCTGAACGGCGATGCAGGCAGTTCCGCGCTGTTGTACAAGTTGCACTGCGGGCTGTTCGCCCAGCCATAGCGCACCTGCACCGGCTGCGCTACCTCGGGACTACTGGCCACCACCGTCTCCCCATCAATCGTGGCCGTGGCAGCCACAAACTTCCCATCGGCTCCCGCCACCTCAAACCCGGTCACCGCGCCCCCCTTGGCCATCAATCCGGCGGCATGCGTAAACCGTACGCGAATTGCGCTTCCCTCCGGCGTAGCCTGGCGGAACAACGGCCCCGAATCCTCAATCTTTTCCCCGTAGCTCAGCGCGCGCGCCCAGCGGCTCAGGCGCAACCCCACGTCCAGCTTGTCCGTCGGATGGATGTTGTCCGGGTTGCCGATGTCGATGGTCACGGCCATGCCCGTGTTGCGCAATTGCAGCGTCTGCAACTGCTGCTCGCGCAACTCGGCCCACTGCGCCTGCGGCGTCGCCTTGTAGTTGGCAATCTGCACATAGAGGAATGGGAAGTCGCCCACGCCCCACTGCCGCCGCCAGTCGGTAATCATGGTGCGGAAGATGCGCCCATACAGCGAAGCGCGGTCCGGATCGGTATTGCTCTCGCCCTGATACCAGATCACGCCGCGAATGGCATACGGAGTCAACGGAGCAATCATGCCGTTGTAGAGCGCTGCCGGCGCCCAGCTCAGCGGCCAGGAGGGATGCCAGGGAAACGCCGGCACTGGCTTACCTGCAGCTTTGGCTTCGTCGCGCAGCTTATCGCGCAACTGCACATCCGCCTGCCGTTCGCTCATCTTGCCCCAGGCAACGAAAGCAGGAGCGAGCGCAGCATCCTCTCCCAGCGCAACCATGCGCGTCCACGCATCCACCGGCGTCCCGCCCCAGTTGGACTCGATCACTCCCACCGGCACATGCTCGCGCTGCTCCAGATCGCGCGCAAAGTACCAGGCCGCTGCGGAAAACTCCTTCGCTGTCTCTGGTGAAGAGGCAGCCCACCCCGTCGTATCCGCGTCGTCCTGCGGAAAATCCGCCGCCGTGTGCTTCACCACCAGCAAGCGCAGGTTGGGAATGCCGGCATGGGGCAAGTCCTGCTGCGCCGTAGCCGCCTGCGCCATGCGGAATTCCATGTTCGACTGTCCGGAGGCCACCCACACATCGCCCACCAGAACGTCGTCCAGCCGGATCGCCTGCTCGCCTGCGGCTCCGCCCTGCACCGTCATCGCAAACGGTCCGCCCGCAGTGCCCGGCTTCAGATACACGCTCCAGCGGCCAATCTCTGAGGCGCTGGTCGAGCGCGTCTCCCCGCGAAAGCTCACGCTCACCTGTTCTCCCGGCGTGGCCAACCCCCACACATGCACCGGCAGGTTGCGCTGCACCACCATGTGGCTGGAGAGAATCCGGGGCAAGGTCACCTGCGCGGGCAGCAGCGCGCATGGCAACAGGACAAGCAGCAATAGGGAGCGAAAACGCACGGCAATTCTCCTGAATAGTGTGGATTTGTACCCATGATCCCGTAAACACTGAAAACGCTATCATGCCCGCTGTGGCCCTGTCTCCAATCGCTTGCGCAACCGCGCGCCGTTCGCGTCCCATATTTCCATGCGACTTTTATCCCTTTGCCGTGTCTATGCAAAAAGTGCCGGTTTGTCGCCCCGCTCCGCTCGTGGAGTTTTCCACCGGTCTTGCGCAACATCCGCATCGGATTCGAGGCATACTGAATCTGAAAGGAAGATCGTAGCGAAATCACCAAACTGATCCACAGAAAGGACTTATGCTGAACATGCGCCACCTGCGCACTGCAGTGCTTGCCCTTCTGGGGATTCTCTGCTTCTGCTGTCCTTGCTGCCGCGCGCAGGCCGCCCTGCTCATGGAGGAGCCATACGGCTTCTTCGGCGCGGTCAATCCTACCGGGCACAACGCCATCTATCTGCAGCGCGTCTGTGCCGACACCCCGGTCCATCTGCGCCGCTGCCACCCCGGCGAACTTGGCTCAGTCATCTCCCGCTATCAGGGCATAGCCGGCTACGACTGGATCGCCGTTCCGCTGGTTCCCTACCTCTATGCAGTGGATAACCCGGATAGTGTGCCCGACCATGTGGATCATGACCAGGTCCGGCGGATGCGCAACCGCTACCGCGAACGCCATCTGGAAAGTCTCGGCGACAACCTGCGTGCCGGCAACCTGATCCACGGCGGCTGGACAGAGCTGGTCGGCGCAGCCTATGAGCGGCGCATCTACGCTTATCGCTTCAACACCACGCCCGAACAGGACGACGCGCTCATCGCCTGGCTCAACACCCACCCCAATCAGTCGCACTTTGACCTGCTCTTCAACAACTGCGCCGACTACGCGCGCCGCATCCTCGACCTCTACTTCCCCGGCGTCTTCCGGCGCAGCATCTTTCCTGACGCCGGCGTCACCACGCCCAAACAGATCGCCTTCAAGCTCGTGCGTTATGCCCACCGGCATCCACAGCTGAACCTGAACGTCTTTGAGATCGAGCAGATTCCCGGCTACCGCCGCAGCAGTCGCAGCAACAAAAGCATCGCCGAGTCCTTTGTTACCACCGGCTATGCCGTTCCCATCACCCTGTTCAACCCCTATATCGCTGGCGGCCTGCTGGTCGACTATCTCGTTCGCGGGCGCTTCCACATCATGCCCAAGCATCCTGAAAAGCTCGAACCGGATAACCTGCTGGCATTGACAGTCCCGGAGAATCCGCAGCACAATGCCCGCAACGCGGACCTTCAGGCGCCCGAGACTGCCCCGGACATCTCTGTGGAAACGCAGACTGCCGCCGGCTCCGACACCAGCCTGAAAGAAAGTTTGGTCGCCAATGACTAAGCACACGCAAAGCTTCAAGAGTCACGCCAAGATCGACCCGCCCTTCCACTACGGGCTCTTCTCCGTTCTCGTGCTCAATCTCGTGCTGGCCTTCTTCTTTCTCTGGCGGCATCCCAGCCTGGCTACCGGCTGGTTCGTGGTGCTCTCGTTTGTGGCCTTCATCGCCCTCTTCCGCATGCGCCAGTACCCGCTCAAGGTGCAGGACCGCGTCATTCGTCTGGAGGAGCGGCTGCGCCTGCAGGCCCTGGCCCCGTCCGAGTGGCACGCCCAGATCTACAAGCTCACTGAGGATCAGCTCATCGGCCTGCGCTTCGCCTCCGATGATGAAGTGGTGGAACTCGCCAAGCAGGCGCTGGAGCAAAATCTGACCCGCAAGCAGATCAAGGAGCGCATCAAGTCCTGGCGCCCCGACAACTGGCGCATTTGAGTCTCCCCCTTACGCGTCCTCCTCCGGATACCGCGCATCCGGAGCTTCCGTCTCCGCAACCGGCTCCGTATCCAGCGCATGCTCATGCCGGTAGTGCTCCACCGGCATCTTGCCATCCCACCACGCCCAGTTCATCGG
>DAIDGZ010000086.1 GCA_027452125.1 Acidobacteriaceae bacterium | reverse complement strand
CGATGGGCAGGTACAGAACGAACTCGCGGAGGCCGGTCACTGCATCGCGCCTTTGCAGGCGCAAATCGAAGCCCACATCCTCCAACTGGCGCAGGACGAAGAATCCCCAGATGCCGGCATCGAGCAGCAGCACCTTGCCGAAAAGGCCCAGCTGAGCAGGCCAGGCCGGTTCCATCCAGCGCAGGTCTACAGCCAGGCCAAGGGTTGCAAGAACCAAGAAGTCGCGCCAGTCGCCACGGTCGGCAGAGGCAGAGTGGCTAGCTTGCCAGAGCAGCAAGGCGATGGCGATGGGGAGCGCGGCGTAGATGGCGCACCAGAACCAATGAAAATGCCCCGTAGCCGAGGTGACCAGCGCGTATGGGAGACAGAGCAGGGCAGGAGCAAGAAGCTGAACTGGCAGGGGAAGCGCCCGCGCCCAGGCCAGGAAGTAGCGCGTAAAGAAGGCAGCCGCAAAGAAGGGAAGCAGCGCAAGCAGGGCGGCAAGGAGATTGACAGGTGTCCAAAGCATGCAGCTTCCATTGTGCAACGTGCGGCGCGAGTAAGCAGAGTTGTGGCTGATGTTTCGGGGCAAACCATGGTCATCTGCGACGCAAATTCACTGTGGTATGCAGGCGGTGTTGCCGATATCTCAGTTGAAGCGAGCGGAGAAAAGCGGTGACGCTATTGACCTGGAACCATGCGTGTACGGTGGGCGTGCGGGCCATGGACGACCAGCACGGCATTCTCATGGACACCATGAACGAACTGCGGTTGGCTGTGATGCGCGGCAGCAGCCGTGCAGAGCTGTGCGAGGTGTTGGACCGGCTGATCGAGTTTACGCGGATGCACTTTCATAGCGAGGAGCAACTGCTGATGAGAAACGGCTTTCCTGCCCTGGGGAGACATTGCGCGGAGCACCGGACCATTCTGGAACAGATGCAGCAGGCGGCGCAGCACCTGCACCTAGGCGATGGTACGCCTCTGCGCCCGCTGCTGAATGGCCTACGCGAGAGGTTTGTCCTGCATGTTGATCGAATGGATCGGGAGTATGGAGGATGGTTGAATGCGCGTGGCGTGAGTTGAGCGCACCGGAAAACATGCACTGAAGCTTTTCTGCGGCATGCCGATGTCTCCTATAACTGGCGGGACTCGCCGGTGGAGGAGATGCATGGCGCTTTTAACCTGGAGCAGCAAGTATTCCGTGGGCGTACAAAGCCTGGATGCACAGCACACCACATTGTTCAACATCCTGAACGAATTGCACGATGCGATGATGAAGGGCCAGGCGCAGAGCGTGGTTGGCTCGCTTCTGACCAAACTGGTGAGCTACACGCGCAGTCACTTTGTGGCTGAAGAGGCGCTGATGGCCGCAGCCAAATATCCGGGGCTGGCCATGCACCGGATCAAGCATCATGACCTGACCAAGCAAGTAGAGGACTTTGCGGAGAAGTACAAAAGGGGGGAGAGCACGGTGAATATCCAGCTCATGAACTTCTTGCGCGACTGGCTCACCACGCACATCGAGAAGGAAGACAAGGAGTATGGGCCGTGGCTGAACAAGGGGCTGGTCCGTTGAGTCATCAGCTTTCGAAGGAGAGTTGCACGGGGGCCCAGGCGGATGCATGCGGCTTGGGCTCCGAAGCCAAGTCGTAGACCAGGCGCTCCAGCACCAAGCGCTTGTCAGGCGGCGAGGAGCGCAACTCCAGATCCGCGCGCGCAACGAGGCGCAGCGCACGCGTCAGATCGCGACGATTCTTGTAGCGGCGCGCCTGACGGATGAGGTCATCGGCAGCAAAGGGCGGCATGCGGAAACCCTGCCACAGCGCCTGCCAGATGGCGCGGGAGTCGCGCACGTTCTTTTCCAGGATCACGAGCATCTGGCGGAAGGTGCGGGCCAGCATGTAGAGATGGCCGATGGCGGCGTCTTCGCCTGCGTCGGAACTGTTCAGCAGGCCGTGCAATAACGCCAGAGCCCGGGCGCGGTCATGCTGACTGATGGCGTCTGTGAGCTCGTACAGCGAACGCTGCTTGGCAGCGAGAACCATGGTTTCCACATCGCCCAAAGTGATGCGCCCGCGATCGAGCGCGTAGAGCAGCAACTTCTCCAACTCCGAGGCAATGAGCATCATGTCTGCCCCGAGAGCATCAACCAGCTCGCGCGCGGCATCCGGCTCCACGCGCACTCCGGAGTCCTGCGCAGCGGCGACCACCCAGCGCATGGCATCTTCCTCGTTCACGCGGGCCAGTTCAATCATGGCGCAATGCTCGCCGAGAGTCTCTTTCAGCCGCTCAAAGCGGTTCTTGTCCTCCATGTCCATGCGGCGTACGTCACTGGGAATGTGAAGGAAGTCGGCTACGAAGATCATGAGTGCTTGTGGATTGGGTGAGCGAAAGTAGCGGTCGAGTGCGGCAAATTCGTCTTTCTTTGCGCCGCGCGAGTAGAGCGAACGCACCCCGCGTACAAAGATCACCTGAAATGGCGCCATCAACGACGGAGTCTGTGCGCGGTCCAGAACCTCAAAGATGGACGTGCTGGCCAGATCCAGATCGGAGAGGCAGAAGTCGCGCAGATCGGGTGGCACAAAGGCCTTGAGCACAGCAGCACGGCAGCGGTCGAGCAGGAAGATTTCATCGCCAACCAATACGTAGCCTGCGCGCAGCTGACCTTGTCCGGTTGCCGCGGCTTCCATTTCCGCCACAAAGCGGCCGGCAGCTCCGAAGCTCCGGGGGCCCGACGCGCCTGTCCTGGGCGCATGCGGAGCAGAATCTAGACCACGCGCATCGCTCAATGGGACTGCCTCCGGGCTATGCGTACATCGGCCATGCGGTTTTCAGGATATCCCGTTCGGCGGATGGAAACCAGCTTCTTTTCAACAGAGCGCTGTGGAAAGGGGGCTAGAAACCCTCAAGGATGTCAGCAACCAGCTGCTGGGCGAAGTCGCGTGAAAGCCGTTCGACGGCGGCAGGGTCTTCCTGCAGGAAGGTCGGCAGCGTCGTTGTGGACTGGTACTGCTGGCGGTAGACGTAGCGGGGATTCTGGTAGAGCACTTTGCCGTCGCGCCCGGTGAGCTTGACGGAGACGAGCATGGTAACCAGAAAGCTGGAGGACTGCTGTGTCGACGAGTTGTAGGTGAGCGGGGTGACGATCTGGCGCAGAATGGTGCCGTGTAGAGTGGCATCGGCTTCGGGATCGTTCTTGGGCTCGACGCGGAAGCTGGTGCGTGCCGCCAGTTCGTGGATGACGGCGTCGGTCATCACCACCTCAGAGTGATAGTTGTTGGTCTGGGTGGCGAAGACGGGCACGGCAAGGGTACGTACATTGGGAGGTAGATGGGTGGCCGCGCCGAGCGTGTGATAGCCGCAGGCGGAGAGGCCAAAAAGTGCGGCGGCAAGCGGCACAAGAGCAAAACTGCGCATGCAGGTATCTTACCGTGCGGCTCAGCGCCCTGGCGGCGAATGGTCGTCCGGATTGCCACGGAAATGACATCAAATACGGATGGGGGAGGCGAATGCCCGTAGCATAGATAGCATGAGTTGGATTGGATGGGCATTGCTGGCCGCTGTGTTTGCCGCCGCAACGGCGTTATTGGCGAAGGTGGGCGTGGCGCATGTGGACTCAAACCTAGCCACGGCGCTGCGCACGAGCGTAGTGGTGGTGTTTACCTGGGGCATCGCGCTGGCGCTCGGCAAGCATAGCGAGATTCGTCTTCTCGACCGGCGGGCGGTGTTGTTTCTCACCCTGTCAGGCATTGCCACGGGACTCTCCTGGCTGTGCTATTTTCGCGCCTTGCAACTGGGACCGGCCTCACGCGTGGCACCGCTGGACAAGATGAGCGTGCCGCTGGTGATGCTGTTTGCCTGCCTTTTTCTGGGCGAGCGCCTTTCCGCCTGGGAGATCGTTGGCGGCCTGCTGATTACGGCCGGTGCTGTAGTGATGGTTCTGGGATAAGACTGCCCCGGCATCCCTATACTGATGAAAATGCAGAGTGACGTACACAACAGAATGGATTGGCCGCGGCGGATTGTGCTGACCGGCTTTATGGGGTCGGGGAAGAGCACCGTAGGACCGCGACTGGCGCAGCGGCTGGGCTGGCGGTTTATCGACGCCGATGACGTGTTTGAGGCCGAGGCGGGGATGCCGATTACCGAGTTCTTTGCCCGCTATGGCGAACCTGCTTTTCGCGAGCGCGAACATGATGTGATTGCGCGGTTGGCTCGCGAGGATGGCCTGGTGCTGGCGCTGGGAGGCGGAGCCATTGAGACGGCGGCGACGCGGAATCTGCTGTTGCGAGGCGAGGGGACTCTGCTGGTGCACCTGGAGGTGGAACTGGCTACCACCCTGCAGCGCTGCGGCGGCACCGAGCATACTCGCCCCATTTTGGCCGATGCAGCCAACCTGTCCCGGCGCTACGAACGACGTCTGCCTCTGTACCGCATGGCTCACGTGAACATTGCCGTGGACCAACTAACGCCCGATGAGGTAGTTGAGGCGGTGATGCAGGCGGCAGGAACGAGCCGGGAGTAATGCGCAAAGACAGGTCAGGCATGGCGCGCACTATACTGGTAAGTCCTTTTTGACAGCACATTACGCAAGGATGGAACGAACGCCATGACCGAGATCAGCCGCCGCAGTTTTCTTGCCACCGCCGCCATGACCGCAGCCGCCGCACGCCTGGGGGCACAGGCACAGGGCGCCGTACAGGCCACCCTAAGCATTCCCGCTGAGGCCACGGGACCGCACATGCCAGACGACTTTGTAGGCCTCTCCTACGAGGTGCAGCAGCTCGCAGATCCTACCTTCTTTTCGCGGGCGAACACCGGGCTGATTCATGCGTTCCGCGAGCTTTCCACGCACGGTGTTTTGCGCCTGGGCGGAAACACCAGCGAGTTTGAGTGGTGGAAGCCGACGCCGGAGTCGCCAGAGCCCAAACACCCGGAGACGCGCGAGGTGGTAGGCGAGCCCAAGCCGCAGTACTACGCTATTACCGCGGAGGCCGTGCGCAACCTGGCGGAGTTCCTGGAGGCGACGGGGTGGACCTGCCTCTACGGCATCGGTATGGGGACCAATACTCCGGAGCGGGCCGCTGCGGAGGCTGAGTTTGTGGCAAAAACGCTGGGTCGCCGGTTGCAGTATTTCCAGATCGGCAATGAAGTGGACATGTTCAACCGCCATCTGCGCGACCCCAAGACGTGGTCGGCCAAGACGTATCTGCAGGAGTGGCTGACGCTGGCGCGGGCTATTACCGTCAAGGTGCCCGATGCGAAGTTTGGCATGCCGGATGTGGCCTCAGCCGTGAACTGGCTGACGGAGATCGCGGAGATGTGGCCGAGCGTGGAGAATCCGCCGCACGTGACGACGCTGACGCATCATTACTACTTTGGCGGGCCAGCCACCAATCCGGCGGTCAATATCACGAATTTGTTGAAGGAGTCCGCCATGACCCGGGTGCAGAAGATGGCGGATACGGCCACGGCCGCCGCGCACAAGATGGGGGTGCGGGTGCGCATGACCGAGGGCAACACCTGCTACCGTGGCGGCAAGCCAGGCGTCTCCGATGTGTTTGCGGCGGCGCTGTGGTCAGCGGATTACTCGCTGCTGTTGGCACGGAACAACTACTCAGGCATCAACCTGCACGGCGGTACCGGTCAGTCGGTGGCCAACTCGGTTGGCGGTTTCCTGCCGGGGGACGTGCTGCTGAAGGATGCGGGCGCTACAGTAGAGCAGATTGCCACGCATCCGCATCCCTTCTACACGCCCATCGGTACCTTCGGCGACAAGTATGTGCTGCAGCCAGTGGCCTATGGTCTGAAGTTTGCCGGGGCGCTTAGCGGGGGGACGCTGGTGGACGCCGACTTGACGGCCACACTCCAAGCCGCGGGCGTGGACGCCACTGCCTACGCTGGAAAGCTGGCTAATGGAGAGACCCGCCTGGTGGTGCTGAACAAGGACGCCGAGAAGGATCTGACGCTTACGGTGGACTTTGGCAGCGGCAAGAGCGGTGCCGTGATGGCGGAGACGCTGAAAGCTCCGGCGCTGGACAGCCGCGAGGCCCACATTGCGCCGGGTGGGAAGGCTGCGCTGAAGGGTGGCAAGCATACGGTGACCGTGCCAAGAGGCAGCGGGTTGCAGTTGACGCTGCGCGCTTAGTTCTGAATGTTCATGGCATCGCATCGGCCCTGGCGGCGGGTTAGCCTGCGCCAGGGCATGGCTTGATATGATCGGAAATGAAGGCGGAAGCGGAAGCTTCTGGCGTCGAGGTCTTTCCCTCTCCTGATGAGTCCTGTATCCCAGGCCGTACCGCCGGCGGAGCTTGCCGCGCACTCGCTGGACAGCGCAGCGCACCCGCACGCACACTTGCACCGTCCCGAGCCGGGGGCTACGGCGACGCTGATACAGGATCTCCGCGAACTGTTCAAAGTAAAAGTAGTTGGCCTGGTGCTGGTTACGGGCTGGGGCGGCTTCTATTTGGGCTCCATGCAGTCGGGCATCAGTAGCTTGCAACGCGGCCTGCTGGACGCCCTGATGGGCATTGGAATGGTTTCTGCGGGAGCAGGGGCACTGAACCAGGCTCTGGAGCGGACCACGGATGCGCTGATGACGCGCACGGCCAATCGCCCGCTGGCCTCGGGCCGATTCACGCTATTACAGGGGATTGTTGCCGGCCTGGGCGCGCTTGGGCTGGGAGCGCTGTGGCTGCTGTTGCATACCAACCTGCTCACCGTGGCGCTGGCATTGCTGACGGCGTTTACCTACGTGGCAATTTACACACCGCTGAAGCGGGTGACTACGCTGGCGACATTTATCGGAGCGTTTCCCGGAGCGATGGGCCCCATGCTGGGCTGGACGGCTGCGCGTGGGCGTATTGAGTGGCCAGCTGTGGCCCTGTTTGCGATCCTGTTCGTTTGGCAATTCCCGCATTTCATGTCGATTGCCTGGCTCTACCGTGAGGACTATGCCAAGGCTGGTATCCGAATGCTGCCTGTCGTGCAGCCGGACGGCTACTCCACGGTGGTAGAGGCGCTGTTCTATGCGGTGCTAATGATTCCGGTGAGCCTGGCGCCCTGGTGGCTGGGCATGACGGGCGTTACATATGCCGTGCTGGCCACGGCACTGGGCCTGCTCTATCTGGGATACACGATCCGGTTTGGCTGGATTCTGCGCGCGGAGACACCGACCGAGAGCCGGATGCTGGCGCGCGATCTGCTCAAGGTGAGCGTGATCTATCTGCCGCTGTTGTTCACTACGCTGATGTTGTGTGCGGTAGCGACGCGCTAAGGGCTGAGCTACCGGAAGGGGAACGAGATGAGGACCGCTGCTCCCGCAACCAACACCCGTCCGGCGATTGCCGCGATTCTGGCCATCAGCGCGGCGGCAACCATCTTTCTCTTCTGGTTGATCTATGTCCATCCGGCTGCGGCATCGAGTACGCAGTACGCATTTCTGCCCGCGCTGAATGCGCTAATGAATGGCCTGGCGGCAACCTCGCTGCTGATTGGCTATACCTTCATCCGCGCGCGTCGCATCGCTCAGCATCGGGCGGCCATGCTGACAGCCTTTGCATTCTCCACACTGTTCCTGGTGGGCTATATTCTGCACCACGCTTTGCACGGAGATGTACGTTACCCGCTGCAGGCACCGCTGCGCATGGTGTACCTGCCTCTGCTGGCCAGTCATATCATTCTGGCTACGGTGGCGCTGCCGCTGGTGCTGGTTACCTTTTTCTTCTCGCTCACGGGGCGCATCCCGCAGCACCGGAAGGTGGCGCGGTGGACTTTTCCGCTGTGGCTGTACGTTTCGGTCACTGGCGTGATCACCTACATCATGCTGCGGCTGGCGCAGGGATAGGCTGGCACGCGATGGCAACCCAGCGCAACATCTCACAGGCGCAGCCGGCCATGCCGGATGACGGTACTCGGCAGCTGCTGCAAGGCGGCGCATGGACGCTCGGCACGGGCATCCTGGCCGCGGTGCTGCTGCAGGTGGCCTTCGGTGGCTTTTCGCCCACTGGCGCCAGCACCAACAGCGGCTGGCTGGCTCTGATCGTGGCCTTGATGTGCGTTCCCTTCGGCTTGATGCTGCTCGCGCTGGGTGTGGCCAAGTGGTTGCGCAACAAACGCCTGACGCGCGGCCATTAAGCGGCTTATCCTGCAACCTTAATTTCGATGCGCTGATTTTTCTGCTCACGCACCCGCGCTGATCGCAGTGAGGCGCATCGGGCTATGATCACCTGTTCATCGCGACAACTTAACATATAGACGTGGAGGAGAGATGACATTGAATTCCAGCAGCGGCAACCAGGAGCAGAAGAACACGCCTCTCAGTGGATCAAAGGCCTGGCAAGCGCTCGAGGCTCATGCCGGGCAGATGCGGGCCACTCATCTGCGCGAACTGTTTGCGGCAGACCCAGGGCGCGGTGAGCGCATGACCGCCGAGGGTGCGGGGTTGTTCCTCGACTACTCCAAGAATCGCGTGACCGATGAGACGCTGCAACTCCTGTTGAAGCTTGCCGAAGAAGCAGGGCTGCGCCAGCGTACAGAAGCCATGTTCCGCGGCGACAAGATCAACATCACGGAGAAGCGGGCAGTGCTGCACACGGCGCTGCGCGCGCCTCGTAGTGCATCGATCCTGGTGGACGGCGAAGATGTGGTTCCGCACGTTCACGAGGTGCTGGACAAGATGACCGCTTTTGCGAGCCGTGTACGCAGCGGTGAGTGGAAGGGGCACACCGGGAAGCGCATCCGCAACGTGGTGAATATCGGCATCGGCGGCTCGGATCTGGGCCCGGTGATGGCCTATGAGGCGCTGCGTCACTATAGCGAACGCAGCCTGACCTTCCGCTTTGTTTCGAATGTGGATGGCACGGACTTTGCCGAGGCGGTGCATGATCTGGACGCCCAGGAGACGCTGTTCATCGTCTCCTCCAAGACTTTCACCACGCTGGAGACCATGACCAACGCGCACTCGGCGCGCACGTGGCTGCTGGCTGGGCTGGGCGGTGATGAGGCATCTGTCGCGAAGCACTTTGTGGCTGTCTCTACCAATGCCGCCGAGGTGAGCAAGTTTGGCATCGACACCGCCAACATGTTCGGCTTCTGGGACTGGGTCGGGGGGCGCTACTCCATGGATTCAGCCATCGGGCTCTCGACCATGCTGGCCATCGGAGCGGAGAACTTCCGCGCCATGCTGGCGGGTTTCCACGAGATGGACGAGCACTTCCGCACGGCGCCCTTCGAGCGCAACCTGCCTGTGCTGCTGGCGTTGCTCGGCATCTGGTACAACAACTTCTTTGGCGCACATACCATCGCCGTGCTGCCCTATGAGCAGTATCTGAAGCGCTTCCCGGCCTATTTGCAGCAGTTGACGATGGAGAGCAACGGCAAGTCCGTAACGCTGGACGGTGCACGGGTAGACTACGCGACCGGCCCCATCTACTGGGGCGAGCCGGGCACGAACGG
This sequence comes from Acidobacteriaceae bacterium, assembly GCA_027452125.1. GTDB lineage: Bacteria > Acidobacteriota > Terriglobia > Terriglobales > Acidobacteriaceae > Telmatobacter. The sequence goes on along the minus strand of DAIDGZ010000086.1, from coordinate 44,250 downwards.
CCAGCACTCCTTCTATCAGCTGATTCATCAGGGCACCAACCTGATCCCCTGCGACTTTATCGCCTTTTCGCAGACGCTGAACAAGCTTGGCCGCCATCACGACATGCTGATGGCCAACGTCTTTGCCCAGGCGGAGGCGCTGGCTTTTGGCAAGACGCCTGAGCAGGTGAAGGCCGAGGGCACGCCGGACTGGCTGGTGCCGCATCGCGTCTTTGAGGGCAACCGCCCGTCGAACATGATTCTCGCCGAGCGGCTCACGCCGGAGGTGCTGGGCAAGCTGGTTGCTCTGTACGAACACTGCGTCTTCACGCAGGGCATCATCTGGCAGGTGAACTCGTTTGACCAGTGGGGCGTTGAGTTGGGCAAGGCGCTGGCGCAGCGCATCATTCCCGAGTTGGAGAGCGCGACGGAGCCAGCGCTCGGGCACGACAGCTCCACGAACAGCCTGATCCGCCGCTACCGCAAGCAGCGCGGTTGATCGCCGCGGTGGGCTGCTCTCCGGATGGCTGGAGAGTAGTCCACCGCAGTTCCTGCCAAACGGGCGGAATCGCGATGCCCGGGCCTGAATCTCGGAGTGGCTTGCGGGGACTTAGGATATAGTCTTGCTCAGGTGTTTTGACCGGTTCAGCCGTGCTGCGGACTCGCAGTTTGACCGGACGCCACTTTTTGAAATCTGCGGTGCGAGAAGCTCATGACTTCCGGAGCTGTCGGGAGTCTGATGTTGCTGCGTAGAGTCAGCGGACGCATCGATTGAACCGATCCAAACCATCAGCTACCGCGTCCAGCAGCCACGGCGCGGATGAGCAGCGGTAAGAGGAGAAAGCACAAACATGGCCAAGAGCGTTAACAAAGTCATTCTTTTAGGCAACGTCGGCAAAGACCCGGAGATTCGCTCGACGCCGGGCGGCACCATGGTGGCCAACCTGACCCTGGCAACCACCGACCGGCAGAAGGACGCGCAGGGTAACTGGCAGGACCGGACGGAGTGGCACAATCTGGTGGCCTTCAGCCGCACGGCCGAGATCATTCGCGACTATGTAAAGAAGGGCACCAAGCTCTACGTGGAGGGCAAGATCCAGACGCGGAGCTGGGATGACAAGGAGTCCGGCGCCAAGCGCTACCGGACGGAGATCATCATTAATGACCTGTCACTGCTCTCCGGCCGCGATGAGAACTCCGGCGGCGGTTACAGTCGCGGCTCGTCCAGCCCGGCCAGCAGCTACGACCAGCGCCCGGCACCGCAGGACGACTACGCACAGGCGACCGAGATCTCGGACGACGATATTCCGTTTTAGCCTGTCCGCGGATGCGCGCTGCGCAGGACGGCATGGGGGGAGGAATGCGATGCGACAGATTCTTCTGGTTGCGCTGCTGGCGGGGTGTCTTAGCCTCTCGGCACAGGAGACGAAGCACGAGATCGTCAACTCACACGGGCACGCGGCCGATACCAAGCCGCTGAGTCCGTCCGTGCCGGATGTCTACGCGATCAGCGGGCATCTGCAGCGGGTGGTGATTTTGCGCTTCAAGTACGGCACAGACCTGCTCGCCGGATTGCAGAAGATGATTATGCAGGAGAAGATTCACAACGCGGTCATCCTATCTGGATTCGGGTCGGTGCGCGGCTATCAGGTGCACCAAGTGTCCAACCGCACCTTTCCCTCACACGACCTATTTGTGAAGGACCCAACCAAGCCAGCAGACATCATCGGGATGAGCGGCATGGTGATGGATGGCCGTGTGCATCCGCACATCACGCTGGCTAACGGCGATGTGGCCTTTGGCGGCCACCTGGAGCCGGGCACGCAGGTGTTCACCTTTGCCGTGATTACTCTGGGTGTGCTGGACGACAATCTCGATCTGAAGGATCTGGATAACTCGAGCAAGCGGTGAAACAGGGAACAAGGGGCAGGAATCAGGAATTTTAAAGGAGGCGCTCTTGTGGAGAGTGCCTCCTTTTTGCTGGTACTTCGGTATGGCTGTGGCTGTTGTTGGTGGGATTGAGGAGGGACTGCGCCAACTGTCCTATGCGCCGCTCTCCAGCGGATCGTTATCGCGGTCAGTGACTTCGGCCAAAGCGGCAAGGCGTGCAGCCACATCCTGCGTCCAGCGATCGGCAGGGGCACGCCAGCACCAGTTTCCTGTGGGGATGGAGGGGGTGTTCATCCGCGCATCTGAACCGAGTTCCAAAAGATCCTGGGCGGGGGCGATGGCGATCTGTGCGACGCTGCCCATTGCGGCGCGGATCATAGGCCAGACGGGCCGGTCCGTACCGTCCTGCTGTGGGATGGGACCGAGCAATGCTTCGGCGGCAGCGCGTTCAGTTGCACTGGCGGTGGACCACCAGCCGGTGGTGGTGTCGTTGTCGTGAGTGCCGGTGTAGGCCACGGTGGCCGGCGCAAAGCCGTGCGGCAGGTGGATATGCGCACCCTTGTCACTAAAACCGAATTGGAGCACCTTCATGCCCGGCATGCCCAGTTGCAGGCGCAGTTCATCCACCTCGGGGGTGATAAGGCCCAGGTCCTCAGCGATGAGCGGCAAAGGTCCCAGGGCAGCCTCAAGCGCGTGGAAGAGCGAGAGACCGGGTGCCTTGACCCACTCGCCATTGATGGCGGTTTCCTCTGCCGCGGGAATGGCCCAATAGGCCTCAAAGCCGCGGAAGTGGTCAAGGCGGACGATGTCATAGAGTTGAACGGCGCGGCGCATGCGCTCGATCCACCAGTCGAACCCGCGGGCGGCCAGAATATCCCATCGGTAGAGTGGATTGCCCCAGCGCTGGCCGGTAGCGGAGAAGTAGTCGGGCGGAACGCCGGCTACGCGCATGGGCTGCAGATCGCTATCCAGCTCAAACAATTCGGGGTGGACCCATACGTCGGCTGAATCCATGTTGACGAAGATGGCTATGTCGCCCAGGATGCGGATCTTGTGGCTGGCTGCGGTGGCGCGAAGCTGGTTCCACTGCTGCGAGAAGGCAAATTGCAGCGCTTTTTCGATCCCGATATCGCGAGCATGTTCTTGCGCTGCCTGAGCCAGTGCGTGCGATTCACGGCGGCGCAGCGGCGCGGGCCACTGGGTCCACGCGCCGGTGTTGAAGTGGCGGCGCAGCACGGCGTAGAGTGCGTAGTCGTGCAGCCAGGCGGACTGGCTCTGGCAGAACGCTTCAAAGTGATGATGTTGCTCGGCCAGGGCGGGTTCGTGTGCAGCGCGATCCAGAAAGCCGGCAGCGGCATCGTGGAGGAGCGGAAGCTTAAGTTGCTCCACCTGATCGAAGTCGACGGGGCCGGTGGTGGCGGGGAGCGCCCCTAACCGGGCGCGGTCGATCCAGCCCCAGTCGGCAAGCAAGTCCAGGCTGATCAGCGATGGATTCCCGGCGAAGGCCGAGGAACTGGCGTAGGGGGAGCTGCCATAGCCAGTGGGACTGAGAGGAAGCACCTGCCAGATATGCTGCCGGGCCTCGGCGAGAAAGCGGACGAACTCGTAAGCCGCAGGACCCAGATCGCCGATGACGCCACGCGAGGGTAGAGAGCTGATGTGGAGGAGGACGCCGGAGGAGCGCTCAAAGTGCATATGTTCATTATCAGGGTTCGGCTATGAATTATCAGCTGGTGCGGCCGTAATGTTGCCGCGGACAGTGGAGTCGCAGCGCAAAGAAAGAGGGCACCCCAAAGCGCAGGATGCCCGAAAAAGAGAGGAGGTTTGAAGAGGGTTATCGCCAGTAGTAGCCGCCTCCCATCATGATGTAGGGGCGGTAATAGACCGGGGGATATCCATAGTAGGGATAGCCCCCATAGGCGTACGGATACGGGCCGGCGAAGCGCGGTCCGTAGGGGCCATAGGGGCGAAAGGCGCGGCGGTGAAGACGCGGCCCACCCTGGTTGAGACCCTCGGCCAAGCGTGCGGCTTCCCGGGCATTAACGGGATCAACGGTGACCGGCGCTGCCAGGTGGAAGTCAACACGGGCCTCGGCGGGAATCCAGGCGGGAACGCCGCGGGAGGCTGCGGATGCCACTGTGCCCGCGCCGCCGCCGGCCGCCGCGCCAATGGCCGCGCCGGTTCCTCCGCCAGCTGCACCACCAATGATGGCGCCAAACAACGCTCCCACTACGGCCTTGCCGGCAGTTCCCTCAGCCTTGTTGGGACCCTTAACCCGGAATTCATTGGTTTGCAGTGGATACGTCTTTCCGCCCAGATCCAGCGAGGTGAGGGTGAGGGCGAGCTTAGGGCTACCCGCGAGCTGGCCGGACTCCTGCACATCCGTGACCTGTCCGTGTACTACGGCTCCGCGTGGTATGGCGAGCACACCACCGTAGGTCACATCCTGAATGACGGTGAATTGGACGGGCGTACCCGGCGTGGCGTGATGGCTGTCCACGGGCTCACTGGTGCGAACCACCAGCAGAGTGCCCTGTGGAATCGTCACCGGTCCCTTGGCCTGTTCATAGGCAGGATAGGGCTGCTGTTGCTGTTGCTGATACTGGCCATACTGCGGACGGGCCCGGGGATAGGGCCGGTTGCCATAGCCAGGCTGCTGAGGATAGGGCTGCGGGTACTGACTCTGGTCGGCTGGCTGGTCGTCAGCAGGCGGATTTTCGTCTTTCGGCGGGGCTGCCGCGGTCTGGTTGTCTGTCGCGGGGGCTCCATTGTCCACGTTGTTTGGTGGAGCGGTGTTTTGGGCATCCTGTGGGTTACCCACCTGCAGGTTATTGCTTACCTTGATAACGCCGGGTACCTGGGCAGCAATGGACTCGGCCAGCTTGCGATTCGCGTCGCTGGCCACAGTGCCGGAGAGGGTGACCTCTCCCTGGATCGTCGCGGCGGTGATCAGGTCGTTTTTGAGCGGCTGCGAGGCGTCGAGGGCGTGCACCACATCCATCTCTATCTGCCCGTCGGTGCGTTGGGCGGTCTGCTGGGTTGCAGGGGACGCATCCTGCGCGTACAAAGCGGGGACCTGCAATGCGCTGCCAGCAAACAACGCAAAGGCGAGAAAAGCAACTTGTGGATATCCTGGCCGATTCATTCTGATCGTTCTCCTTGCCAAACGCGCCCCTCGACCACTTCTGGGCCGTCCATGCGAAGAAAGGCTCGTGCGCTTGGCTCCCCATATTCAGGCGGTTGGACGAATCCGCGCTGAAGCTGTCACAAGAACAGACACACCGGCAAGGAAAAAGTTCCGCGGAAGGCTGCTGGATCACAGCCGGGTAGTGCGAACAGCCCCTGACTCAGCCTGCCCAGTTCCGGTAGAACTCCAGCGAGCGCTCGAGCCCGTCGCGCAGGCTGATTGCCGGCTCCCAGCCCAGCAGGGTGCGGGCCTTGGTGATGTCGGGGCAGCGGCGGGTGGGGTCGTCCTCGGGCAGCGCGGCAAAGGTTATCTCGCTGTGAGAGCCGGTCACCTCCAATACCGTTTCGGCGCACTCCTGAATTGTTATCTCCCGCGGATGGCCCAGATTGACTGGGGTATGCTCGCTGGCCCGGGAGAGCCGGAGTAATCCCTCAACCAGATCAGACACATAGCAGAAACAGCGGGTCTGCGAACCGTCGCCATAAATTGTCAGCGGCTCGCCCCTTAGCGCCTGCATGAGGAAGTTGGGCATGACCCGGCCGTCGGTGGGGTGGAGTCGTGGTCCGTAAGTGTTGAAGATGCGCGCCAGCCGTGTGTCCACACTACGCGTGCGGTGATAGGCCATCACCAGCGCCTCGGCGTAGCGCTTGGCCTCATCGTAGACCGAGCGTGGTCCCACCGGGTTTACGTGGCCCCAGTACTCTTCCTTCTGGGGATGCTCCAGCGGATCGCCGTAGCACTCTGAGGTGGAGGCATGAAGGAAGCCTGCCTCATAGCGGAGCGCCAGATCCAGAGCGTGCTGAGTACCCAGTGAGCCGGTGCGCAGGGTCTCCAGGGGGAGGCGTAGGTAGTCCTGCGGGCTGGCCGGCGAGGCCAGATTGAAAATGAAGTCGACCCGTCCAGGATCCCCCCGACGCTCCATCGGCTCGCAGATGTCCCACTCCAGCAGGGTGAAGCGCGGCTCCCGGGTCAAGTGGGCCAGGTTCTGCCATACGCCGGTGGAGAAGTTGTCCACGCCCACGACGGAGTAACCCTCCGCCAGCAGCCGGTCTGTCAAATGCGATCCTAGAAATCCTGCTGCGCCGGTTACCAGTGCCCGTATCGCCAATCGCTCGATCTCCTGTTCAGCACGCCACCTTGCGCGGCTTGTCCTGCTGTGCCGGGTAGCTTGCCGGCCGGCCCATGCTCACGTAGGTAAATCCATGATCGATCATTGTTTGTGGCTTGTACAGGTTTCGTCCGTCAATCATGATGGGGAAGCGCATCACCTGTTTTAGATGGACCAGATCCAAGGCAGCGAATTGCGGCCAGTCGGTCAGGATCAGTACTGCATCGGCATTGGCGGCAGCCTCGTAAAGGTAGCCGGCGTAGCGCAGGCTGTCCCCGGGGGGCAGGACCTCCTGGGCTCGTTCCATGGCTGCGGGATCGTAAGCCGTGACCTGAGCGCCTGCCTTGAGCAACTTACGGATGATCTCCAGCGCCGGAGACTCGCGTACATCGTCTGTACCACCCTTGTAGGCGAGGCCCAGTGCCGCCAGCCGCTTGCCGCGCAGCGTCCACAGGGCCGCCAGCACCTTGTTGTAAAAGACTTCACGCTGGGTGTCGTTGATGCGGCGAATCTCGCGCAGAAGCTGGAAGTTGACCCCGCGCTGTTGTGCAACCCAGTGGAAGGCCGCCACGTCCTTCGGGAAACAGGAGCCGCCGTAGCCGAGGCCAGCATGGAGGAATTTGGGCCCGATGCGGGTATCCAGCCCCATGCCTGCAGCGATGTCTTCAATGTCCGCATCCACGGCTTCGGCCAGGTTGCTCACCGCATTGATGAAGGAGATCTTCAGCGCCAGAAACGCGTTGGAGGCATGCTTGATCAGCTCCGCTGTCTGGGCGGAGGTGACGAGCAAAGGCGCTGGCTGTTGCATCGAGCAACTGCCGGGCAGCGCGTCCGGCCGTGCGTAGTAGCTGCCGGTGGTAAGCGGCTCGTAGATGCGCCGCAGGACGTCGGCGGCACGTTCTTCGTTGGCGCCAACCACGATCCGGTCAGGATGGAGGAAGTCGCTGATGGCCGTGCCCTCGCGGAGAAACTCGGGGTTGGACACGACGCCGAAATTCAGCGGGTCTACACCGTGCCGGTGCAGGACACGGCGAATCCAGTCGTTGGTGTAGACCGGGACGGTGCTTTTTTCCACCACCACTTTGTAGTCGCGGATGCCTCGCGCAATTTGAGAGACAACGGCTTCCACATAGGACAGGTCAGCGGCCCCGCTATCGCCCTGCGGCGTGCCCACAGCGATAAAGATGGCCTCGCTTTCGGCAACAGCCTCTCCCAATCCGGAGATAAAGCGCACGCCACGGTCGCGATGTTTAGCCAGCAACTCAGGCAAATGCGCCTCAAAGATGGGGACGCCACCTTCCCGGAGGAGCTTGATGCGCGCTTCGTCGTTGTCCACGCACTGGACATGGTGGCCCATCTCAGCAAAGCACACTGCGGCTACCAGTCCCACGTAGCCTGACCCGACCACACAGATCTTCACAGGTTTCCTCAAGGACGCTTAATTCTCCTTCGCGCAGCTTTCGCTCAAGTTGATGCTATGGGGCAGAGGTGGCGCAAGAAGGCACGCAACCAACAAAATACGGTGAAAAATTGAAGATGTGCGGCAGTACGAGTCAGCATATCCAGTGGAGGCCGAGACATTCTTCCGGACGGCTTGGACTCTGGTACATTGGGATTGCTGCCTGTGATGGATCGTTATCATGCCGTCCGGGCTACTTGATGCTAGGAGTCTTTTCATGGCCGCATCCGGGCTTTCCCCGGCCACACAACTGGCGCCATTCCGGATAGCTCCGCGTTACGATGTGCGCATTTGGGGCTTTCGCGATTTGCGTCCCTGGTTTGACCATGTCGTCACCGAGGGTGATCCTATTGGCGAAGTTTGGCTCACCGGCGACGCCAACCTCGTGGCCACAGGTCCCTTTACCGGCCAGCGTCTGGACGAGGTCTTTGCCCAGGCACATCAGGCGTTGCTGGGTCCCGATGCTCCTACTGAAGCTTCGCCCTTGCTCATCAAGGTGCTGTTCGCCCGGGAGAAGCTCAGCGTGCAGGTGCATCCTGACGATGCCATGGCCCAGAAGTATGGCGACCCGCGGGGCAAGACTGAGTGCTGGTATGCTCTGGCCGCCGAACCCGATGCCAAGGTTGCCCTCGGCCTAAAGCCGGGGGTTACGCTGGAGCAGGTGGAGGCAGAGATTCATGCAGGCACACTGGAATCCAGTTTGAATCTAGTGCCGGTGGCGCCGGGGGACATGATCTTTGTGGATGCGGGCACGGTGCACGCCATCTGGCCCGGCCCCATCCTGCTGGAGACTCAGCAGAACAGCGACTTAACCTATCGCATGTACGACTACGGCCGTCCGCGCCCTTTGCACGTGGAGAAGTCTCTGGAAGCTACGCGTCTGATTACCGAGGCAGGCAAGGTGCAGCCCACGGTTCTGCCGGATCGCACCATTCTTATCGACAGGCAGTATTTTCGCGTCGAGCGCATACCCATCGTGGGCAGTCGGGCGAGTGCCACCCTTGCCGCAGCTGACCGCAGAGGACCGGGACTGTCGTATCTGTTTGTTGCGGCTGGATCGGGACGGCTGATTGGTGCCGGTTTTGAACCAGTAGATCTTCCGGCCCGGTCGATTGCGGCAGTACCTGCCCTCGCGGCAGATTTTACAGTGGAGGACTGCGGCGGACTCGACCTGATTCGCATCATTCCTAACTGGCCGGGAGGCAATGCTTGAGTTCTGCTGGGTGGCGTCAGTCCGTTGAGCAATACATTCGAGCCGAGGCGCGACCTGTGGATAAATTTAGCCACCAGCCCCGCCTGTATGCCCTGGCCACGCAAATTGGGCAGGGGCTTGATTACGATGACGACATCGTCTTTGCGGCAGCCTGGATGCACGATCTTGGGGTCTTTGTCGGCCACCGGCCTGAAGATCCTCTCCTACTCGCTGCCTGGAACCACATCCCCTACACGGTTGAGCGCTCGCGAGATTTGCTCGTTTCCTGGGGATTTCCAGTGGCGAAGTTGGATGCAGTAGAAGCAGCCATACGCACACACCTTCCGGATGCACAACCGGAGAGGATTGAGGCGGTTTTACTGCACGATGCGGACATATTGGAGCAGTTGGGCGCTATAGGTGCCTTTCGTACCATTTCCAAAATCGGGCGGGACACCAGATATGCTACCTTTTCATCAGTGATGCCTGTCTTACGTTCTACGGTTGAATCTTTGCCTGGAAAGTTGTGTACGAACACCGCGAAGGAATTGGCCATTCCAAGGGTAGAACTCCTTCGCATCATGATTGCCGCCGTTGATAAAGAGGCAGGCGACTTGCTGTTTTGAATTTCCCCTGATGGAGCAGCATGGTTGCCTTCCTGGCCAACTCATGGTCGCTGCAAGTATGTCTGTTGTACTTCTGCCTTGCCATTCTTCAAATGACCGGGTTACGTACTCTTCCGTAGATGACTCCCGCAGGGAGCACGGCAGGGCGTACCCCATGCCGAAGGAGACATTATGCAGTTGAAGAAGCTTTTCAAGCTAATTCCAGCGGTTATTTTTGCCGCTGTAACCCTTCCCCTCTTCTCGCAGGTTGCGCCTTCCGCTCGCGCCGGTGGGCAACCCCTGTCTATAGGTGCTGGTTTCTCCAACTTCAACCCAGACTGGCATCAGGGACGTATGTCGGGCGGTACTGTGTGGATCGATTACTTTCCTGTTTTTTTGCCAACCAGGATTCAAGGACTAGGCGCAGAAATCGAAGCGCGTGATCTCAGCATTGGACACTCCTCCAGTCAGCCATCCAATCTGCGGGAAGATACTGCCAGCGGCGGCTTGATCTACAGCTGGCGTCATTACCAACGATTCTTTCCTTATGTCAAGGGGCTAATCGGGTATGGCAGCGTCGACTTCCGTTCGTCAAATCCGTATTACTCCCACGACACCCGGACAGTGTCTTCTTTCGGGGGCGGAGCTGAGTTTCGTGTCTACCGCAGCATCTGGGCTCGCGCTGACTACGAATACCAGAGCTGGCCGAACTTTCCAGGACAAAAGCAAACATTTCACCCGCAAGGATTTACCGTGGGTGCCATGTATAGCTTTGGCGGAGCCAGGTAGGTGGAGGGAGAAGCGCAGGGATTCTTTCTGACATCGGCTTCAACGATTGTCACGGGCCCGCGCAACGCCATGTCTGTTATCGCGCTTACATCAAGACCAACCTGACAATCCAGGGGTTTAGTCAAGCTCAAGCTCCTTGTCGACTTTCTTGCTGATTTTTTCGCATTCCATGCAGCTACGAGTAGCTGCATGGAATGGCCTTCTGGATACTGATTGCTTTGCTATGGTGATTTTGCATCAAGCTTTTTGGGATGGCTTGTAATCACCTGGTTCTGCACGGAAGGCAATGGCAATGCGATTCCATACGTTGATCTGAGCAATGGCAATGGTCAGCTTTGTCAACTCAGCCTCATCGAACTGCTGTCGTGCGGACTCATACTCTGCGTCATTGGCATGTCCCTGCTGGATATTGGTGACGGCTTCTGTCCAGGCCAAGGCCGCCTGCTCGCGTGGCGTGAAGAACGGGGTCTCCCGCCAGGCTGAGAGAGCGTAGAGGCGTTGCTCGGTTTCGCCAGCTGCCCGTGCATCTTTGGTATGCATGTCGATGCAGTATGCGCATCCATTCAGCTGCGACGCGCGTGTCTTAACCAGTTCAAGCAGCGACGCTTCCAGTCCGCTTTCGCGAACAGCCTTCTCTACTCCCAGCACCGCATGAAGCCCGGCGGGGAACGCCTTGGCGTAGTTCAATCTTGCGCTCATGAAAACAACCTCCGCTGATTTCGATGCGACAAATATCGTCAACGATCCAGACTTGATGCATGCGGCGCGTTTCAGGGCGCCTGGCGTGCCAGCCTCGATTTTCGACTTGAGGGAGCGAGATGGGATTAGCCTGGTTCTGAAGCCCGGCGTCCTCTCTGTGTAGGGCAGCTCTCGTGGAGAGAGACGATTTGCATGGGCTAAGAGGTCAGGGTTGGGCGTCGGGCGGAATCAGCAGATACAGTGCTTCGGGTACGACCTCCAGCTGCGCAGGCAAGGAGCCCAGCGCTTCGCCATCAGCCTCAACCAGAATGTCATGCGGGTTTCCGTTCAATGAGCGACACTCCACGCGCTCCGCATCCAGCAGCGTGATGGAGTGCGTAAAAGTGTGGCGCCCGAAGAGTGCGGCCATCAGAAACGATAGATAACGAAAGCGATTCTGCGTGCGGAAGGCCATCAGACGCAGGGTTGTGCCGTGCAGCGTAGCGCCCGGCGCAAAATGTCTGAGCGCTCCGCCGAAGGAACGGATTCGAATCGCCAGCAACTGAGAGATGCGCTGCTCGACCTGATCGCGGCGCCCAGGTATAGTAAAATATGACTTGAAGTGTGGGAAGCGATAGGTAGTCCACACTGCCACCGCCTGCACCAGATAGATGAGATAGCCGAATCGCCGCTTCAACTCGGAGTTGAGCTGCTTCATCAGCAGTGCGTCAGCGCCAATGCCTGCAGCCACCACAAAATAGCGTGATTGCGTTTGACGGGCAGCGTCACAGTAGGTGATGCGCCCCACGGGGATCTGCACTGGCGGTGCGGCGAGAAGTTTGCGGATGGCCTTGACCGGATCAGTGCCCAGACCCAGATTTTGTGCCAGTGCATTCGCCGTGCCCAGTGGGACAACGCCCAGCGCCACGCGGGTGCCCACGAGGCATTGCAGAATCTCGTGTACGGTGCCGTCGCCGCCACAGGCCAGTACGGTGTCGAAGCCGTTATCGTGGGCCTGGCGAGCAAACTCGGTAGCAGCGCCGGGATGTGTGGTCTCAAAGGCTTCAGCATCGATGCCGGCCTTGCGGAGTTCAGCCAAGGCCTGCTGGATGAAGGCTGTGCGACGAAAAGAGTGTTGCCCTGAGGCCGGGTTGTAGATGAGCGCAACGCGATGCATGAAGTATGTGTCAATCCGGGGTTGCGCTTTTTCGCGGCGCCAGTACGCATGCCAGGACTGCCTGTCTGTTCACATTCTTTTTATCATCGCAGCGCTGGCATGCAGTATTTTTAACGCACGGATAATCTTTCCGTGTACCTTGCAATTTACGCCTTACGCGATGGCCCACTGCGGCCGGGCCAGCGGCGCGGCCAGCATGGAGTTGGCCCAGTTGTCGCCCACGAACTGCTCCTTCTCAGGATTCCAGTTGAGCTTGCGCTGCACCGTACAGGCGATCAGGCCGATCTGTCCAATGCTGATGGCGCGATGGCCAACCTCGATGGGCTCCAGCGGCTGACGATGCTCACGGATGGCGGCGATAAGATCGTTTTTGTCCCATAGCGCTTTGCTAAAGTTCAACTCGCCGGGCTCGGGTTCAAGCGTAAGCAAAGCGGACTTGTTACTGCTCAAAGTGCCGGGATAGCCGTTTACCTTGATCCATGCCTCGCTGCCCACGTAGGTGATGCTGGGCGTGCTGTTAGGCGTCTGCTCGCAAGTGAGCACGACCCCATTCGCATAGCGATATGTGACTTTAAAGTTGATCATGGTATTCCAGAGACTCACAGGAAACTCGCCGTGGCCTTCTACCTCGACGGGGCCGGTATGCTCCGTGTTGTTTGCCCACTGAGCCATGTCAAAGTAATGCGGCCCCCAGTTGGCAATCATGCCCTGTGCATAGGTCGAGACGCGCATCCAGTTGGGGCGCAGGTGATGCTGGTGTGGATCATGAACACGCATTTGTGTGTATGGCACGTTTGGGGTGGGACCAAGCCACATGTCATAGTTCAGCTCCGGCGGTACGGGCATATCCGGCTGCGGACCCACTGGCGCAGGGTCTGAGGGAAAGACAATCTGGATGCGCTGCAGCTTGCCCAGATGACCGTTGCGGACCAGTTCTACGGCATGACTCTGCGGACGGAGTGAGCGGAATTCGCTGTCATTGCGGGCAGTGACGCCTGCAAGCTTTACGGCGTCAGCCAGCATGCGGCCCTGTTGCACGCTCAGACTGATCGGCTTCTCCAGCGCAAAATGCTTTTTGGCGCGGGCAGCCATCATGCCCATGGGTACATGCCAGTGATCCGGCGTGGAGATCATCAGCACATCGATGGATGGATCATGGATGACGTGGCGAAAGTCATCGACTACACGACAGCCGTTGAAGGATGGCCGGTTGTCGCGCTTGGCGTAAAAGGCGTTCACCAACTTCTGCGCCTCGCCCATGCGCCAGCGATCTGTGTCGCAGACAGCGACGGCCTGCACGCCCGGCATGGCCATGAATTGCGGCATGTTGGCGCCGAATGCCTGGCGGCCATTGCCGATAAAGGCAACGGTGAGGCGATTACTGGGAGCATCAGGACCGCGCAGTACTCCTGCACGAACAATGGTTGGCAGGGTCAGGGCAGAGAGTGCGGAGGCAGTACGGGCGGTGAATTCACGGCGATTCATGGCGGTCGAGACTCCAGCAGGGAAGTTACATGGGCAACAAATAACTATGCGCGCCATCGTATACCTGTCCACGCAGAAACGGATAGTCCTTTTTGTTGAGTTTTTCAGCTGAACACTTGCGTGTGTTGTCGTACAAGCCCCCTCTGACGGCCGTGCTTTTCGTGGAGTAGACTGGGTGCGCTGTTTTTCAGGCCCCCTTTGCGCTTTGGGGAATAAGAACACTGGAAGAAGAGGAGAGAGAAGATGGGCGGAACAATCGCGCGGCGAGATTTTTTGAAGACGGCAGGTGCGGGTGCGCTGACCGGTGCAGGCTTAGGGATGGCGGCCCCACGAGCATTGGCATCTGGTGATGCCGGAATGAGCGGAAATGCCGCAAACAGGCCGCGGCTTCTGGCCGGTTGCTGTGCCTACTCCTACCGGCTGGCATTGCAGCATGGCCAGATGACTATGGAGGAGTTCATCCTCAAGGCAGTCGAACTCAAACTGGATGCGGTGGACATGACGGTTTACTTCCTGAAGTCAACTGATCCGGAATATTTGGAAAACCTGCGCCATCTTGCCTATAGGAACGCAGTCGTTTTCTCAGGGGCGGCCTGTGGATCGAGCCTAGTGCAGGCCGATCCGGACAAGCGGGCGAGTGTTCTGACCGAGATCAAGCAGTGGATTGACGTGACAGACCGGCTGGGCGCCTCGCACCTTCGCGTTTTTGCCGGCAAACTGCCCAAGGGTGTAGCCCTGAAAGATGCGACGAACTGGGTGGTGGACGGCCTGAATACGGTGAAGGATTACGCCGGGGCCAAGGGAATCATGCTCGGCATGGAGGACCATTCTGGCGTGACGCAGAGCGCCGATGTTTGCCTGGAGATTATGCATCGCGTGAACTCGCCGTATGTGGGTATCAATCTGGACATTACCCACTTTATTCCTACGGCGACGGAAGACCCCTACGCACAGATCAAGGCATGTCTTCCATATGCGACGGTGAGCCACATCCGCGAGAAGTTCGACGACGGTACCCCGATTGACATGGATCGTGTGTGGAAGATGTATGCCGAGGCTGGGCACAAAGGCTATATGTCTATTGAGTACGAGGGTGACACACGCAACGGCGACGAGCCGGCAGAGACAGGAGTACCCAAGCTGGCAGCGAAGGTAAGAGAACTATGTCGGAAGTATTCGTCGGTGTAGGAAAGTAGCAGCATTGAACGATGGAATAAAGACAGAGGAGGGCAGTGAGCTAAAAACTTTGGTTGGTACATTGCGTAATATTTTGGGGAGGATTGCATAAGCTGTCCTCCCCAAAATGTTGTGCGCTAGGACAATATAGAGAATTCTGTAACTACATAAAAGATGCTCAGAACTCGTCGAAAGCGATTCGATGGTCAGGCACACCAAGCTCGGCTAACATGCGGGTACAGGCTTTGATCATCATCGGCGGTCCGCACAGGTAGTACTCAATGCTCGAGGGACTGGGATGCTGGCGCAGGTAGTTTTCCAGCACGACTTCATGAATAAAACCGTTGGGGCCGCTCCAATTGTCCTCAGGTAACGGCGAGGATAGTGCAACGTGGAAAGCAAAGTTGGAGTGCCGTTCGGCGAGAGTTGTGAAGTACTCCTGATAGAAGAGTTCCTGCCGCGAGCGCGCACCGTACCAGAAGGTTACCTTGCGCGCTGTGTGCTGACTCTGGAAGAGATGCGAGATATGCGCACGTAGCGGAGCCATACCTGCGCCGCCGCCGATGTAGAGCATCTCATGCTGCGTAGGCTTGATGTGGAAGTCGCCGAAGGGGCCGATGGCAGTAACCGTGTCGCCGGGCTTTAGGCTGAAGACGTAGCTGGAGCCCGCGCCCGGAGGGCAGTCCTGCCCAGGCTGAGGCGTGGCGATGCGTACGTTGAAGCGCAGTGCGCGTTCAAGCTGTGCGTTGCTGGCGATGGAGTAGTTGTTGCGCCGGCCCGATGTTGGATTGTGCGCCACCAAATCGAAGACATGCTGTGCGCGCCATACGGATGCGTAGGGTTCAGGGATATCGAAGTCGTCGAAGCGGATCTCGTCGTACGCGGGAATGTCGAACTGGAGATAGTCGCCTGGAGTGAAAGCGGGCAGCGCCGCACCATCGACGGGCTCAAGGATTAATTCCTTGATAAAGGTGGCGACGCTCTTGTTGCTTACCACGCGGAATGTGCATGTCTGCTGGGCACGAACTCCGGCACCGCCAGCGCGAGATACGTTGATCCATATCTGGTTGTCGCGCTCTTCCACGGGATAAGTAGCCAGTCCGCGGCAGATAGGCGTGCGCGCGGGTGAGCCATCGATAAGGTTGTAGCGGCCATTGTGCTTGGGGCATTCAATGATGCCGCCTTTGACGAGGCCGTTGGCCAGATGCGTGTTGCCGTGGGTACAGATGCCGTCCGTCGCGTAGACATGGCCCTGCTCATCGCGGACGACGGCGTAGGTTTTGCGCGCATGGTCAAAGCGGACTACGTCAGCGCGACGAAGGGCAGAGGATGAACAAACGGGCAGCCAACCCGCGGCATCGGGCGGCATCTGGGTGGTGTGGATGGCCTCTGCAGCACAGGCCTTCGGCGCGGGTAAACGGCGCTTCACACAGTATGCGGGGTCTTTCATCTGCCTGGCGACTGCAGGGACTATCTCCTTCCAGGCGTTGAGAATACTCGAGTACGGCGCGGGACAGTCGTCCTTGACAACAGCATGCAGCCTGGGTAACGCATGATACGGCACCAGTGGGAACATGTGGTGTTCCACGTGATAGTTCATATTCCAGTAGAGATAACGGTTGATGGGGTTCATATAGACAGTGCGGCAATTGAGGCGGTGGTCAAGCACATTGTCTGCAAGGCCAGAATGCTGAGTGTGCCCGTAGATCGGCATGAGCCAGCTGCCGAAGAGGTTGGCAAGGCCGACAAGGAGCAAGGGTAAGATGCTGCGCTGGTAGATGGCGAGCGCGATAACGCATGCGTAGATGGCTACGTAGATCCGAGCGTTGCGATAGACAGAATGAAACTCCGTTGCAGGAATGAAGGTTCTCTCTGCATCTGTCATCCTTCCGCAGCTATGCCGGAGGATAGACCAGAAATATTTTGGATAGGTGTGCAGGGCAAAAAAAGGTTTGACCAGCATGGGCCAAGAGGGGGGGCGGGGAACTGCGATCTCCGGATCGCGGCCAACGATAATGGTGTCACTGTGGTGGCGGTTATGGCTCCAGCGCCAGACGACAGACTCGCGCATTACCATGAACGAGGCAACCTCATAGAGCGCATTGTTCATCCAGTCGGTTTTGAAGGCGGTGCCATGGCCGGCCTCGTGCCAGCGGGAGTCCGATGTAGATGCATAGAGGACGCTATACACGATGTAGGGAAGAACTGCCCACCATGTGTGCCAGAGTGCACAGGTTGCGTATGCTGCGCCGAGTATGAGAGCGGCCCACAGAATTGTGTCGCGGATGGCAGGTCCGTCGCGACGTTCAAGGAGCTGACGCATGGTTTCGCGCGGTACCGGACACTGGTACCAGTCGGCTTCCGCAAGGCCCTTCTCTACGGCCAGAGCGGCATTAACCCCGGTCAGACTATAGTCGTAGCGCGGATCGGCTTGTGGGAATGTTGATGTGCGACTCATGACGTCCATCCTGAAGTGATGTGCGGCGCAGAGGCCGTGCGGGGTTGCTAGATACTTTGCTCGGTTGCCATCGCCTGCGCCCAAGCCTGGCGTGCCAACTCAACCAGGGTGTGGGTCTCATTCGTGCGGCTGAAGGTTTCAGCGCCATCTCGCAGCAGATAAGCGTAAGGCGGTGGACCTAATTCGGGGGTAAAAACAAGCACTGCGTCAGACGGGGCATTCCGCGACCAAAGTTGCATGGCTTCCCTCCAGAAAGACTGCGTTACTTCAGTGAAGGCAAGCGGCGCTTCGGCCAGCACTTGTGCAGATTGCCCGTTTGAGATGCGGCCATGGATAAGTCCGGTTCGCTCCAGCAGCGGCTCCATGTGCTTACGGAACAGTGCTTCGTCGCCGCCCAGGCTCTCACTGGCAACGATGTAGTGCGAGACGTCCAGCGTGATGTTGATCGATGGATTATGCCGTACCAATTCCGAGGTCCGGAAAAGATCCTGTGTCATCCGACCGCGATGCGTCTCCAGCAGCAGAGGCAAACCCAAGGCAGAGGCATGAGCCTGGGCCTCGGCAGCCAGCGCCGCAGCCTCGGCAGCAGACAGAAAAGCATGGCCCAGATGCAGATTGAAGGCTACGGCTCCGAGAGATACCGCGCGCCGCATAAAGGGTATTGTCTCAGCGATAGTGTTAGCCCATCCCTGGGCAATCAGCTTGAGGGGAAAGCGCTTGAGCAGGGCCTCGATCTCAGAAAGGCGGTCCTCGCTCAGGCCTGCTTCAAAGTATTCGTAGCCCTCCTTGCATGCTGTTTCCAAGGAATCCGAAATAGGAATTTCACGCTGGGTAAGGGCCCAGTAGGACTGCGACAGTGCAAGTGCCGGAGCTGTGCGTCCGGGCTGGCGAAAGCAATATTTTGAGTTGGTTGATTCTACTAACAATGTGAACAGCCTCCTGGGGAGATGGCATACCACTGGGAGCATACGCCATGATGAGGCCATTGGACAGAGGGGAAAGACTCTCTGTCAAGCGCATTGAGCAGGTATCGAGGATACCTCTCAGAAGAAGGTCTGTACCAGATCCACAACCTGGAATATCTCATCGACAATCGGCAGAACCCGCCACTTGTCAAAAGTGAGACAGGGATGTGCAATATCAAAGCCGAGCATGTCACCCACGCGCAAATCATCCTCAGCGGCTACGCTGAGGTAGGAGTGCTGATCCATCATCTTGGTGAGTACCCAATGTGCCTGGGCAGGGATGGGCGCCGCGGTCCCGGGGCGAAAATGCAGCGCGGGGACAGGCAGGCCGGAGTCAAATGCCGCATCGCGCTTACCGAGTCCGATAATGGCTTTTTCAGGCTCGGGGCGCGACTGGACATAGCCCCACACATGCAGCGCCGGAATGAGGTTGGAGTGCATCTCCCGCGCTACGGGATTGCCAGACAGGATACGAGTCTGCGCTGCACGGTAGGCGCCGACGTCACAGGTGAGATAGCAGCCTGGACGCAGCACAATCTCCACCGCACGGCCAAAGTTCGCCGAGGAAAACTCCTCGGCCACTACGTCATACCAGGCGGAGCCGGCTCCGGACAGCAGAATTGGGGTGCGCTGAAAGCAGTTCTGTGTGGCAAGAGATCGGGTAGTGGCCACGGCGCTTTGCAGGAACGCACGGATGTCCGCTTCATGATCCAGCACCCCCTCGTAGAGCTCAATGCCGCAGAGCACCAGCGCAGCTGGCCAACGGCGGAGAGCTGCGAGCACAGCTTGCAATTGCGCGTCGTTGCGTACACCGGTACGACCTCCCATCACACCCAATTCAAGCAGGACGTTGAGGCGATGGCCCTGTGCCGAAAAAAAGCGACCTAATTGGTCAACTTGCTCTGCAGAGTCTACGAGGCAATAGAACTCGAAGCCGGGATCGCGTAGCAGCATGGCGATGAGTGCCATGTTCTGCTTCCCGATCAGCTGATTGGCCATCAGTACGCGGCGGATACCATGTGCGTAGGCGGCCTGGGTCTGATGTGCAGTGGCCAGTGTGATACCCCACGCGCCACTCGCGAGTTGCCTATGGAAGAGAGTCGGCGCCATCGTCGTCTTGCCGTGAGGCGCCAGACGGAGCCCATAGGCATCGATGAATTGTCGCATCCAGTCAAGATTGTGCTGAAGTTTGTCGCGATAAAGCACGGCGCAGGGCAGGGTAAGATCTTCGTGCAGCAGATTCCAACCGTACGAGGCAATCTCTTTGGGCGAGGCGGCTTGCGCGAGTGTACCGATACCCTTATGGATCGGTGAAATGAAGGATAAATCTATTGCGGACTGTTGCGAGGGTGAATGCACCAAATGCTCCTGAACCTGACGCAATGGATCATAGCGTAATAGGATGACTACGGTGAAGCGATGCGCTGTGACTGGATAATTCGAGATGCACAAGTAGTGGACGGTAGCGGTGCTACGCCGATCCGCACGGACGTTGCCGTTGTGGATGGATACATCTGCGCAATGGGGGCTGAATTACAGTGCGATGCCACCCGAAGCGTCAATGCGCGCGGGCAAACGCTGGCGCCTGGATTTATCGATGTGCATACTCATGACGATTTGGTCGTGCTGCGCGATCCGCGGATGCTGGCCAAGATTTCCCAGGGCGTGACGACTGTCATTACCGGCAACTGCGGCATCAGCGCAGCACCTGTGACGCTGCGCGGAGAATTGCCTGATCCGATGAATCTGCTGGGATCAGCGGAAGAGTTTCACTTTCCGCACTTCGCGGGCTATCGCGCCGCGGTTCAGGCTGTGCATCCGGCAGTGAATGTAGCAGCGCTGGTGGGGCACACAGCATTGCGGAATAACCATATGGATCGGCTTGATCGTAGTGCGAGTGTTGCCGAAGTCGCCGCCATGCGCGGGCAACTTGCAGAGGCATTGGGGCATGGCGCACTGGGTCTGAGCACGGGGCTGGCCTATCTTTCTGCAAATGCTGCGACAACCGAAGAAGTGTTGGCCCTGGCAGAGCCACTGGCCGAGGCTGGCGCGGTGTACACCACGCACATGCGCACTGAATCCGATGCCATTCTCGATGCTCTGGACGAAGCTTTTACCATTGGCCGTGAAAGCCATGTGCCGGTGATCGTGTCACATCTGAAGTGTGCTGGCATTGCCAACTGGGGTCGAGGTAGCGAGGTGTTGCAGGCGCTGGAAACTGCGCGACTGAGGCAGCCGGTGGGGTGCGACTGCTATCCCTACGCGGCAGGATCGAGCACGCTGGACCTGCGCCAGGTGGATGAGCGGGTCAAGATCACCATCACGTGGAGCGAGCCGCATGAAGAAATGGCGGGCCGCACCCTGTCAGAGATTGCAGCAGCATGGAATGTGAGTCAACTGGAGGCGGCGCAGCGCTTGCAGCCCGCGGGTGCCATCTATCACAGCATTGCGGAAGATGATATGCGGCGTATTCTGGCTCACAAGGCAACCATGATCGGCTCTGATGGATTGCCCTGCGATCCGCGTCCTCATCCGCGGCTGTGGGGAACATTTCCCCGCGTGCTGGGCCACTACAGTCGCGATGAAAAGCTATTTTCACTGTCTGAGGCGGTCCACAAGATGACAGGCATGCCCGCGCAGCGCTTTGGGCTAGCCGGACGCGGCTTGATTCGTGTGGGCTACTCCGCGGATCTGGTGCTCTTCGATGCGCAGAAGATTGCGGATACAGCCACCTTCAGCGATCCGGTCAGCCCGGCCGAAGGCATAATTTCAGTATGGGTAAACGGAGAGTTGGCCTACACGTGCAACGGTGCGACCGGCGAGCGTGCCGGGACATTTGTTGCACGTGGTAAGGCTGAGTGGGTTCAGTAGTGGATGTACAGCAGGAAGGAAGTGAAGAATGAGCATTAAACGTTATGGGATAGAGGGCGGCAAGGGAACAGGTGGGCAACATCTTCCCTTTGCGCGGGCAGTAGAGGTGAACGGGTGGCTGCACGTGTCCGGGCAGACACCGATGGTCAATGGTGAAATTGTTGCCGGTGGAATCACCGCGCAGTCGCGGCAGGCGATTGCCAACTTGCTGGCCATTTTGCAAGAGGCCAGCTATGGACCGGAGCACGTGGTGCGCTGCGGCGTCTGGCTGGATGATCCGCGTGACTTTGCCGCATTCAATACGGTCTTCAAGGAGTTTTTTGGACAGCATCCCCCGGCGCGGTCCTGCGTGGTGTCGAGTATGGTGGTGGACTGT
The DNA here is from genome assembly GCA_027452125.1 of Acidobacteriaceae bacterium. Lineage (GTDB taxonomy): Bacteria > Acidobacteriota > Terriglobia > Terriglobales > Acidobacteriaceae > Telmatobacter. The sequence goes on along the minus strand of DAIDGZ010000086.1, from coordinate 22,855 downwards.
AAGGTGGAGATCGATTGCGTTGCCTACAAAGAGCCCGGAGCATGAAGTCGGCCTGATGGTTGCTCCACAAGCACGCCTCAGCATATAAAGGGAGCGCACTCTTCTTCCTCTTATGATGGATCCTCATAGCATCTTTCTTCTGTCGGCGGCGCTGATTTCGGTGATCGGCCTGATTGTGCTCATCGCCGTGGTGAAGCTGAATCCGGTGATCACGCTGATGGTGGCATCGCTAGGGCTGGCTGCAGTGGCTGGCATGCCTCTCAACAACATCATCCACTCCTTTGAAACCGGTGTTGGCAACACGCTGGGACATATCGCGATCATTGTCGCTTTAGGCACGATGTTGGGCAAGATGATGGCTGAGTCCGGGGCAGCCAGCCGCATTGCCTATACCCTCATCCGCATCTTCGGCGAAAAGAATGTGCCGTGGGCGATGGTGCTTATCGGATTACTGATTGGTCTTCCGGCTTTCTTTGAGGTGGGCTTTGTACTTCTGGTTCCGGTACTGTTTACCGTTGCGCAGAAGACCGGCCGTTCCCTGGTCGAGCTTGGACTGCCGATGGTAGCGGGATTGAGTGTGGCCCAGGGACTCGTGCCGCCACATCCGGCGGCAATGCTGGCCGTGAGCATCTATCACGCGGATATGGGCAAGATGATTTTCTACGCACTGCTGGTGGGCCTGCCCACTGCGGTGATTGCCGGGCCGGTCTATGCGCGGTTCATTGCGCCGCATGTGCATTTGAGTGGCGACAATGCAATGGCCGTGGAACTCACGGCACACGATGAGCGCCAGAGTGAGCCGAGCTTCTGGCTCAGCCTGATAACGATTCTTCTGCCTGTGTTGCTGATTCTTGCCGGAAGCTGGGCAGATATGTTTACGGCGCGGGGCAGTGGATTGAATGCGGTGCTACACCTGCTGGGCAATGATGACCTGGCATTGTTGATCGGTGCGGTCTGCAGTTTTGTAACGCTCGGCACGATGCGGGGATTCTCACGCGATACCGTGCTGCACTTCAGCAACGAGTGCCTGGGACCAACCGCAGCTATCACGCTTCTGGTGGGCGCAGGAGGCGGATTCGGGCGCATTCTGCAAGACAGCGGTGTCTCCAGCGCGATAATCGTGGCAGCGTTACGCAGCCACGTGCCACTGCTGTTGCTGGCGTGGCTACTGGCAGCACTATTGCGTGTTGCCACCGGATCGGCCACAGTGGCTATGTCCACGGCAGCCAGCATCGTGGCTCCCATCGCACTCCATAGCACAGGCATGCATCCAGAGTTGCTGGCAATTGCAACAGGCGCAGGATCACTGATCTTTTCGCACGTAAACGATGGCGGCTTCTGGCTGGTGAAAGAGTACTACGGTATGAGCGTAGGACAGACGCTCAAGACGTGGACTGTGTGCGAAACCATCATCTCGGTTGTGGCTCTGTGCTTCACTGCTTGTTTGTGGCACTTTGCTTAGAGCGCGATGAGGCGTGACCGAGTGACACAGGAATGAGGAGAAGCAGATGCAGGACATAACACGCAGAGCTTTTGTCAAGAGTTCCGCCGCATTGGCCGCGGCCTATGCGGCGGAGGGCAGCGCCCAGCAGTCCCGCATCCTTAATGGCAAGCGCCTGGCTTACGTGGGCACCTACACCGGCGAGGCGGAAAATCGCGGTAACGGCGAGGGCATTTACCTGGTGGAGATGGACGCGCAGACGGGTCGATTGTCACAGCCTCGGCTAGTGGCGCAGACGCCCAGTCCTTCCTGGCTGGATTTTGATCCGCGGCGAGGGCATCTCTATGCGCTGAATGAGATCAGTGATTACCAGGGGCGCAATGGATCGTTGAGCGCATTTGCGATCGATGCGGGGAGCGGGATGCTGCACGCCATCAACACAGTAAGCTCGGCGAGTGCACAGCCCGCCTATCTCAGCCTGGATGCCACGAGAGATTTCGTGTTCGTAGCCAACTATGGTGGCGGCGGCATCGCCGTGCTGCCGGTGCAGGGAGATGGATCGCTGGGCAGGGCGATCGATGTACATCAGGACTCCGACTCTGTGGGCGCGCAGCACGCCACAAGCGCCCCCCGGGGGAGCTTTGCCATCAGCGGGCACGACAAGCCGCATGCACACATGATCGCTGCCGATCCGCATAATCGTTTTGTGCTGGCTACGGATCTGGGACAGGATCGCATCTACGTCTACCGGTTCGATGCGGCCAGAGGTAAGCTGAGGCCTTCCGCAGGAACCCCGCATGTTGCATTGCCCTCTGGAGATGGTCCAAGGCATTTCGTCTTTCACCCCAACGGCCGCTGGCTCTATTCATTGCAAGAAGAGGCCTCGAGCATAGCCTTCTTTCACTATGATGGCGAACGAGGAGCGCTGGCGCATATAGAGACGATTTCGTCACTGCCTGCGGGCTTTGCCGGAAGCAACTTTGCCTCGGAGATTGCCGTGTCGAAAGACGGAAGATTTCTCTATGCCGCCAACCGGCTGCATGACACCATCACCGTATGCGCCATCAGTCCCGACGGACGCATCCGCTACGCGGGCGAGGCTTCGACGATGGGCGATTATCCGCGCAGCTTCCGCATGGATCCTAGCGGCAGGTTTTTGTATGTCTGCAACCAGAAGAGCGACTGCCTCACCTCCTTTCGGGTAAATCGGGAGACTGGCCTGCTCACCTTCACCGGCGAGTACACGCCTGTCGGCAGCCCGGCATGCATGCTGTTCTTCTCGTAGGCGGGCCACAAGGAGACGCGATGAACGTGGTGCGTTGGGCGAAGATTCTTCTAGTGGCTGCAGTAGCGCTGTTCTTTGCGCTTGTGGTTTTCAATAACCTTACTGATTTCAACTCGAACTACCAGTTTGTACGTCATGTACTGCGCATGGACACCACGTTCCCCGGCAACTCCGGGTTGTGGCGTGCGCTGCCGTGGTCCACGGCCCATCTGATTTTTTACTGGGGCATTATCGCGTGGGAAACGGCTACAGCGGCACTGTTGGTATGGGGAAGCGTACGTCTGCTGAGGGCGCGACAACTGGGCAGCGCAGAGTTTCGCGAGGCCTGCAACATTGCGGTTGCCGGCCTTGTGCTGTCGCTGCTTCTTTGGCTGGTAGCATTCCTTGCCGTGGGGGGCGAATGGTTCCTGATGTGGCAGTCAGCGGTGTGGAATGGACAGCAGGCGGCGGGACGAAACTTTATGGTCAGCGGACTGGTCTTGTTGATTCTGCTGCAGCCGGAGGTTTAGGTTTCGCCTCCGGCTGCGCATCGGTTATTCCCACTCAATCGTGCCCGGCGGCTTTGACGTGATGTCGTAGACCACGCGGTTGATGCCGCGCACCTCATTCACAATACGGCTGGAGATGCGCTTGAGCACGTCGTAGGGCAGTGGCGTCCAATCGGCGGTCATACCGTCTTCGGAGTGTACGGCGCGGATGGCGCATGTGTAGGCGTAGGTGCGCTGGTCGCCCATTACGCCTACGCTCATCACCGGCAGCAGGACGGCAAAACTTTGCCATATCTGCGAGTAGAGCCCTGCGGCCTTGATCTCGGAGACGACGATCTCATCGGCTTCCTGCAGCAGGGCAACGCGGTCAGGCGTCACTTCGCCCAGGATGCGGACAGCCAGGCCGGGACCAGGGAAAGGCTGGCGGCCGAGCACATCTTCCGGCATATCCAAGTCGCGGCCGATGCGACGCACCTCATCCTTGAAGAGATCGCGCAGCGGTTCAATCAGCTTGAGCTTCATGTGCTCTGGCAGGCCGCCGACGTTGTGGTGGCTTTTGATGGTTTGGCTAGGACCCTTCACGCTGCTGGATTCAATGACATCTGGGTACAGGGTGCCTTGCACGAGCCAGTCCACCCCACCGGTCTCGCGGGCGATACGGTGCGCTTCGTCGTCGAATACGGCGATAAACTCAGCGCCGATAATCTTGCGTTTCTTTTCCGGGTCGGTGACCCCCGCCAGTTTACTCAGGAATCGTTCGCTGGCATCAACGGCCACTATGTTCAAACCGAGCTTGTCGCGCAGGTTTTCCTGTACCTTCTGGAACTCGTTTTTGCGCAGAACGCCATTATTCACAAAGATGCAGGTGAGCTGTTTGCCGATGGCCTTGTGCACCAGCATGGCGGCCACTGAGGAGTCCACGCCGCCGGAGAGGCCGCAGATCACATGGCCGTCTCCGACCTTGTGGCGAATCTGGGCCACGGTGGTCTCAATGAAGTGCGCCGGGGTCCAATCGCCCAACGCACCGCAGATGCCAAAGACGAAGTTGCGCAGCAGTTGCGGGCCAAGCGGTGTGTGGTGCACCTCGGGGTGGAACTGGACTGCCCACACGCGACGCTCGGGGTTGGCAATACCGGCGAGGGCGTTGGAGGTGACTGCGGTGCGATGGAAGCCAGTGGGCAATTCAAGGGCCTCGTCGCCATGGCTCATCCACACTGCAAGCGTAGGTGGCAGCCCAGCAAAGAGCGGCGTGGCGCTGTCTTCCACGGTCACCTCGGCATGGCCATACTCGCGCTTTGGCGCGGAGCGGACCTTGCCGCCGAGATGGTGCACGATGAACTGTAAACCATAGCAAATGCCGAGGATAGGCAGATTCAAGTTCAATAGACGGGGATCAGCGGCCGGCGCGTCGGCGTCGTACACCGAAGAAGGGCCGCCGGAGAGGATGAGACCGATGGGGTGGTGGGCTTCAATCTCGGCAAGAGGCGTCGTACAAGGGAGCACGACGGAGAAGACGTTTTGCTCGCGGATACGCCGTGCTATCAGCTGGGTATATTGCGAGCCGAAGTCGAGGATAACAATGGTTTGGGTGTCCACCCTTCAGTGTTTCAGGAGGGCTGAGTTGCTGTAAAGATGTCAGCTGCGAGTCAGGGGCGATTTTCCTGTTCAAAGCTGTGAGTCCTGTGCAATCCTTTGCGCAGGCTGATCAGCCCCAAGATTCAGGTTTTTCCCCTGCACCTCAAATTAGTGACCGCTTTTACCAAGACGCCCAGCCACTTAGGGGGCGTGTACCTCTTCAGGCAGATGCGCAGAGTGCGCGGGAAGGCCGTACAGGACAATGGCAAGGATGCAAATGCAACAGGCAGAACGCGTCGCCCGCAAAAACACCCCCCGGCAGGTGCTTTTTGCCAGCATGGTTGGGACCACCATCGAGTTTTTCGATTTCTACATCTACGCTACGGCTGCTGTTCTGGTCTTTCCGAAGCTGTTTTTTCCAGCCGCCGATCCGGCATCGGCGGTGCTGGCCTCGCTGGCCACCTTCGCGATTGCCTTTTTAGCCAGGCCTATCGGTTCTGCACTCTTCGGCCACTTTGGTGACCGGGTGGGCCGCAAGACCACGCTGGTGGTGGCGCTATCTACCATGGGTCTGTCCACTGTGCTGATCGGCCTCTTGCCGTCCTACCAGACCATCGGTCTGGCAGCGCCGCTGCTGCTGGCGCTCTGCCGGTTTGGCCAGGGGCTGGGGCTGGGGGGCGAGTGGGGCGGGGCTGTGCTGCTGGCCACGGAGAATGCTCCACCGCACAAGCGCGCCTGGTATGGGATGTTCCCGCAACTGGGTGCGCCGGCGGGCTTTTTGCTCTCTGGTGGAGTGTTTCTAGCTCTTTCACACTGGATGACCGACGCGCAGTTTTTCAGCTTTGGCTGGCGGCTTCCATTCCTGGCAAGCAGCGTGCTGGTGCTGGTGGGACTCTACGTGCGGCTTACCATCACTGAGACTCCGATTTTTCAGGCGGCGATGGAGCGGCGCGAACGGGTTAAGGTGCCGATGTGGACTGTGTTCCGGCATCACACGCGCACCCTAGTAGTGGGGATCCTGGTGAGCCTGGCGACCTTCGTGCTGTTTTATCTGATGACCGTCTTCGCGCTGGCCTGGGGAACAGAAGCACTGGGCTACAGCCGGGAGCAGTTCCTGCTGATGCAGCTTGGCGATATCGTGTTTTTTGCTTTGACCATCCCCCTCTCCGCGCTGCTTGCCGAGCGCGGCAGGCGATCAGCCCTGTTAGGTGTCACCGTAGCCATTGGTCTCTTCGGACTGGTGTTAGCGCCTCTTTTCCAGGCAGGCACGTTGGGAGCCATGGCCATGATGGCCCTGGGGCTGGCCCTGATGGGTATGACGTATGGTCCATTGGGCACCGTTCTCTCCGAGCTATTTCCCACGGCAGTGCGCTACACGGGCAGCTCTCTCGCCTTCAACTTTGCAGGCATCTTTGGTGCATCGTTGGCGCCTTATATCGCCACCTGGCTGGCCAGGCGTTATGGCCTGTCCTACGTGGGCTACTACCTCGCAGCAGCGGCGGCGCTCACGTTGATCGGCTTGGCGGGGATGCCAGAGACGCGCGGAGAAGATTTGAACGCCGCCGCAATGTGATCGTCGTCCTGCATGCGTTTCAGGTTGATGTGGTAGGCTCCTAGCCATCAAAATTCGCATCGTAAATACTCAAGGCCGTGCCCTCTGGAGGACTCCGAAGGGCCAGTCATTGTTTGTCATGACAAAGCGCCGCCGGGCCATCCGGCTGAGTAACGAGGTGTACCGCATGCAACGCATTTTCCGAATTCTTACTTTTTTGATCGTTTCAGGCATCGTGCTCCCGACATATCCGATCACCGGACAGGGGACGGGGGCAAAGCCCGCCGAACCGCCGGCAATCAAAAGCTTTGATCCTGCGGCAATCGACAAAACCGCGGATCCCTGCACGGATTTCTACCAATACGCCTGCGGCAACTGGCTCAGGAGCAATCCGATTCCCGCCGACCAGGTGATATGGATCAGGTCATTCTCACAGGTTCGCGAGCGGGATCGCTATCTGCTGTGGAAGGATATGGATGCTGCAGCAACCCATCCCAAAACGCCGCTACAGAAGAAGTATGGCGATTTCTATGCCGCCTGCATGGACACGGTAACCATCGAGAAGCGCGGCATTCAGCCAATTGCGGCCTCCTGGGCCGAGATTGCCAAGCTTGGCAACATCCATCAGTTGCCTGGGTTGATGGGAGAACTGGAGAATCAAGGTACTCCCGATGGCTTCTTTGGATTTGGCATAGGCCAGGATGAAAAAGACTCTTCCAAGCAGATTGCACAGCTCTTCCAGGGGGGGCTGTCGCTGCCTGATCGGGACTACTACATCGTGGAAAATCCGCATTACGCGGAGATTCGCGCCGAATATGTGGAGCACATGAAGAAGATGTTCAGGTTGGCCGGGGACACGCAGGAGGAGGCCGTCTCCGAGGCGGCTGCAGTGATGCAGATTGAGACGGCGCTGGCCAAAGCCTCCACGAGCCGGACCGATCTGCGTCAGCCGGCCAATCGGTATCACATTTACACGGTGGCGGAACTGGATAAACTGACGCCCAATTTCGACTGGGTCTCGTACTTCCGCGAGGTGGGTATCGGCGCCTTCAACACGCTGAATGTGGCTACCCCGGAGTTTTTCAAGGCGCTGAGTGGGCTGCTCACCAGCGAGCCGCTGGCAATGTGGAAGAGCTATCTGCGCTGGCATGTGCTGCATGGGCAGGCACAGGACCTTCCTCAGGCCTTCTTCGATGAGAATTTTCGCTTCTTCTCGCATACCCTGGCTGGCCAAAAAGAGCCTCTGCCGCGCTGGAAGATGTGTACGACCATGACCGATAACGCGCTGGGTGAGGCCGTGGGACAGGACTGGGTGAAGCAAAATTTCCCGCCTGCTGCAAAGAACAGCATGGACAAGATGGTGGCTGCGCTGGAAAAGGCGCTTGGCGAGGACATCCAGACATTGCCCTGGATGAGCGAGGCAACCAAGAAGGCCGCGGAGCAAAAACTCGAAATGATCCGCAATAAGATCGGCTATCCCGACAAGTGGCGCGACTACTCCAGTCTGCGGGTGGGCCGCGGGGACTTTATCAAAAACCTGCACAACTCAGCGGTTTACGAGCGCAACTACAACTACGCCAAGCTGGGCAAGCCGGTAGATGAGAAGGAATGGGACATGACGCCACCGACGGTGAATGCCTACTACAGTCCTTCATTTAATGACATCAACTTCCCGGCAGGGATCCTGCAGCCGCCGTTTTTTGATGTCAACGTTGACCCTGCGGTGAACTATGGCGGTATCGGCGTAGTGATTGGCCACGAGATGACGCACGGGTTTGATGACGAAGGATCACAGTATGACGGTAAGGGGAATCTGGACGATTGGTGGACGAAGAACGACCACAAGGCGTTCGATGCCCGAACCAGCTGCCTGGCCGATGAGTATAGCGGCTTCACAGCTGCTCCGGCGCAGGGCAGCACGCCAGCCCAGCACCTGAACGGCAGACTGACACTGGGCGAGAATACAGCCGACAACGGAGGTCTGCGCATTGCCTACATGGCGCTGGAGAATACCCTGGCGTCGGAGGGCAAGTCGCTTAATGACAACATCGACGGCTATACCGAGTCGCAACGGTATTTCCTGGGCTTTGCCCAGGTTTGGTGCCAAAACCAAACCGATCAGGCTGCCCGGCGCGCAGCTCTGGTGGACCCGCACTCGCCCGGCAAGTGGCGAGTAAACGGCACGGTGCAGAATTTTGATGCCTTTGGCAAGGCATTTCACTGCAAAAAAGGCCAGCCAATGTATCCCGAGCACTCCTGCCGGGTCTGGTAGCAATTTGCCCGAGGGGGCAGGAGCCGCCCGGAGGCCTGCCCACGCCCGGCGATTACCTTTCCTTGCGCCGCTGCGTCCAATGGCACATCGCAACCTCTACGGGGCAGAAGGGACTGCCAAACTCGGATAAAGCCGGAAAAGTGTGCGCAAAACCACGAAGTTTGGCCGGTCTTTTGAGGAAACTAGGCACAACCAGCCTCGGGCTTTTACAATGCATCAGGGACCCGTCCCAACCCAGCACTGCTGTGGAACGACCAGACCTGGCGGCGCACGCCTGACCAGGATGAAGGAATCGCATGAAGTTTACGAAATTCGGCAAGACACTTCTCATGGGTGCCCTCTCCTGCGGCCTCATGCTCGGAATCACGTCTTGTGTGCAGAGCTATACGGTCGGTTATTTGTATGTCACGGGTACGGTGACGGCCCAGTCGGGCAACAACGGCATCATCAGCGGCTTCAAGATTGATCACAACACCGGCAGGCTGATTCCGATCAATGGACTGCCTATTGCTTCAGGTGGGTCCAATCCTATCCGCGCCGTCCTGATTACCGGTAGCCGGTTCATGTACATCCTGAACCGTGGCGTGAATTCCAAGGGCAATGCTAATTGCACTACGGCGGATCCCTGCCAGAACGCCAACATCACCGAATTCTCGGTGGGCGGTAACGGCATCCTGAGCCCGCAGCAGACCTACTTCACGCAGGGCATCAACCCATTCCGCATGATCGTGGACAGCTCCGGCAATTACCTGCTGGTGCTGGATCACGATGCGCCGTCCAACGCCACGTGCAAGCTGGCGCTGGGCTCGTCCGCTACCTCCTGCGGCGACATCACAGTCTTCAAGATCGATCAGACTACTGGTCGGCTGGTTACGGTGGTGAATGCACAGGTTTCTACCTCCAGTGGACAGCAGCTCACCTACTTCCCGGTGCCGGCCAACCCGATTGACTTTACGATGACCGCGGGCAATGTGCTTACCATGAGCGGCACGCCTGCCACCGGCGACAGCGTGTTCCCGTATACCTATGCGGCGTCCAGCGGGCAGCTAACCCTGAACCAGAACACGTCTCAGCCGCTAGGCATTTTCCAGGGTACGAACATTGTCAACCCCAGCCCCAGCAGCACCAACAGCGGCGGCAGTGGTGGTGGTGTTCTGTATGTGTTGGACAACGAAGCGCCAAACCCGAACCCGACCGGTACGACCAGCCAGATTCTGCCCTTCACGGTGGGTTCCAACGGCTCTCTGCAGGCTGAGCCGACCGGCGTGGCAGCCAATGACCCGACGGTGTCCAATCCGACCCAGGTTCTGGTCGAGTCCAAGGGCAAGTATGTGTATGTGCTGAATCAGGGGAACAACCTGCTGGGGCCGAATGCGCAGAGCGGGATCACCGGTTACTTCATCACTACATCCCCGTCGTATCAGCTCAACTTCACAACGCCGTCGACGTTTGGGACAGGTGGCAGTCCGCAGTGTATCGTTGAAGATCCTTCGGATCAGTACATTTACACAGCCAACTACAATGACTCGTCGGTTACAGGCCGCTTGGTAGACCCCAACGCGGGTGTGCTTAACAATCTGCGGGTGCAGAGCAGCTACTCGTTGAACGGTCCACCGACGTGGTGCATTGTGGACGGTCGAACAAACTAGCCTCGCTGATGGATGGAGCTTTCCGCAGGCTCGATGATTGCGGAAAGCTTCATGCACGGCAGCGAAGCGTTTCGGTATTTATTGCCGAATTCCCAGGGCGGCCCTTCACGGCGGCTCCGAAGATTCGAGCCTACATCCGATTTCTGGCCCAGAGTTCTGGCCGGTTGACGAAAGATGCGCATGAAGTTCAACAAAACGAGCCAGCTTCTTCTGGTAGTCGCAGCCAGCCTTCTGGCGGCAGGATTTATCACGGCGTGCGGGACCCTGACCACGGATTTTGTCTACGTGGCCAGTTCCAAAGCTGCGGGACCCAATCAATACGGCGAGATCGATGTATTCGAGATCAACCAGGAATCCGGCCGTATGCGCCCGATTCCGGCCTCGCCCTTTCCGTCTGGCGGTCGCTATCCGATCGCGGAGGCGGTCTCCACCGACTTTGCCAATCTTTATGTGGTGAATCAGGACGACAACAACATCGTCCAGTTCCTCATTGGTAATGACGGCAAACTTTATCCGCAGAACACGGTCAACACGCCGGGAATCTTTCCTTTGGCTCTAGCAGTCACATCATCTTACGCATATGTGGCGGATACGTATCAGCCACTGCCAGGTTGTTCGCCTGCCGCGCCTTGCTCCGGTTCGGTTGCGGTGTTTCCGGTCTCTGCCTCATCCGGCTCCAAGAATCCTGGTGGTGTACTCGGTTCACCGGTCACCCACGGTAGCTTGAACTATTGGCCGCTGGCGTTGACTGGCGCCAATGCCGGAGACATTATCACTCCCACCGGTGTGAGCACTCTGACGTCCGGCGGAAACACTTATGTTTATGTGACTGCTTACGATGCCACAACCAGCCCGTACATCGGATATGTATTTGGCTTCGTGAGTAGCGGGGGCGTTCTGACGCCATTGGCGGGCTCACCCTACAGAGCAGGTGCGCAGCCCTCCGCCGTCGCCACTGCCTCGGGTACGGTCGCCGGTGGCAATTCCTATGTTTACGTAACGGATGAGGTTGGGAACAACGTTCTGGCCTTCTCTGCTAATGCCGGTGTGTTGACACCACTTAGCGGCAGTCCCTACAAGGCAGGCGGCCAGCCGGTAGCGATCGTGGCCGATCCGGCCTTCCCGTATCTGTACGTCGCCAATTCGACAGACTCTACCGTGACCGCGTACTCGATGAGCAACGGCGCACTTGCCAACCTCGGCACCTATTCAGTGGGTGTACAGCCGGTGGCAATCGGTATCGATCCATCGACCAACCATTTTCTCTACACCGCCAATTTCCTTGGTAACAATGTATCGGCCTTTGAATTGAACGAAACATCGGGCACACTGCTCAACACGCAGGGTACTCCGTTCTCGAGCAATGCCAATCCATCGGCGGTCGCAGCTATCCCGCACGGCGCGCCGAAGAAGTAAGCCGGCCCGACGACTGGGACAACAGAGAGTAGCAATACCCCGGACCGCCCTTTTACAATGGCGTATACGGGCAACTTAAACGAGAGATTTGGGCTGGCATTGCACGGCCCACGACGAAGGAAGCGCATGAAGTTCAGCAAATTGAGCCAGCTTCTCCTGGTCTCCGCAATTGGCCTCGTAGTGGCCACGCTCATGACTGCCTGCCAGCTGGTCACCATCGACTATCTTTTTGTAGCCACCTCCGGGGGCACGGGCTCCAGCGGCAGCGGTCAGATTGAATCCTTTGCTGTGGACTCCCAGTCGGGCGCACTGCGCCAAGCGGGTGGATTCACTGCCTCGGGTGGTTCGAATCCGGTTTCGATGGCGGTGACATCTAACTACTACAGCCTTTATGTGGCCAATCAGGGAAGCAACACTGTGGTTCATTTCGGTGTTGCCGACAACGGGCGGCTCTCCAATCTGGATACCATCACTACGGCTACTCCGCCGGTTGCTGTTGCGGTAAGCAAAAACAACAAGTACCTCTATGTTGTTTCCGGAAGCAACTCGGCGACTCTCTCCGAGTATCCTCTGGACACTAACGGCAAGATCGGCGCAATGGTCACGCAGGTCTCACTGAGTCTGCCTGCTTATAGCGGTGACACTGTTGTTCCCACAGGTGTTACGGTGTTGGCCAACAACAATGATGTTTATGTCTCGGCGTATGATCGGTCGGCCTATAACCCCGGCGGCGCAACCAGCAGCAGCGCTAACCCGGGTTGGGTATTTGGCTATGGTGTCGGTTCGGGCGGCGCTTTGACGCCAGCTCCGGGTAGCCCCTACATTGCCGGCGTCAAGCCGAGTGCGCTTGCTGCAGATCCGACTAACCGTTTTGTCTACGTGACCGACTTCGCGTCCAACCAGATGATCGGCTACACCATCCAGTCTTCTGGCGCATTAAACTTCATGGTCAACGGCCCCTTCAAGACAGGCAACGAGCCTACAGACATCGTGGTTGATCCGCGTGGGATTTACATCTACGTCTCCAATGAACTGGATTCATCGGTGACTGGCTACACAATCTCATTGCCGACTGGAACCCCTTCTGCTTTGGTGAATAGCAATGCGAGCGCTCTCTATCAAACGGATACCCAGCCTGTGGCAATCACGCTTGATCCAGCATTGGGACGTTTTGTCTACACGGCAAACATTTTGGGTAACTCGGTCTCTGGCTTCCGCCTCAACCCTGATACCGGCGTACTCGTGACAACTCAAGCGACGCCATACCCAACTGGAGTGAAGCCAGCGGCACTGATTGCTGTTCCGCACGGCAACCACTCGACCCAGGCAGTGGCACCGTAAGAGTGCATCACCCGATTCGTAAAGAAGCCCAGTCCTTGTGACTGGGCTTCTTATTGGATGAATCTGCGCTATTGATCTGTGATGTGCTACGAGTGAGGGTTCCTCCGCATCGCACTCTATCGCGCTTGCATGTCCGATACTGGGTTGTCATGGCCTGACTTAAAAGGGACAAGTCATATAGGACGCGGAACAAGACGCGTTCTAGCGCCAGAGGTTCAACATCTTCCGGAGTTGCTTCTGAGCGGGCTTCTCGATCATGTGCAGGGCAAAGAGGGCCAGTGCGATCAAGATGGCATAGCTGATCCAGGGATCTAAGCGGATGAGACCCGTGCGTTCCAGAATCTGCGAGTGATGAAGCATGGTCCAGAGATTGAAATGCAGCAGATAGAGGCAGTAGCTGGCCTCGCCGATAAATACCAGAGGCCACCAGCCCAGGATGCGGGCCAGAATGTTATTACCGGCCAAGCCGAGCACGATGCAGCCGAACAGGGGCATTAGCAGGCCATCATGCACAATGGCATAGGGAACGATCGAGCCCATCTCCAAGATGCTGAAGGTGGCAGCGAAGCCGAAGATACCCAGAATCAGGCGCAGGCGCGTAGAGCGCTCCATTACCTCATCGAGGTGGGCCAGAAGCACGCCGAAGACGAAGCTGGCCAGGTGAGGCAGGGGAGTGTATTTAAGCGCCTGCAGCCAGGGTCCCCAACTCCAGCGGTCGGGATGCGGAATATGGTCCGGGCTGAAAACGATGTAGAGTGTCCCCGGAATCAGTCCCAACACCCACACCAGCGCCAGTTTGCCTACATGGCGGCGGATGCTGGCAGGCCGCTTCCAGTGGGCCATCCATGGAAAGAGAAAGTAGTAGAAGGCTTCGGCGGACATGGTCCACGCCGGGGTATTAAGAAAAGTAGCGATGGAAGGAATCCAGCCCTGCAGCAGCAGCGGCGTGAGGGCCATGCCTACCCAGAACATGGTGTGGGTGTGTGCGGCGTACTCGGCAGGGATCATCCACCAGCTCATCGCAAGACTAATGAAATAGATGGGATAAATGCGGGTGAAGCGAGCTTCATAGAAACGCAGTGCATTGAACTCGCCGGCGCGGGCGCGGGCGGAGTAGTTGTAGGCCAGGACGAAGCCCGAGAGCAGGATGAAATAGCTGACCGAGGCGTAGCCCGCATTGATAATTGGTGCAAAAACTCCGAACCACTGAGGATTGGAGAAGTGGAAGAAGACGATGTTGATGGCTGCAAAGCAACGCAGTCCTGTCAGCGCGTCCAAGCGTGCTGGCTTGCGAGTCTCCACGTATTGTCAGATGCCTCCAGGAAGCCTTACGCGGTTACCAGCGAACCGACCTTTTCACCCATGACGACCCGCTTGATGTTGCCTGGCTGATTCATATTAAAGATGATCATGGGGAGATTGTTGTCTTTGCACAGGCTGACGGCCGTCAAGTCCATCACTTTGAGTCCCTGGCGCAAGATGTCCATATAGGTGATCTCGTCGTACTTCACGGCATCCTTCACCAGCACAGGGTCGGCATTATAGACACCTTCAACCTTCGTGCCCTTGAGCAGCACATCGGCCTTGATCTCCATGGCGCGCAGGCTGGCCGCAGTATCCGTAGAGAAGAAAGGGTTACCGATGCCAGCGGCGAAGATGACCACGCGACCCTTCTCCAGATGGCGCACAGCGCGACGGCGAATGTAGGGCTCAGCTACCTGGTTCATGAATACGGCGGTCATGACGCGGCACTGGACATTGCGCTGCTCCAGTGCATCCTGCAGTGCGATGGCGTTGATTACCGTGGAGAGCATGCCCATGTTGTCCGCAGCGACGCGGTCCATCTCTTTGGCCTGTTCGGCCACTCCGCGGAAGAAATTGCCTCCCCCGACAACCACGCCAATCTGTACGCCAAGTGCGTGCACGTCAGCGAGTTCAGCCGTGATTTCGGCTACCTTATCGGCATCCAGACCGAAGCCCTTGGGGCCGGCCAGCGCCTCACCGGAAAGCTTGAGAACGATGCGTTTGTACATGCCTTTTCGAGTATCGCACATGAGCGACAAAGCAGTAGAGCGGTAATCGGGCAGAGAAAAGCCCAGGGGGATGAACCCTGGGCTTCCATCGCTCTTGGGTCTGGAAAGTTATTCCGCAGCAGCCTCTACAGCCTTAGTCTGGGCTACTGTCCAGTCCGGCGCACCGACCTTGAAGCGCGCAAAGCGGCGGATAGTGATGTTCTCACCCAACTTGCCCACCTTCTGCGCAATCAGCTCCTTGATGCTAACGGCCTGATCCTTGATGAAGGGCTGCTCCAGCAGGCAGACTTCCTCGTAGAACTTGCTCATTTTACCGTCCACGATCTTTTCCACAACCGGGGCTGGCTTGCCGGTGGCAGCCGCCTGGGCGCGGAAGATCTCGCGCTCGCGCTCCATGTCTTCCGGGGTCACATCTTCAGGACGCACATAGCGCGGATCCGTGGCGGCAATGTGCATGGCGATATCTTTCAGCAGATCCTGAAAGTCATCGGTACGGGCCACGAAGTCGCTCTCACAGTTGACTTCCAGCAGCACACCGATTTTGCCGCCGGCGTGGATGTAGGTACCCACTGCGCCTTCGTTGGTGGTGCGGGCGGCTTTCTTCTGGGCAGAGGCCATGCCGCGCTTGCGCAGCACAACAAAGGCGGCTTCGATGTCGCCCTTGGACTCCTGCAGGGCCTTCAGGCAGTCGCCCATCGGCGCGCCAGACTTCTCGCGGAGGTCTTTTACCAGCTTGGCATCAATCTTTTCGCTCACAGTCGTCATCTCTCTTTTCAGTTTGGCGCAATCCGGCCGTACAGGCAGGGCGCTGATTGGGGCCGGCGGGTCACCGGCATAAAAAAAGCGTGGCACACAACCCGGGCGGCCACGCTTCTTCTAGTATGCGCACCGCAATGCGCAGGAATGATTAAAAGCCTTCTGCCGCTTCCGCCTCATCAAGGGCGGCCACAGCTGCCGGGGCCTTACGGATACCACCGCCCAGAGCTGCTTCCAGGTCTACATCGTCACCTGTGCTGGCCTCAGCTGAAACGCCCTCAACCTCACCAGCTACAACCTCGGCCTGCTCATCCATAAATGCCTTGTCGCCGACCAGATTCACGCCCTCGGCCGCCGAGTCAGCGATCTTGGAGGTGAACAGGCGAATAGCACGGAGCGCATCGTCGTTGCCGGGGATGACATAGTCGACCACCGTTGGATCGCAGTTCGTATCCACGACAGCCACCACAGGGATGCCGAGCTTGCGGGCTTCCTTGACTGCAATGGCTTCGTTGTTGGAGTCCACGATGAAGATCGCATCAGGCAGGCGCTTCATGTTCTTGATGCCGGCCAGATTGGCCTGCAGGTGCTTGCGCTCGCGCTCCAAGCGAATGACTTCCTTTTTGGTAAGCAGCTCGTAGCGGCCATCCACAGCCATCTCATCCAATTCCTGAAGGCGCTTCACCGACTTCTGCACGGTCACCCAGTTGGTCAGCAGCCCACCCAGCCAGCGCTGGTTAATGTAGGGCATGCTCGCACGGGTGGCTTCCTCAGCGATGGCGTCCTGGGCCTGGCGTTTGGTGCCGACGAACAGGATCGTCTTACCACTGGCGCACAGGTCTGTGACGAACTTGGAAGCGTCCTTGAAGAGCTTGAGCGTCTTCTGCAGGTCGATAATGTAGATCCCATTGCGCTCACCAAAGATGTATTCCTTCATCTTGGGGTTCCAGCGCTTGGTCTGATGCCCGAAGTGAACACCTGCTTCGAGCAGCTCCTTCATTGTGATCGTGGCCATTGGCCTCCTTCGTGGATTGCATCCGAGCTGAACTGAATCCGCCCGGATTGAACCCGCTTTTGCGGGAGATTGAGAAACAAGCTTTCAGATTTGAGCCATGAGCATTCAGCTGGTCTGATATAAACCAGGCTGAATGCTCGTGGCTGAGCATTCGAAGCGGGTTAGCGCTTCGAGAACTGGAACCGCTTACGGGCGCCCTTCTGACCGTACTTCTTGCGCTCCTTCACGCGAGCATCGCGGGTCAGGAGGCCATCGGCCTTGAGCGTCTTGCGCAGTTCAGGGTTGAACTCGATGAGTGCGCGCGCGCAGCCCATCTTGACGGCGTCAGCCTGTGCGGCCACGCCGCCACCGGTCACCGTGGTGATCACGTCAAAGCTAGCGGACATCTCCGCCACAGCCAGGGTGCGCTTTGCCGACGCGCGCTGCTGCTCGGTGACGAAATATTCCTCGAAGCCTTTGCCATTCACCTTCCACTCGCCCGTGCCGGGACGCAGGAAGACGCGAGCGATCGCAGACTTGCGCCGCCCCGTCCCGTAATACTGAACCAGATCTGCCATTCTTTGTTAGCTCCTAGCTTCTAGCTTCCAGCTTTTAGCTTTGTCATGCCGGGCCAAGCGGTTTGCTCTTCCACGGTCTGTCGCTCCCGCAAGTTGATGCCAGGAGCCTAAAGCTATCAGCTCATAGCTGCGTTTACGCAATCTTCATGTCCACCGGCTGTTGAGCCTGGTGAGGGTGCTTGTCGCCGCGATAGACCTTGAGCTTGGAGCCCATCGCGCGGCCCAGCTTGGTCTTGGGCAGCATGCCCTTGATCGCCTCTTCAAGAATCTTCTCAGGTTTGCGGCTCAGCAGGCGGGTGAACGACTCCTCGCGCAGGCCGCCGGGGAAACCGGTGTAGCGGCGATACAACTTGCTCTGGCTCTTCAGGCCGGTCAGCCGCACCTTATCGGCATTGATCACGATGACGTGATCGCCGGTATCAATGTACGGCACATACTGGGGGTTCAGCTTGCCGCTGAGGACGTTGGCGGCCTTGGTAGCCAGCCGGCCCAGTGTCTGGCCGTCTGCGTCCAGCACATACCACTTGCGGGCAATATCCTTACCGCTCGGAACAAAGGTCGACATCTCTCTCCTGCCTTCTCTCAAAACCTGTCTGGCACGCCGCTCTTGCGGGGAGCCGGATCAAAAGCAATCGCGCATTGCGCGAGCGCCCATGGCAAATGCCGGGGCCTGAACTCTACCCACTTCCAAACAATCCTGTTCGGGTGAGAACTGCGAGGGTTGGCCTTGTCTAAAGGCTCTGGCTGAGCTGAAGTCGCCTGTTTTCAGGCGCATCCAGTAGCCGGCTGCCTGCTCTGGCAAGCCCTGTTCGAGAGGCTCACCAGTCGGATCCGGGTGCAATACACAGACCCCAGGCGCAACACCGCGCAAGGACTACAGAATACTGAAAATTGGACGGAGAGTCAATGAAATGCTGCCAAGACGAGGCGTCCTCGCTGTGGCTGCGCAGGGTTGAGTGACATGCCTGGCAAGAAATGACTCGCCGCGCAAGTGTGTGTCTGTGGGCTCAGGCGGCTTGCCAAACCGGGCTGGAATCGGCGGAAAGATTGGCGGGATTCGAGATGGCACTCCAGCACGTACACCGGATCGTTAGGAGTATGGGAGGATTTGGCGTTTCTGGGCTGATGCAGGGACCAGCAGCCGTCCCCCAGAGGCTTCAGTGCGGCTGCTGGTCATTCCCTGTTGATCGAGGCTCGTCACGGCTTCCCCTTCCACGACGGCCTCGGGTCGCCGGCTCAAAGGGAAGGTAGAACTCCCCGCTCCATGACGCGACTCCTGCAGTGTCGCGCACGCGATAGGGATTAGATGTGATTTATGTCACTCAATTCAGCAGAGTTTTCCAACCAGAGGCGGTCAGGACCAGAGGGTAGGAGGGAGCGTCGGGATCGCAAAGTAAGTTAGCCGACAAGCTTGCAGTTTTGCCAAATGGGGAGGTGAGAGGTATTGTGCTGGTAGGTCGGTAGCGCATTCCCATGGGTCCCATAGACAAGCCTCACCAGCTGACGACTGGCGTACCCCCTGTGGCGCCCGTTCGCTTCGCTCGCGCGACGATTGAGCGGCTCTTTGAGTTTTCTCCCGATGCCATTCTCATCACTGATAGCCAAGGCATCATCCGCGATGTGAATCCGCGCGCCGAGGAAATGTTTGCCTACCCGGCGCCGGAACTGGTGGGCAGCCCGGTGGAGATGCTGGTGCCACAACGCTTTCGCGGAGGGCATCCCCGGCACCGTGAGAACTACGACGCGCATCCGCGTGCCCGGCAGATGGGGGCGGCGCTCAATCTGTTTGGACGTCGCAAGGACGGCACGGAATTTCCCGTCGACATCATGCTCAAACCTGTGGAGACCGAGGCCGGTCCGGCGGTAGTGAGCTTTATCCGTGACACCAGCGATCAGCGCGCTGCACAAGATGCGCTTCGGCAGAACGACCTGCGGTTGCGCGCGATTGTCGAGAGTGTGGACGAGTATGCCATTTACCTGCTGGATCGTGACGGCCACATTCTGACGTGGAACCCAGGCGCGGAGCGTATCAAGGGGTATACGCCTGAGGAGATTATAGGGCTGCACTTCTCGCGCTTCTTTACCCAGGAGGATCGGGAAATCGGACATCCAGCCGACCTTCTACGTCGCGCTGCAGAGCAGGGGCGTGTGGAGGAAGAGGGCTGGCGGCTCCGCAAGGATGGCACGCGTTTCTGGGCCAACATCGTACTCACCGCCATCCACGATGCCACGGGCGAACTGACCGGCTACTCCAAGGTGACACGCGACGTGACTGAGAGCCGGCGCGCGCAGGAAACGGTGATGCTGGAGCTGAGCAACCTGCTGCTGGCCAATGTGGACATTCGCAAGCTCCTGTCGGCGTTTTCGGCCAGCATCCGGCAACTGGTGCCGCACGATGTGGCCACCCTTGCACTTTTCGACGAAATCTCTGGTAAGCTGCGGGCTCAGTTTCTGGCAGCACGGGACGAAGAGGTCCCGCAGCAGGGCGAGGTGCTGCTCGATCCCGAACTATCTCCCGCGGGCAAGGCCTTTCGCACCCGGCAGCCGATCGTGGCTGAACTATTGGAAGCCGCACCGTTTCCTGCCGAGACTATGGCGCACCACACCCGGCTGGGCATGCGCTCAGCGCTATGGGTGCCGCTCATCCATCGTGAGCGGACGCTGGGAACCTTAACAGTTTCCAGCAGCAGGGAGGGTGCGTTCACGTTGCGCGATGCGGAGGCGTTGGGCGAGATTGCCGGTCAGGTGGCCATGGCGGTGAACAATGCGCTGGCCTTCCGGCAGATTGCAGAGCTACGTGATCGCCTGAATCAGGAAAAGCAATATCTGCAGGACGAGATCAACCTCGAACACAGCTTTGAAGACATTGTGGGTGAGAGCACCGGCTTGCGCAACGTGCTGCGGCAGATTGAGACGGTTGCGCCTACCGATGCCACGGTATTGATCCAAGGCGAGACTGGCTCGGGCAAGGAACTGTTGGCGCGTGCTATCCACCGCCTGAGTCCGCGCGCCGAGCGAACCTTTATCAAGCTCAATTGTGCGGCGATTCCGGCGGGGCTGATTGAGAGCGAGCTATTTGGACACGAAAAGGGCGCATTTACCGGCGCCATCGCACGGAAGATCGGTCGCCTCGAACTAGCGCATGAGGGTACGCTCTTTTTGGACGAGATTGGGGAACTGCCTTTGGACCTGCAGCCCAAGCTGCTGCGAGCTTTGCAGGAACGCGAAATCGAGCGTCTCGGCGGTACGCGGCCCATCCCAGTGAACGTGCGGCTGATCGCAGCCACCAATCGTGATCTGACGAAAATGGTGGCGGAGAAGCAGTTCCGTAGTGATCTCTATTACAGGCTGAAGGTTTTTCCGGTGTTTGCGCCACCACTACGCGAGCGAGTCTCAGATATTCCAATTCTGGTGCGGCACTTTGTGGCTCGACACAGCCGGCGGATGGGCAAGACCATCGAGACGATTCCTGAGAGCGTAATGGAGGCGCTGACCCACTGGAAGTGGCCGGGGAACATCCGCGAGCTGGAGAATTTTTTGGAGCGTGCTGTGATCCTGACGCGGGGACCGGTGCTTTATGTGCCGCTGGCCGAACTGGAAGAGATGGAAGAAGACGCCGACGAGGCCGAGGCAGCAACGAACCCCACCCTGCAGGCTGCTGAGCGCGAGCATATCCTGCGTGCATTGCGCGAGGCAGGTGGCATGGTGGGCGGAGCAACCGGCGCTGCCGCGCGCCTGGGCCTGAAGCGCACCACGCTCAACTCCAAGATTAAGAAGCTGGGTATCTCGCGTAGCGAATATATGTAGCTAAACAAGGCACTCATCTGGTGGCGAAGTGACGTTCCGTCGTCATGTGACGAAATCCCGTCATCGTCACTTCGTCACCAATGCGGACTGTTAGTTTTTGGCCGGTTTTTAAATCTACAGGTAAATATATTATTTTCTAGAGGTTTACGTGTTCTCCTGTGTGACGGAGCAGCTTTGGCACGGCGCATGCATCAGTCAAGGCATGGCGCAGGACGGGCCAGCTTACGTTACGAATCACCGTTGAAGAAAATCCGGAGATGCTGCTGCTCAAGCTTGAAGGGCGCTTGACCGGACCGTGGGTGGAGGAACTGAATCGCCTATGGAACGAGAGTCTGGCGGTGCAGGGAAAGCAGCAGATCACGATCGACCTGCGTGAAACCACATTCGCAGATACTGCTGGGATTCGCCTGCTGCGCGCGATCTATGCGCAGAGTGGCGCGGTCATTCTGAGCGGTACCCCGTGGACGCAGTATCTGGCTGAAGAAGTTCAACGCAGGGATGCATAGAAAGACGAGGAGGTCTGAAATGCAGAGCACTTATGAGCATACATATCGCAAAAGCGAGTTCTTTACGCAACTGCCAGAAGCGGCGCGCGCCGACCTGGAATCGCTGCTGATCCCCTCAGCACATCCGGCGCACTCTGTTTTGTTTGCGGAGACGCAGCCTGCCGCTGGCATTTTCGTGGTGCTGGAGGGCGAGGTGAGGCTCTCCATCAACTCCAGCGACGGCCGACGCCTGAGCTTCCGCATTGCCCGTGCGGGCCAGGTACTGGGACTCTCCGCCACGCTTTCCGGCAAGGCGTACGAGATGACGGCGGAGACACTTTATCCGGCGCGGGTGGCGCATCTGACGGCGCAGACGTTTCTGCACTTTCTGGCGCGGTATCCGCAGGTATACCAGACGGTGGCGCAGGAGATGGTGCGGACCTATACGGCGGCCTGTGAGCAACTGCGCACGGTAGGTCTGTCTGCCTCGGCGCCGCAACGGCTGGCGCGTCTGCTACTGGGGTGGAGCGAGACGGAGCGGATAAGCGAGACCGGTGCGCGCTGCCGCCTGGCAATGACCCACGAGGAGATCGGCGAGTTCATTGGCGCCTCACGCGAGACGGTGACCCGGACACTGAGCGCCTTCAAACATCGCCGGCTAGTGGCGATGCACGGCGCCACGCTTACGATTCCCAACCCTGATGCGC
Organism: Acidobacteriaceae bacterium; assembly: GCA_027452125.1. Taxonomy (GTDB): domain Bacteria; phylum Acidobacteriota; class Terriglobia; order Terriglobales; family Acidobacteriaceae; genus Telmatobacter. Next base: position 476 of record DAIDGZ010000086.1, on the reverse strand, counting down.
TGGCGACCTACGCCAATTGCCAGGGCTGAGGCTGCCGCCCCTTTGGCGGCGGTTACCGCGCTGGCTGCGATGTTGGGGGACATCGCAGCCAGTTGCGGAAAATCATATCGATTCGGATATCGGCGATCATCAGATAGCGTGAAGACTCAGACCGGGTTGGTTCTGTCTCTGGGCTAGCTTCACCAGGACGAGGTCTGAGGCGGGCAAACTGATGCCGACTGCGCAATAGAAGCAGGCCTGTCTCCTCTCAAAATCCTTCTCAGCCTCCCCACTCTAACCCTCAATCCCAGTCTCCCAGTTCTGTGGTGACTGCCTCTAATCAAACACGACCGTTTTGTTGCCATAACAGAGGATCCGCCGTTCCAGGTGCCAGCGGACGGCGCGGGAGAGGACCATGCGCTCCAGGTCGCGGCCGCGGGCAACGAGATCTTCCACCTGGTCGCGATGGGAGATGCGGGCGACATCCTGCTCGATGA
>DAIDGZ010000085.1 GCA_027452125.1 Acidobacteriaceae bacterium | reverse complement strand
GCTTGTCTGGCACCAGAGCTTCGATCGACACCCACTCAAGCTCCTGCTGTTGCACTTCCGGCTTCTTCAGCATGAATACAAAATACAAAAGACCCTCGTGGAAAACGAGAGCCTAATGAGGTACTTTGTCAGCAGTCTGAGCCTGCGCATTGCGCAGGCCGCTGCTTCCATCCACTTCGCTGTGCCGGGCTACTTCGTCTTGCGCGCCGGCGCTGCCTTCTTTGCCGCAGTCTTCTTGGCTGCTGCCTTCTTCGGCTTGGCGCTTGCGGCCTTGGCTGCCTTCACGGCCGGCTTCTTCTTCGCCGCCACCGGCGCAGCCTTTTGGGCCACAGTCTTCTTTGCCGCCTTCTTGGCGGGCGCCGCCTTCTTCACCGCTGCCTTTTTCGCAGCGGCCTTCACCGGAGCCTTCGCCGCCTTCTTGGCCGTGGCCTTGCCGCGCGCCGTCTGGGTCTTCTTCGCCAGCAGCGCCTTCAGCTCCGCGTCAAACTCCTCCGGGCTATAGGGCCGTGCCGACTTGCGCAGCCGCTCAATGTCATAAAAGGCCCGCCGCTCCGCCAGAAACACGTGCACCACAAAGTCCACGTAGTCCAGCAGAATCCACTCGCCCTTCCGCCGGCCTTCCACGGAGTTGGCATACACCCCGTAGTTCCGCTTCAACCGCAGCTCAATCTCGTCGGCAATCGCCGTCGCCTGCCGGTCGCTGTTGGCTGAGGTCACCAGGAAGAAGTCCGCCAGTCCGGAGTCCGCCGGGTCCAGTTCCAGAATGCGCGTCTCCGCGCCCTTTTTCTCTTCGCAAACGGCGGCTGCCGCCTGCACCAGAATGCGCGTCTGTTCGTGCGCTGTTGCGTTTGTCATGCCTTCTCGGGTCTCTCCAACTCCAATCCTACGGCATTTTGCGCCCCGCGCAGCCCTCTTTCAGCGGTAAAGTCCGCGCGCCCGTATCAGTTCGGCCACCGCCTCCGGCAGCAGATCTTCCCCCGCCGCCTGCTCCCCCGCCGGTGTCCGCATCCGCCGCCGCACCTCTGACGCGCTGATCTCCACGTGCAGATGGGGCAGCAGGTAAAAGGGGGTCCGCTCTCCGGCGCCGTTCACCAGCCAGCACACCCGCAGCTGCGTGCTGCCCCCGGCCTCCGTCGGCGCGCTCTCCATCCGCAGCCCCGCCGGCACGCAGGCATCCAACCCCTCCGGACCCTCCAGCCGCTGCCCCGGGCGCGATGCCACAATCAGCGGCGCCACAAACGGAATCTCTGCCGCGCGGTGCCAGCGCGCCAGCCCGGCAAAGCTGTCCGCGCCCATCAGGCAGTAGAGCGCCCCTCCTGCCGGCAGTCCCGCGCGCAGTTGCAGCAGCGTATCGATCGTGTAGTTGGGCGCGCCCGCTGGCCGCGGCGCATCCGCCAGGGACACCGCAAAGTCCGGCTCCTCGGCAATCGCCAGCCGCGTCATCTCGACGCGCTCTTCAAAGCTGGCCGCGGCGCCCTCCGGCTTCAGCGGCTGCGCGCCCACCGGCGCAAACAGCACGGTATCCAGGTCCAGCGCTGCCCGCGCCGCCCGCGCCACCGCCAGGTGCCCCAGATGAGGCGGATCGAAGCTCCCGCCGAAGAACGCCACTCGGCGGCCCATAGCCTGTTGCTCCCGCATGGCATCATGCTACCTTGCCCTGCCCGCCGCTCCAAGCGCCGTACTGCCAACGCCCTGCGCGGCTCAACGGCCTTCGCTGCAGAAGCGCGCCACTCGGCCCCATCAGCCGTTATTGGTCTTCCACGCGCTTCCCGGCATGATCCGCTGCATGAACGCATCGAAAAATGGGACAGTGAAGGCCGTGTCGCCGTGCGTCGGGCTCCAGATCATTCCCTTCCCAATCAGGCCTGCGCGGGTCGGGCCCAGGGAACTGACCGTTCGTCCAAGCACCTCTGCGATATCTCCCGACCGATGCGGACCCGGCCCCAGGTCGGCCATCGCGCGCAGATACTTCTTCTCCGCCGGTGTCAGCCGATCAAATCGAACCCGGAAAAAGCTTTCATCCAGCGCCGCAATTGCTTCGTCTGAGGCATTCAATACGTCCTGCCGCTGAATCGGGCTTTGTGGAGCTGTATCCCAGGTGTGCTTCCCCCACTCTTGCAAAAAATAGGGATAGCCCTGCGTCTTCTCCAGGATCAGCGCAACGGCCTCCTCCGCGATCTGGACCCCCTCGCTCTCGGCGGGACGTACAATCGCCTCCGCTGCGTCGGTGGCATTCAAGGGCCCAATCTCTGGAAAGTCGAAGAGCCGCTCCGCATACGATTTGGCTTGTCCCAGCCGGCCGCGCAGTTGCGGCAGCCCCGCACCAACCACAGTGACCGGAAGCTGCTCCTGCGAACAGCGGTGCAGCGCTGAAACCAGGGCTGCCAACTGCGCCTCTTCCACATACTGAAGTTCGTCAATGAAAAGTACCAGCGCAGTTTCTGCCGCTTGGGCTGCGACCCCCACCTGCTGCAACAGCGTGGTTAGGTCGCCCTCCAGGTCGCCGTTGTCGGCCAGCCCCGGTTCGGCTGCATAGTCGAGTCCCACCTCGATATCGGCGTAGGTCAGCTTCAAGCGCCCCGCAAAGCCCGCCAGGGCCCTGAGTCCTCTTACGGCGTAATCCTTCGCTGCGTCTCGTTTGCTCAGGTGCAGCAGGGCAAGCCGAAGCGCCGGGGCCAGCAGGGCCGGGAGTGAGCGATGCTCCGGGGCCTCCACCCGCACCGTCTGGATTCCGTGAGCCTCCGCATCCTTGCGCATCTGATCGAGTAGCACGGTCTTGCCCACGCCTCGAAGTCCTACCAGCATCACGCTTTTCGCCGGCCTGCCCAGGCGCAGCCGCTGCAGGCGAATCTCCACATCGCGCCGTATGGCGCTGCGGCCGGCAAGTTCCGGGGGCGGACTGCCTGCTCCCGGTGCGTAGGGATTGCGGACTGGATCCATATATACGAAGTTTAGCAGAATTATCTAGATTTTATAATTTATATAATTTTCCTATAGCCTTCGCAGTCCTGGAAAAGTCAGAAACCTCCCCGGTTCAATCTGTCCGCAATCTCCCCGATCCGCACCCCTCGCCCCAACCCTCCCCATCCCAGACCCTGTCAACCGTTTCTCCCATCCCCTACCCGCATCTCCAGCAAATCTAGCAACTTCTGGCCCCCGTCCCTTTGCAGAGAATTTCCTTCATCTTGCGTATCCTTGCCTCACCATGCCCAATACCTTCCGCACAACTGCCGTCGTCCCCACGCGCCATCTGCTCAAAACGCACCGCTTTTCCTCGATAAAAGACGCGTTTTTCCGCATGATTTACCCGGTTTTCAGCCCGCTTTGCGCCGCCCACCGATCCGCGCAACTCAATGATCCGAAGCAGGTTAGTCAGAATCTTTCAGTCGCAAAACCGGCCAAAAGACCCCCCACCCCCTCCCCCCCTGCCGAAATCCCCTCCAAAATCGCCTCCGGATGCTGGGCCGCGGCGCACTTTGCGGCACACCGGGTCGCGCACCACAACCAGCCATCCTGATCCCTGCCGGGCGCGGGTTTATCATCGCAGTGGAGTCTTCATCCAGCCATGCGTTATCTCATTGCGGTCCTGGCCCTTGCCGGCGTGATTGTTTCCTCGCTGGCGCTCAAAGTCCACTACGATACCGGTACCGAGCCCTGCTCCATCAACGCCCATTGGGACTGCGGCATCGTCAACCACAGCTCCTTCGCCATGATGGGCCATGTTCCAGTGGCCGCCATCGGTATCCTCGGCTATCTGGCGCTGGCCGGCCTGGCCTTGCTCCGCAAGCGCTACCTGCTGCTCCTCGCCGTCTTTGCCGGCTTCTGCTTCGCCCTGCGCCTCACCTTCATTGAGGAGTTCGCTCTCGGCGTCTGGTGTCTCTACTGCGTCATCTCCCAGAGCATCATTGCCCTCATGCTGCTCCTCAGCCTGGGCTGGTTTACCGCAGACTACATCAGGCTCCGCGGCGCCGCCCGCTAGCCGGTCTCAATCCAGCGCGCTGATAAACTGAAGTTCTGCCGATGAGTGAGAACTGGTACGCGCGCTGGATGTATCGCTGGGAGACGCGGCTCACCACCCGCGACGAAAATCGCGTGGTGCGCCCGGTCGAGTGGGGCTTTGAATGGATTGCTCCCTTCCTTGAAGAGCACGGCTTTGGCTCCGTGCTGCCCTCGCCCGCCGAGATGCGCGACCCCGCCGCCGCCGAAGCGGCGATGCTCCGTATCAATCAGCTCCTCATCCGCAACAGTGACAGGTTCTTCGGCTACCGCAGGCCTACCGACTTCCGCCTGGAAGAGCGCCATCCGCAGCTCTATCCCACCAACGTCCGCCCCGAGACGCTGGCCCGCGATGCCCAGCTGCGCCGCCAGGCCGCCGAGGGCAAACTCCAGCCCGCGCAGTTCCTCCGCTTCACCTCGCCGGAGCGTACGCCTTACCCCGAGAACGACCTGGTCAACGCCCGCTGGTACCCCGCCCCCGCGCACAAGGACCCCCGGCGCCCCAAACAAGCCATCGTCGTCCTCCCCCAGTGGAACGCTGACGGCTTCAGCCACAACGCTTTGTGCGCCATCTTCAATCGCATGGGCGTCTCGGCCCTGCGCCTCTCCAAGCCTTATCACGACATCCGCCGCCCCAGTGAGCTGGAGCGCTCCGACTACGCCGTCAGCGCCAACGTCGGCCGCACGCTCTCTGCCTGCCGCCAGGCAGTCGTGGATATCCGCTGCTGCATCGACTGGCTGGAGGAGCAGGGCTACGAGCACTTCGGCGTCCTCGGCACCAGCCTGGGCTCCTGTTACGCCTTCCTCGCCAGCGCTCACGACCCGCGCATCCGCGTCAACGCCTTCAACCACGCCTCCACAGCTTTCGGCGATGTGGTATGGGTCGGCCAGAGCACCCGGCATATCCGCGAGGCGGTAGAGCAGGCCGGCCTCACCCAGGACCGGCTCCGCGATCTATGGTCGGCCATCAGCCCGGTCAGCTACTACGGGCACTTTGCCGGCCCCGCGGCCAACGGCTCGGCCAAGAATGTCCTGCTGGTCTATGCCCAGTACGACCTCACCTTTCCGCTCGAGTACTCGCTCAAGGTAGTTGAGGCCTTCCGCCGGCATGGTGTCCGCTTTGAGCCGCGCGTGCTGCCCTGCGGCCACTACACCACCGGCGAAACGCCCTACAAGTACATCGACGGCTGGTATATGGGATCCTTTGTCTACCGGGCCTTCAAGGCGCTCCGCGAGGAGAAGGCCGCCGGGCGCACCGCGCCGCAGTCTGCCCCGTCCGTGGAGGAAGAGGCGCTCACCCGCTAGCGAACGCCGCTCAGGTTCAGCCGCAGCAGCCTCGCGGGATCGAGGTACGCGCCTTCCCAGCGCACAGACCAGTGCAGATGCGGGCCGGTCACCCGCCCGGTGGCCCCGCTCAGCCCAATCAGCTGCCCCGCCCGTACATGCTGGCCCACATGCACATCGATCCGGCTCAGGTGCATCGACGTGGTGGTCAGCCCGAGGCCGTGGTCGATGATCACGCAGTTCCCCTCAAAGTAGAGCTTCTGCGCCAGCGTGACGACGCCGTCGGCGCTGGCATGCACCGGCGTGCCTATGTGCGCGCGAAAGTCCATGCCCTTATGGATGCTGGCCAGCTGCCCGTTGAACATGCGCCGCACGCCAAAGCTGTCTGTCGGCGGAGCGCTTACGGGCGCGCGGAAGCGGCCGCTCCACAGCGGCTCAGGCGCGGTGTGCGCGAAGACTTCCTTCTTCAGCGCCATCTCGGCCTCGATCTCCTTCAGTTGCGCGGGGCTGGGCTCCACAAAGCGCGGCGGCACCCGCAGCGTCTCCGTCCGGTAGTGCGCCGGATGGATCTCGACGGTGCGGCTCAGGTCGCGGGTGGCGCCATCGGCCAGCCGCAGGGTCACGTGCAACACGGAAGGACCGGTCGCCTGTTCCACGTCCACCCCGGCCAGCGCATACCAGTCATGCCCGCCCCGCCCCGGGAAGAAAGTAATGCTGTGTCCCAGCCAGTCCGCGGAGAGTGTGGCCGTGGCGGGGGCATTCACCCGGATTAACTCGGGAGATCCAGCCTCCACCACCGCAGGGGTAAGGATGACCGGCGCGGGCTGTGCGCTGGCATGAACCGCGAACAGCGTAACGATGAGAGCAGGAAGAGCGGTACGGAGAGAAAGCACGCTTTCAGCATAAAGCGGGAAAGGCGGCGGGTCGCATTCGGTCAGCAGTTGCGGCCCGCCATGATCGAGCGTGAGCTGGCTACTTGGGAGCTCTGCGGTGGTTGTGGTTCTGGCGGTAAATCTGGCGGCTGGCGCCGTTTTGCCGGCGATTGATCTGACGCTGCTGCTGAGCGCTGAGCCGGCCTCCGTCGGCGTGGTGATCCGAGGCAATCTGCCGGTTGATCTGCTGCTCATGCCCTTCGCTGCGGGCCGCCTCCGCTGGACTCATGGCCCCGCTGCGGATGCCGTTGGCGATACGGTCCTGCTGGTTCTCGCGGCGCTGGCCGATCTCGCCCTTGCCAAAACGGGCCTGCGCGGCATTGTGCTTGTCCGTGTAGATGGAGCGGCTTACGTTATTCTCCTGGTGCTGGATGTGATGGCGCTCCTGCGTAGTGAGCTTGCCGCCGTCTGCGGAGCGATCGGCGTGGATCTCGCGGTTGATGTTGGCTTCGCGGGATTCCAGGTTTTTGGTCTCTCCGGTGGTTAATTGGCCAGACTGCACGCCGTTGGCGATACGCTGCTGCTGGTCGGGACGGCGATCGTTGATCGAGCCCTCGCGGGGTGTGTTGGTGGCAGGCGCAGGTTGGCTTTGCTGCGCAAACACCGGGCCGGAAGCAACCAGAGCGGCCACGGCGAAGGTCAAGAGTGTCATCCGCATAACGATTCTCCTTCGGGGGGGCTGCGAGAGGTCGTCTCGGCCCACGCTGTATCGGAACCCAGCCTCTCTGGATTAGTTGTGAGCAGCGATCGCCTTTTGCTGGGAAAATGATGCGTAACCCGGCGTGGAAAAGATGCGTCTTAGGTTTATATGGCTTCTCCTCAAACCACATTCGCTCACTGGATGTACGGGATTCTGGCGCTGGGAGTCTTCCTGGCGGGGATCGCCGCCTGGGCGCAGCCGCCCGCCGGAACTCCGGTGCTGGTGGAGCTGTTCACCTCAGAGGGCTGCTCGGACTGCCCACCGGCTGACGCGCTGCTGGCCCGTCTGGACGCAACCCAGTTTGTGCCCGGCGCGCATGCCATCGTGCTCAGTGAGCATGTCACTTACTGGAACCATTTGGGCTGGCGCGATCCCTTCTCGCTGGACGCAATGACCGAGCGGCAGACGGAGTATGTGCACCGCTTCGGTCTCGACTCCGCGTACACGCCGCAGATGGTGGTGGATGGAGCCGTGCAGTTTGTCGGCAGCAATCAGCGCGCACTGGTGCAGGCAGTCGCGCAGGCCGCGGCTGCGCCCTCTGTGCCGGTCACCATTACCGGCGCTGGCTGGACAGGCGATCAGGTGCACTTTGCGGTGCATGCCAGTCTACCTGCGCACGCGGAGCTGTACGCGGCCCTGGCGCAGGACGCCACGCACTCTGAGGTGGCGCACGGAGAGAATGCCGGACGCACACTGCACCACGTAGCCGTGGTGCGGGAGTTGAAGCATCTTGGCTCCAAAGCGGTCGCGGGCGAGCCGGTGCAGCTCTCCGCGGGCAGCAAGACAAGCGGACCGCTGCGGTTGGTTGTGTTTCTGGCCGATCGCCGCAATGGGCACGTGCTGGGCGCGGCAGAACAGACGCTCACGCGATAAGCATAACGGGTGAACGGAGCAAGATCAGTGCCGCGAATGCGCTGCCTTCCAGCGCCGCTCGCGCGTGTGGATGGCATCCAGATCGTCCATGGTCAGACGCATACCCGCCATCTGCCGGTTAGCCGCATACTGGGCCTGTTGCGGGCCCGGCGTCGAGGCGGCCAAGTCCAGCCAGAAGTAGGCATCCGCATCACTGCGCGGCAGGCCCTGGCCCATGGCGTAGAGCAGGCCAAGCGTGCCCTGTGCACCTGTGTCTCCTTGGTCAGCGGCCTTGCGATACCACGCTGCCGCCTGCGTCATATCGCG
>DAIDGZ010000084.1 GCA_027452125.1 Acidobacteriaceae bacterium | reverse complement strand
AGCACACCCTCATTTATATACATGCGTGATATCGCTCTCAACCGATGTTGGCGCGAGTACCATGCGCGAACGCTTTGGCATCCGTCACACCGAGTTTGTCGATCATGGGCCGTTCAAGCTCAATGGCGAACGCCTATTGCTGCGCGGTACTCAGCGGCACATGGACCATGCGGGCTATGCGGCGGCTCAACCCGAGGAACTGGTGCGTCAGGAGATGCAACTGGTCAAGGAGATGGGGGCAAATTTCATCCGCTTGGCCCACTACCAGCAGACGCGGCAGGTGCTGGGCCTGTGCGATGAGCTTGGGCTTCTGGTGTGGGAAGAGGCGCCATGGTGCCGCAGCGGCATCGGTAGCGAGGTGTGGCAGCGGCAGACTCTGGGCATGCTGGAGAACATGATTGACCAGCACTTCAATCATCCCAGCGTGTTGATGTGGAGCCTGGGCAACGAAGATGATTGGCCAACCGAATATCCGTCGATTGACAAGGCGGCTATTCGGTCGTTCATGCAGAGGATGAACGATCGTGCACACGCGTTGGATCCCTCGCGCGTGACGGCACTGCGCCGCTGTGATTTTGCAGCTGACATCCCAGATGTGTATTCCCCCTCGATCTGGGATGGCTGGTATCACGGGGTGTACACCACTTACGAACAGACGCTGGAGACGCAGCGCAACAAGGTGAAGCACTTCATGCACATCGAGTGGGGTGCGGACAGCCACGCTGGACGGCACTCAGAGATGCCTGATGCGGCGCTGGCAGTGGGCAAAGAGGTGGGGCTTGACTACGATCCGGGAACCAAGGCCCCGCACATGGCTACAGATGGCGGATGGACGGAGAGCTACGCCTGCAACCTGTTTGACTGGTATCTGAAGGTGCAGGAGACACTGCCCTGGCTGGCGGGAACTGCGATGTGGATATTCAAGGACTTTACTACGCCGCTGCGGGTGGAGAACCCAGTACCGCGTATGAACCAGAAGGGCTTGCTCACGAGCGATATGACGCGGAAGGAAGGTTACTACGTCTTCCAGTCATATTGGAGTGAAGCGCCGATGGCTCATATTTACGGACACAGCTGGCCGGTGCGCTGGGGCGATGAGGGCCAGCAACGCATGGTGAAGGTGTACTCCAATTGCCCGACCGCTGAACTTTTCGTGAACGGCAAGTCGCTTGGCGTGAAGCAACGCAACAGCCAGGATTTTCCAGCTGCCGGACTGCGCTGGATGGTGGCCTTCGCTCCGGGCAGGAATCATCTGCGCGTGGTGGCTCACAAGAACGGCGCAACGGTGAGCGATGAGATTGAACTGGAGTACCAGACGGCTAAGTGGGATAAGCCTGCAAGACTCACGCTGACTGAGGTGGCGCGGAACGATAAGGTAGTGACGGTAGAGGCCAAGCTGATGGATGCGAAGGGCATCCTATGCCTGGATGCCAGGAACGTTGTGCGTTTCACGCTGGCAGGCAGCGGCCGCCTGATGGATAACCTGGGAATGCCCGAGGGATCGCGTGTCGTGGAGATGTACAACGGCCGCGCGCGAATTTCCATTGAACGCAATGACGGCCCTTCGGTTATCAGCGTCGCAAGCGAAGGCATTGTGCCGGTATTTTTGAGCATCGCGTGAAGAGGAGAAGCCAATCATGATGAACCGGCGCCGTTTTTGTGTGACCGCGGCTGCTGCCGGGGTGAGTGCGCGCAATTTGCTCGCTAAAGATGCACCGCTCATTACCGCAGCCGATGTCGCGCGTATTGATCGCGTGCGGATATTGGATGCGGCAGGGAAGTATCTGGCAGAGCAGCCCATCACGGTGACGGCCTACAGTTCGCCGCGCAGCCACGGCGGCAGGCATGACTACTTTTCCGAAGGCGACTACTGGTGGCCGAATCCGAAGGATCCAGGTGGTCCGTACATTCGGCGTGACGGATACTCCAATCCAGAGAACTTCAACTCTGATCGCGAGGCACTGATTCGTCTGAGCCTGATTGTGCCGGCGCTCACCGCGGCATGGCTGATCACGCGTAACAAACGCTATGCACTGCATGCAGCGCAACATCTGAGAGCGTGGTTTCTGAATCCGGCCACATTGATGAACCCATCGCTAACCTATGCGCAGGCGATCTATGGCATCACGCCAGGGCGCGGCATCGGCATCATCGACACGCTCCATCTGATTGAGGTGACAAGAGCCGCACGGCACCTGGAGCGCGCTGGCGTTTTTACGCCGAAAGAAGCAAGCGGGCTGAAGGATTGGTTTGCCGCTTATCTTGACTGGATGCGCACCTCGAAGAATGGCAAGGAAGAGGAGGCGGCAAAAAACAACCATGGTTGCTGCTGGGTGGCGCAGGCTGCTGCTTTTGCGGCGTTTACGGGCAATCGCGATGCAATGGAGTTCTGTCGTGCACGTTACAGAGCAGCCCTACTGCCCACCCAGCTTGCGCCGAATGGGAGCTTCCCTCTGGAACTATCGCGCACCAAGCCATATAGCTATTCACTTTTCAATTTGGACGTGCTTGCAATTGTCTGCCAGATTGCGTCGGATGGCGATGCAGAGGACGATCTTTGGCAGTTCCGTCTTACGGACGGGGATTGCTATAAGAAGGCTGTCGATTTCATGTATCCCTACATCAAGGACAAGAGCAAGTGGCCGTACAAGCCTGATGTGGAGTACTTCGACGATCTGCCCAACCGGCAGCCCAGTCTGCTCTTTGCAGGGCTGGCATACCGCGAGCCAAAGTATATTGCTCTGTGGCGTACACTGCGTCCTGATCCCAAAACGGCGGAGATCATTCGCAACTTTCCGGTACGCCAGCCGCTGCTGTGGGTGACGCCAGTACGAGCATAGACAGACCGCCAAAATATTCATGCATGCATGAATATTTTCGCCAGACAGGCGCAGTTGTGGCAAGATGGTGGGGATGTCGCGCCAGGATGAGCTTCGTCTGATAGCCAAAGTTGCGCGTATGTATTACGTGCAGGGGATTCGCCAGCAGGGAATCACCGAGCGCCTGCAGATTCATCAGTCCACGGTATCACGGCTGTTGAAGAAAGCGCGTGAGGCAAACCTTGTGCGCATCAGCGTAGCCAGTCCTACTGGTGTGCATGCGGAGCTTGAGGATCAGTTATGCGCCAAGTTCAATCTAAAAGACGCCATGGTGGTGGACTGCCCGTCGGAAGAAGAGCCCATGGTGCGCGATCTGGGTTCGGCTGCCGCATATTTTGTTGAGACCACGGTGAAGGCTGGCGCCACGATCGGCATTTCTTCGTGGAGCCGCTCCCTGTTTGCCATGGTCGAGGCGCTGCATCCGGGCGACTATTGCAGCGGGGGTAAGGTTGTTCAGATTCTAGGCGGTGTGGGCAGCGCAGCTGCACAGCATCAGGCGATCTATCTGGCGCAGCGGCTGGCGGGTTTGATTGGAGCCAGTGCTGTCCTGTTACAGGCGCCTGCGCTGGTGGGCTCAGTGGAGGCGCGCAGGATCTTAGCGCGCGATGCATCGGTGCGCGAGGCCTCAGGGTTCTTTGACCGATTGGATCTGGCCTTGGTGGGCATTGGCTCCATGGAGCCCTCTCGTCTGTTGGCTAATAGCGGCAACGTGTTTTCACCCGAAGAACGCGCCGAACTGACTCGTCAGGGCGCGGTGGGCGACATTTGTTTCCGCTTTTATGACGAGAATGGCGTGCTGATCAAGTCGCCGCTCATGCAGCGTGTAATTGGAATTGAAGCGGCCTCTCTGAAGCGCGCGAAACGAGTAGTAGCAGTGGCAGGAGGAAAGCGCAAGGCGCGGGCTATTTTGGCAGCGCTGCGCGGACGATGGATCGATGTATTGATTACCGAGCGCCGTGCCGCTGAACAGCTACTCAGCGAAAGCGTATAGGCCGGGCGCATCCGCAGACACGCCCGGCGAGTGAGGAACTCAGGCGACGCCCAGTTCGCTGCGAATGGCGCCAGCGATGGCCTCGGCATGGCGCTGCATGGCATCTTCCCGCTCGGCCTCGATCATCACGCGGGCCAGCGCCTCGGTGCCAGAGTAGCGGATGACTACGCGGCCGCAATCCTTCAACTCGTCTTCAGCGCTGCGAATGGCATCTACTACGGATGGGATAGCGTCGAGTGGTTTCTTCTCGCGTACCTTGACGTTGACGATGACCTGGGGAAACACCTTGAGGTCGGCGGTCAGCTCGTCAACCGATTTGCCGGTGCGGGCGAGAAGGTCGAGGATCACCAAGGCCGTGAGCAGGCCGTCGCCGGTGGTAGCCAGATGGGGCAGCAGGATGTGTCCGGATTGCTCGCCGCCAAGCGCCGCATTGTGTTTCTGCATCATCTCCAGCACATAGCGGTCGCCCACGGCCGCGCGCAGCATGCGGATATCGCTGCGGCGCAGTGCAGCTTCCAGACCCATGTTGGACATGGTAGTGGCGACGACGACGTTACCCGTGAGGAGACCGCGCGCCTGCAGGTCGCGGGCGGCCATCAGCAGGATGGCATCGCCATTGATCACGTTGTTCTGCGCGCCGGCAAGCATACAGCGGTCCGCATCGCCGTCAAAGGTAAGGCCAATGCCGGCTCCGCGCGCAGCCACTTCTTTAGCCACGTAGGCGGGATGAAGCGCGCCGCAGCCTGCGTTGATGTTGCGTCCATCGGGAGTGACGTTGAGCAGGCTCAGATTACCGGAACCGGATTTGTCGAGACGGCGGAACAGTTCGGGTGCGATGGCTGCGGCAGCGCCATTCGCACAGTCAGCTACGATGTTCAGTCCGGAGATGGAGAGTCCGGGAACGGACTGGATAAGGAAATCTATGTAGTCTGACTGCAGGGTCAGGTTGTCTTCGATGGCTGGCAGGGATGCGGCATCGGGTGCGATCGCGTCTGCCGCGTGGCGGAAGATCTCCTCTTCCATGGCCAGCTCAACCGCATCGGGCAGCTTGAAGCCATCGCCGCCAAAGAGCTTGATACCGTTGTCCTGCCAGGGATTGTGAGAGGCAGAGATGACTACGCCAGCATGAAACCGATGGGTGCGCGCCAGAAAGGCGACAGCAGGTGTTGGCACGACGCCCGCGCTTTCAACGTAGACGGACGCGGAGCGCAAGCCGGCCGCCAAAGTTGCGGTGATCCACTGGCCAGACTCGCGTGTGTCGCGGCCGAGCAGGACACGTGGTTGGGCACTGGTTTTGTGCAGTGAGTGGGCCAGTGCCAATCCAACCGCATACACGGTATTGGGGTCAAGAGGATACTGCCCTGCGATTGCACGGATACCATCAGTGCCAAAAAGTTTGCGTGCCGTGGACATGGTGTCAGCTCCTGTTTCGTTTTGTGCTGGACGGGTGGTCTGACGATGCTGATTCAACGCGGCTCACGAAAGCGCCGTCAAAGACGTGTGTAGTGACCCGGTCGCCTGGGGAAAGTTGTGCAGTTGAGTGAATGACAGAACCATTAGTGTCGAGGACAAGCGCGTAGCCGCGGTCGAGAACAGCAAGTGGCGAAAGCGCGTTGAGCCGGATTGCAAGAGAGCTCGCGGCCGACCCTGCGGCTTGCAGGGCGTGCTCCATGGCGCGTTCCATGCGGGTTTGCAGCAGGGTGAGGCGTGCGCGGGTTGACGCGAGCATTTGCCGGGGATCGTGGCGTGAGACTCCCGCGGCCGATGAATCAACGCAGTGTTGAAGCTGTCGCAAGCGGGCGCCCACTCGGGTGTCAAGGCGAAAGGTGAGATCGTCCAGGCGCTGCGAGAGGCGGCTGAATAAAAGGCCAACGCGCGACTCTGAGCGGCTGATGGGTAGCATATCCACCCTTTGCCGCGCCTGGATAAGCTGGAAGCGTATTGCCCGGATGAGACGACTGGACTGGTTCTCCAGATAGTCGGCAATCTTATGCTGAGCCTCCGTGATGAGTTCGGCGGCAGCGGAGGGGGTGGGAGCGCGCAGATCTGCTACAAAGTCGGCGATGGTGAAGTCTGTTTCATGGCCAATAGCAGAGACGACCGGCAAATGCGAGGCAGCAATCGCACGAGCCACGCGCTCACTGTTAAAGGCGGCCAGATCTTCCAGCGAACCGCCGCCGCGCGCCAGCACCAGGAGGTCAACCAGGCCAGAAGCGTTCAGAGCTTCCACGGCGGCTTCAATTTCTGCAGGCGCGGAATCACCCTGCACCGAGACCGGGTATAGAAGAACGTCGAGACCGGCATGGCGGCGGCTCACGATGTTGAGAAAGTCGCGGATGACCGCGCCGGTGGGCGAGGTGATGATGCCCACGGTGCGGGGAAAAGCTGGCAACTGCCGCTTGCGCGCGTTATCAAAGAGCCCTTCGGCGCGGAGGCGTTCCTTAAGTTGCTCAAAGGCCAGCAGGAGCGATCCGACGCCAACCGGCTCCATGGATTCTGCGACCAGTTGCATCTGGCCGCGCTGTTCATAGATGCTTACCTTGCCGCGTACAAGAACGCGCAGGCCGTCCGCAGGGCGGAAGCGCAGCAGCAACGCCTGGCGACGGAAGAGAACGGCAGGTAGCTGTGCATCTGCGTCCTTCAGGGTGAAGTAGAGATGGCCGGATGGAGCGGCACGGAAGTTGGAAATTTCGCCCTCCAC
Organism: Acidobacteriaceae bacterium; assembly: GCA_027452125.1. Classification (GTDB taxonomy): domain Bacteria; phylum Acidobacteriota; class Terriglobia; order Terriglobales; family Acidobacteriaceae; genus Telmatobacter. Next base: position 15,040 of record DAIDGZ010000084.1, on the reverse strand, counting down.
CCAGACATCTGGATACTGCTGCTCGACCATCTCGCGAATCTCAGCGACGAGATCGCGTACCGGCCACACGCGACGTGCGGACTGCTGCGCTTCAAAGGTGAAGCCAAGCTGCTGCGTGATGGGCTCCTGCAAAGTCACTGGATAAAAGTGTAACTGTTCGGGCTGTACCGGGTTTCATGGGCAAGTACGCACGGCTCGCAGAAGTTATTTGCGATTTTCGACAATATCGCGGAGTTCAGCAGCAACCGACGCGAGTTGCTCGCGCAGCGCGATGTCAGGGCCGGCTTCCTGAGCGTAGATCAGCTCCAGTTCGCGGGCGAGAACGGTGCCTCGGGTCAGGCTAAAGGTGCCAAGCACACCAGCAAGCTTGTGGGCTGCGGCGTGCGCGGCCTCTTTTTGGCGCGAGGTAAGGGAATTGGCGGAGAAGGCAGCGGCTGCCTCCTCCAGCACGGTGACACGCTGGCGAATCTCCGGCAGAAAGCGCTCCCAAAGCACATCAATTGCCTGGGAGAGCGCGGATTGGGAAGAGGTGTCCATAAGCAGGTTGAGGCTATTTCCAGCCGAGAACGTCAGCGATCTGGGTCGAAAGAGTCAGGGGATCGAATGGTTTAAAGAGTACAGCCTGCACGCCCAGATCAGCAAAGCGCCGCTGGTCAGTGCTTTGTACTTTGGCGGTGAGCAGCAGAACCGGAATATGGGCCGTCGCGGGATTCTTGCGCAGTTCGCGGAACGTGGTGGGCCCGTCCATTCCGGGCATCATGACGTCCAACAGGATGGCGTCTGGCTTGTATTCTGCCGCGCGGGCCAGCCCCTGAGCGCCGGAGTTGGCAACCACTACCTCCCAGCCGGCAACCGTCTCCAGGCTGAGCGCCGCCACCTGGCGGATATCGTCTTCGTCATCAATGATCAGAATCTTACGACCCACTCGGATGATGCCTCCCAGCCACCATTGTTGTATGTCTGGGCGGTCTTGTCGATGGGGGCAAGTGCGACAAAGAATTACCGGAACCACTGACGCTAAGGCGGCCGGATTCAAAACGGGTTAAGCTACAGCGGACTGGATTTGGACTGAGAGGTGCTGGGGTCTTCCATCTGGCGTGAGTTGCGCAGCATGGTCAGGACCAGGGCCTCCAGCTGCTGGGGCTGGACACGCGCCTTGGTAAGGAAGTGGGTGGGTCCCAGAGTGAGCTGGCGGCGCTCAGCCTGCGTCACCTCGCGGCCGGAGTAGATGACCAGCGGGAGCCGGGCCAGAGACTCGTGCTGGCGGAGCCAATCCACTACATTGAAGCCATCGCCATCGGGCAGGGCGATATCCAGGACCAGCAGGTGGGGACCAAAGGTGAAGCAAGCATCGATGGTGTCCTGCAAGGTGTGGGTGACGTGTACAGAGATGCTTTCGCGGGTGAAGACTTCAGCAATTACCTGGGCCAGATCGTGATCGTCTTCAACGACGAGCACGCGAGCCTTTTCCCCCGGACCACATAGTACGCGCGCCAACTCGCCGAGCAGCGTATCTTCCTGGTGGGGATTTGCGACCCAGCCCTCCGCGCCCTCGGGAAGTTCTCCGGGTTGCAGCGCATTCTGGACGCTGAGCAGGACGACGGGGATTCGTGATGCCGGCCCGTAACGGCGCAACATGGGCAGAATCTCCCAGCCATTCATGCCATCCAGCGTGGTATCGAGAAGAATCGCGGCCACACCGGGACGCGCGGCGGCGACCGTTTGTTCAAGAGATCCGGCTTCTTCCACGTTGTAGCCGTGGCGCTTCAACTGGTCGGCGATCTCTTTGCGTGACTCCGGATCTGATCCGGCGAGAACCAGCGTGCCTTCGCCCTGTACAGGCTCGAAGGGCTCGTTTGCCGCTTCGACCGGACTGGGCTGGTAGGGCAGGAACACCCGGAAGGTGGAACCGCGGACTGGGTTCCGCTCCGCCCATATACGGCCAGAGTGCTGGAGAACAATGGTACGGCAGATGGCCAGCCCTAACCCGCTGCCGCCTTTTTGCCGGGAGTCGGATGCGTCCACCTGCTGGAACCGGCCAAAGATGGTTTCGAGCTTGTCGGCTGGGATGCCGCGGCCATGATCGATCACCGAAACAGTGACCCCGGTGACACCGGGGCGCAGCATGATAGAGACAGAGGAATTCGCTGGCGAAAATTTGACAGCATTGGAGAGCAGGTTGGTTAGCACCTGAAGAAGTTTGTCGGCGTCGGCGCAGATCTCCACCTGCACTGCGTCGTGAATCAGCTGGACTCCGGCAGCTTCCGCCACGGGTGTCATGCCGTCGATCGCCTGGCGCACGATCTCAGCCAGTTGCACAGGTCTGAAGACCAGAGGCTCACGACCACTCTGGATGCGCTCCAGATCGAGGATATCGTTGATCAGCCGGACAAGGCGGTCCGAGTTGCTGAGGGCGATTCGCAGGAGGCTAGAGGCCTTCTCTGGAATATCACCGAGCATACCCGACGAAAGCAGGCCCAGAGCGCCGCGAATCGAGGTGAGCGGGGTGCGCAGTTCATGGCTTACGGTCGAGATGAACTCGTCCTTCATGCGATCCAGGGCAAAGCGCTGGCTGATGTCGTGGAAACTAAGCACAGAGCCGGCGGCTCGGCCTTGATCATGGATGGGCGTGAGAGAGTATTCGGCGGGAAAATGGGCCCCGTCGGCGCGGAAGATGGTGTCTTCGCCTGTTGCGGCCTTCTGGCGGCGAAAGATGGCCAGAAGACCGCAGTCTTCGTCGCAGCGCCGACTGCCGCTGGCATTGCCATGCAGAAGTTCGTGGATGTCCTGCCCGATGAGGCGTACAGGCTCACTACCCAGCAGGAGAGCTGCTGCCGGATTGACGAAACTGACTCTTCCTTCCCGGTCAAGGCCGCAGATGCCGTCGGCCACGGAGTTGAGCAGAGTCTCTTGCTGGCGATAGAGTTGCTCGGCCCGGTCCTGCTCCTCCGAGCGCGCCGTGAGCTGTCCGAGCGAAGCCGCGGCGGTCTCAATCGCCGCAACTGCTTCTGGATCCTGGGGTTGAATTGCGCGGGAGTAGAACTCCAGAACCGCCAGGATCCTATTGCCGGCGCGCACCGGAACAGCCCATCCCGAGATCATTTTCTGACGCAGAGCCAGTTCTGTACGCGGAGAATCAGGTGTACTGTTCAGATGAGCAGCCCAGGCCGGGCGGCCCTCCTTCCAGGCGCGAACGGGCAGATCGGCGCCGCCGGTCAGGCTCTGCCCGGTACTTTCCTGGATCAGAGCTTCCACTGGTCCATCGGAGGCGCCCCAGGCAGTACGGAATTCGAGACGCTGTCCAGAGGGATCCACGGCCCAGTAGAGAGCCAAATCCCATTCGTGAGAGATGCAGAGCGCCTCTAGAATGCGGGTCGCGGCCACATCTGCCGAACTGTTTTCCCCAACTATCTGACTAATGACGAGCTGTAGCGCCAGGCGGTTTTCGCGCTGCTTCTGCTGGGTTACGTCGCGCAGCAAGCAGCGCACTGTGGATGGCGAGTCGGCGTTCTGGCTCATGCTGAGGCTGAGTTCCAGCTCGATCACACGCCCATCGGCAGTACGGTGACGCAGTGGTGCACGGTCGATGCTTGCGCCTTGCAGTGCGCGCTGAAAAAGATTGGCAGACTCTGTTCGGCAGCTGGCGGCAAAGACCTCGGTGAAGGACTTCATCGTCATCAGGGCAGAGTGCGGCATAGCAAATGTGCGCTTCCACGCTGGATTGGCGTAGAGAAACTGCCCTTCAAGGCTGAGCGTGGCGATCATCTCGGCAGAGTTTTCAAAGTGATCGCGATAGTGTTCCTGTGACTCGCGCTGAGCCTGCTCCTGGCGGATACCGATGCTTTGTTCTACCGCCACGCCAACCAGCCCGATGCAGGCGCCCATGCCATCGCGAAGGCTGGAGAGGTAAAGAGTCACGGAAATACTGGCGCCGCCCTTGCTGCGCAGTCGTAGATTGAAGCCGGGAATTTTGCTGGGAGGGAGTGAGCCGATAGCTTGCAGGCAAATGGCCAATCGCTGTTCCAGGGAATTGTCCGTCCGGAGCACGAGATCACAGTTTCTATATATCTCCTCGACAAGCCGCTCTTTCTCATCTGGCGTCAGAAGATCTGCGATGCTTTGCTGGCCTGCCAACTCGCTCGCATGGTAGCCCAGCAGGCATTCCGCGGCGGGATTTAAGTAGGTGAGCTGGCCATCCATATTCATGGAGAGGATTGCCGGACCAGCGGACTCGACCAGATCCGCATGCAGATTGGTGTGCGGGCTATCGTCTGCTTGCTGCTTTGACTGGGAGTTTGAGAGCAGGCCAGCAATTCCCAACAGAACAGCCGCCACTGCTGCACACGTCAGAAAGCTCAATGGAACGGCGATGCGCGACCCCGCGGCTGCATAGGTGAGCAGTGCAATCGCCGCCAGCAACGTGAGCGCGGCGAACAGAGACCACCGAACTGGCTGCCTCTTGCGAGCGCCTTGCTCCGGCTGAGCTTTTCCGGTTGTCCCCATGTTCATCAAGCGAGCTCCAACTGTTCCTGCTGGCCGTAGATGCGTTTGCTTACGGCGCAATAAAAGACGTTTTCTCCGGTTAGCACGTAGTATAAGCGTTTGATTTCAGAGTCTCTAGCTAAATTGGATTGCGGTACCTGATTGAGAAGCACGTGACCATGCAGGGGAGCGACTGAAATCTCTGCCCATCTTTCCTGTTTGATATGCAGGGGCAGATTTTAACGAGCCGCCAAGCGAAATGCTTCAAGCCGTCCTATACTGGGCACATGTTCCGCACATCGGTATTTTCTCTCAGCTCAGGTTTTGCTGTGGCTATGACGGCATGCGTATGCCTGGGCCTACAACCCAGTGCTGCTCACGCATGGGGCAACGAAGGGCACCGCATGATCAACCGGCTGGCGATTTCGACGCTGCCCGCGGACGTGCCCGCTTTTCTGCGAACGGCGAATGCGCTGGATGAGATTGAGTACCTGGGGCCTGAGCCGGATCGCTGGCGCGGCAGCGCTGAACCGGAACTGAGCGCCGCGCAGGCGCCGGAACATTTTGTTGATTTGGAACCAGCGGATGCCCTGGGGCCGCTGCCGCACAATCGGTTGGACTTTGAGGCCCGTGTCTTTGCTGCGGGGGAACGCCCTGAAAAGGTGGGTCTGCTGCCCTGGGAGGCCGATGAGGTGTGGGAGCGGCTGAAAGCCGCGATGCGCCAATACCGCTCGTTGAAGGCGGCCAAACAGAATACGCAGCCCGTGGAGCAGGCGATTCTGTTTTATACCGGATGGCTGGGCCACTACGCAGGCGACGGCTCGCAACCGCTGCACACGACCATTCAGTACAACGGCTGGGTGGGGCCGAATCCCAACGGCTATACGACAAACCACCAGATTCATTGGCAATTCGAAGGGCCGTTTGTGGCGGCCAATATCCATGCCTCAGAGGTAGAGCCCCTGATGGCGCCCGTCAATTTGATCCAAGGGGACATGTTTGACGCTTTCGTGGCCTACCTGCGGCACACAAAGGCTTATGTTGACCGAGTCTACCAACTGGAGAAGGCCGGAGGATTTACCGGAGCAGGCACGGCGGAATCGCGGGATTTTACAGCGGCCCGGCTGGCAGCAGGAGCAAGTATGCTGCGCGATATGATCTACGCGGCCTGGGTTGATAGCGCACTGCCGGTAGCAGATCCCTACGCAGGGAAATGACAGGTCAGTCTGCGGAGTTGGCGCTGAGGATAGGAATGCGGCGCAGCACTGGAATCAGGACCAGTGTGAGCAGGAGCACGGCAGGGCCCGCAAAGAGCATCCAGGCAACCAGAGCCTGAATGGCGAGCAGAAACATATGAGGGAGCGCCGGAAAGGGAAGCACCGCAAGAGCGTGGGGATGGTGTTGCGAACGCGCCACCAGCCATCCGCCCAAACGGACGAAGGGTAGGATAAGCGCCACCTGCAGCGGCATAGCCGCATAGTTGGCAGCCTGAATGGCGGGCAGATTCAGGCGCAAGGCAAAGGCCAGTCCCGCGCAGAGCACGGTTGGCGCGCCCACCACCGGGATGCATCCGATGGCAAATCCCAGGGCCAGCGTAAGCGCCAGCCGTTGCGGAGACATGCCCTGGCGCAGCCAGTCGGCTACCTTTTGCCGCCACGAATGGGAGATTCCAAGCATCATCCTTTTCAGATTAACGTTTTTGCGATGGAATTGGATTGCGGGGGGATGAAACTTCAGACCGCGAACCAAATGCGGCATCTGATCATGCGATTCGTCCAAGAGGCAGGCCAATCTTCCATCAGCGGACGGCGTGCAGGCTTCAGGGGGCTGCGGCCGCCGGGAGGCTGCGGTACACTTGGACCCGATGCGGGTGTTTGGAATCGATTGTGGAACTGAAGTGACGGGGTTTGGCGTAGTGGAGACGCGCGACTCTGTGCGTTCCGTCCGTCTTGAATGTCTCGGGATGGGGGGGATTCGGCTGGCAAAGAACAAATCGCTGCCGATTCGCCTGGACCAGGTGTTTCAGGAGCTTACAACTGAACTGGAGCGGTGGCGGCCTGACGTGGTTGCAGTCGAGGAGGTCTTCTACTCCGTTAATGCCAAATCTGCGCTGAAACTGGGACAGGTTCGCGGTGTAGCGTTGCTCGCCGCTGCGCGGCAGGGACTCCCGGTGGTGGAGTATGCACCGCTGAAGATCAAGTCGAGCGTGGTGGGGTACGGTCTGGCCAAGAAGGAACAGGTGCAGTTCATGGTGGCGCGGCTGCTGGAGCTGGAGACGATCCCGGAGCCGGCGGATGCTGCCGATGCGCTGGCGATTGCCATCTGTCATATCCATACCGCGCAAACCCTTACCGCACAGGAGGCCGGACGATGAGGTGGCTGACAGCGGCAGGGATGTCAGCGGCTCTGGCGATGAGTGTTCACGGACAATCGGCGCCGCCCATGGCGGAGACGGTACGCGTGGAGTTTGCTAATCCCGCTTTGAGTCCGACTCATTGGACGCTTACTCTGCATCCGGACGGACAAGGCGAGTTCCAGTGGACTGCTGGGAAGATTGAGGCAGGGGATCCGCAGGGGATTCAGCCTCCCAGCCAGAATCGGAAGATACAGGTGAGCGCGGCGTTTGCAGCCGGCATCTTTCAAACGGCCCGGCGCCATCGCTGGTTCAACGCGCCGTGCGAGAGCCATCTTAAAGTCGCGTTTACCGGATGGAAGACGCTAAGCTACAGCGGGCCGGAGGGGAGCGGTTCCTGCGTCTACAACTATTCGCGGGACAAGGAGATCGAGGCTCTGGGAGACTCGATGACGGCAGTGGCGCAGACCATTCTCGAAGGCGCCAGACTGGAGATGCTACTGCAGTATGACCGGTTGGGACTGGACAGCGAACTGGCCAGTCTGCAGCGCGCGGTGCAGGATGGCCGGGCGCAGCAGGTGGATGCCATCCGGGACATCCTGGAACGGCTCGCCGGAGACCAGGAAGTGATGGAGCGGGTAAGAAAGCGGGCTCGACTGCTGCTGGCCCAGGCAGGTTCTTGAGGCCGTGGGGAATACGCAGCGGAGCAACAACTTTCCATTGGGGAAACGGGTTGTAACAAATATAAGCGTGCCTCCGCGAGGATGTACGGCAGGGAATGGCTGCAGAAAGGCGGACGCCATGAAGCGCGTGGGAGGAAACGGCAGGTTGGAGGGACGGGGCTGGCGAAGCATGGGGGGCGTGCTGGCGCTGGCTGTGCTGGGTGCACTTTTGATGCCCGCCTTTTTGCATGCGGACGATGGCGCTCCGGCGCGTGCGGCGCGGCTCAGCTATGCCGACGGTCAGGTCAGCGTCCAACAGGGCGGACAGGTGTTGGCTCAACAGGCTGTGGCAAATACGCCTTTGTTTGAGGGCATGCAGGTGAGCACAGGCAACGATGGCCGGGCTGAGATTCAGTTTGATGATGGGAGCATCGCACGGCTGGCCCCAAACAGCGCGCTGACCCTGACCGTGTTGCGCGGAAGCGGTCAAGACGGCGACACCGAGATGTCCCTGGATAACGGTCTGGGCTACTTTGAATTGCAGGATAGCGACCAGTCCGGCCAGATGGGGGTTCATTTTGGCGACTCTGTGGCAACCGTGACCGGCTACACGGTTCTGCGGGTGGATATGGACATGCCTCCGGGCGAACTCGCCGATTTCTCAGGCAATGTGCATCTGGATCAGGCAAATGGCGCGATGGACGTTGATCTACATGGCGGCGAGAGCGTGACGCTCAACGGCAATGATCCCTCGGCATACAACCTGGCTGAATCAATTGAGCCTGACTCCTGGGATACGTGGAATTCTGACCGTGACCAGGCCCTGACCACGGAGACGGCGCAGGAGGCAGGCGCTCCGGACAATCTGCCGGATAGCAGCAACCCAGCCTGGAGTGACATGGCCGCCAACGGCGACTGGTACGATGTACCCGGACAGGGCTACGTGTGGTCGCCTTATGTGGCGGCAAGTGCAGACTGGGATCCCTACGGCTGCGGCCAGTGGATGTGGACGCCCCAATTCGGCTACATCTGGGTCTCCTGTTACAACTGGGGCTACATGCCGTTCATCGCCGGCTCGTGGAGTTACTATGACGGGCTTGGTTGGGGGTGGTCACCGGGTTATGGCGGGTACTCCCCGTGGTGGTCCGCAGGCTACTATCGGGGACCGAATATCGGTTATGCTCCGGGCGGATACGAAATCGTGCGTCGGCCTACTCTGTCGCGGCGGCCCGAGGGGTTGGGCCAGATTCCTGTACTTCGGGTTGACCGGCTGCACACGCCGCGGACGGGAAGGCTGGCAATGCGCAAGAGAAACCAACCTGTGCTGATTGGTGGGCAGCGAGTAGAGCCACTGCGGCCAACACCTGGCTCGGCAGGGGGTGGGTTCATGGGACATCCGCAGCCATCGTACCCGGTGATTGTGGGCGGTGGTCGGACAGCCCGTGTGGGCAACCACGCGCCGCGTCCGGTTTATGGAACAGGCGGCTCAGGGGCGACCATCCAACGGCGGAATCCGGACAACAGCTTTGGACAGCCGGCGCACGGCGTTACGCCGCCACCTAACCGAAGCTACAACCCGCCGCAGAGAACATCCATGCCGCCGCAGCGGACCGTTACGCCCTCGCCGGGCAGAGTGTACACTCCTCCGCCGAGCCGCCCCTATTCTCCACCGCCCAGCAGACCTGCTGGTGGGGGATTCTCCGGTGGGCATAACGGCGGCTTCCAGGGTGGCGGTCATGCCGGAGGAGGCAATAGCGCCGGAGCAGGAAACCACCGCTGATCGTGATCCATCATTCTGTGCTGCCTATGCCCCTTATCTTTCCTGCAAGATAAGGGGCATCTATTTTTTGTATGAGACATTTCCGGTAATAAGTGAAAAGATCTTCGGGACTTTGAAAAGGTTGAGGCGAGGTACCCAAGCAGGCAGAAGACCTGCCTAGTGTCCGCCAACTCAATGCTCCGCCAGGAACCTGTACTGGGCTTGCGCTGGGTCTGGGCTGGCATTGATGGGAGCGGCGAGGTGAAGGATCTCGTGCTTTTTGTCATAGCGAGGCCAGTGGGGCAGACCGGGGCCGTTGGGATTGCCGGTGCGAGCAAAGTTGGTCCAGTAGCCGATGATCTGCTCGCTGAGCGTGCGGTCTTCGAGGCGCCATGTGGCGCCCTGGCGGGTATCGAGGGTGCCGAAGACGTATTCCAGATCATCGGAGTGGAAAGCGTATTTCCCCTCGGGATGAACCATGCTGGGAGGCGCCGGTAGTTCGAAATGGTAGCGGTAGACGGGGGCATCCGCTGTTGCCGTCTGCGCTTCTACCCACTCCCAGGTACCAAGAGCAATGAAGAGGTCAGTGGTGTAAGCATCTGCGGAGCGAACAGCCTGCGCGGCGGTGCTGCCGGGGAAGGCGGCGAGGAAGTCGGCCGCGAACGGACCGTAGTGTTCGACCGCAAAGGCCTTCCACTTCTCCGGGGTCATGTCTCTCGAAAGCGTTCCGGCGCGTTCGTCGCGGTTCCAACCGGCGAGCAGTGGGATGTGTGCCTGATGACTCGCGGCGTAAATATCAGGCAGATTGGCGGGCAGAAATTGTCCGTCGACGACAGGCGTGAACCAACCTATGGGCTTTTGCGCTTCTGCATCAAGCAGCTTTGCGGCAGGCATGGCCCGAAGTTCGGCCAGTGTGTGGATGCCGAGAGAGGCGAGCCATGCCTGGTCGCGGGAGGCACGCTGGGCAAGCGGCGGGGTAGGCAGCACGGCATTGAAGGCCGCGCCGCTCTCGCCAATGGCCTTCTGGAAGAGTCCCTGGGCCGATGGTACGGCCATCAGGGTGCTCACGGCGAAGGAACCGGCGCTCTCACCAAAGATGGTGATGTTAGATGGATCGCCGCCAAAGCCGGCGATGTTGGCATGGACCCAGCGGAGTGCCGCAACCATGTCCATCAGGCCGTAATTTCCGGCGGAACCGCCGTTCTCGCGCTCCAGTTCGGATGTGGCCAGAAAGCCGAAGACGCCCAGACGATAGTTGATGGTCACGAGCACAACACCACGGGTGGGCAGTGCGGAGCTTACATAGCGCGGTTCAGAGCCTGAGCCGGCAGCGTAACCGCCTCCATGAATCCAGAACATGACGGGCAGGCGGCTACCGGCGTGGGCAGAGGCGGGCGTGTAGACGTTGAGATAAAGGCAATCCTCGCTGGGGCCGTGGTCGAGAAAGAGGTAGTCCTTCCATATGTGCCACTGCTCGCAGCGGTGGGCGTAGGCGGTAGCCTCGCGGATGCCATGCCATGCCGCAGGCGGCTGAGGCGGACGGAAACGCAACGGGCCGACAGGTGGCGCGGCATAGGGAAGGCCCAGGAAGGCGCGGACCGTGCCTGTGGCCATGAGCTTGCCCTCAACCTTGCCCTGGGTGGTGACGACCGTGGGCGGTGCGGCAGCTGCGGAGAGGCAGAGGGAAAAGAGAGGGAGCAAGAGAATTCGTGAGCGCAGAGACATGATGGACAGCTCCGCGAACACGATAGCAGGTAATTGCAGGCAGTTTACAGTCGATCGAGCGGCTGAATCTGAGAGCCTGCGGGTCTTCCCGTTTCCTGCGCTTACATCAGCCGCTTGCGGACCAGATCCAGAGCCTGTTGGGTTGCCCATTCGCGGACGCGGGTGCGGTCGCCGCGGAAGGTGCGTTCGAGCACGTCGGTTTTGTGTGGATCAGAGATGGCGATGTAGACCAGGCCGACGGGTTTGCCCTCCGTGCCGCCGGTAGGCCCGGCGATACCGGTGATACCCACACCCAGGGTGGCGCCAGTGCGCTGGCGGATGCCAGAGGCCATGGCCTCGGCCACGGGTGCTGAGACGGCGCCGTATTGCGCAATCAGATCCGGCGGTACTCCAGCAAAGGTGGTCTTGAGCGGGTCAGAGTAGACGACGACCCCGCCAAGGAAGGAGCGCGAGGCCCCGGGAACGGCCGTAATGCGCTGGGCGAGCAGGCCGCCGGTACAGCTCTCAGCCACGGCGAGGGTCAGCTGGTGCATGCCCAGGTAGTACAGGACGATCTGTTCGAGGGAGTCGCCCTGCGAGGAGTAGAGCCAGTCGTCAAGAGCCTCTTCCATGCGGCTGGCCAGCTCGTCCACGCGGGCCTGCGCAGCTTCCAGCGTGGGCTTGCCGCAGATGAGGTGGAGCTGGATATCGCCGGCGTGGGCCAGGATGGTGGTTTCCACATCGGTGTACTGGGTGTAAATAGGAGCGAGAAGCTTGTCTGCCTGGGATTCGGGGATCATAGCCGCGCGGAGGGTGCGCTTGGCGATGAAGCGGGGCGGCAAAACGGCCTTGAGGCGCGGTAGGCACTCGGTGTCGAAGAGCGGCTTGCACTCGGAGGGCGGGCCGGGAACCAGCGCAATCAGCTTGCGATAACCTTCGTAGGCTACATCCAGCCACTGTCCGGGGGCGCTGCCGTTGGCATTGGGCAGTATGGTAGCGCCCTCGATCACGTCAGCCTGCTTCAGGTTGTTCTGCGGCATGGCGATGCGCCAGGAGGCTGCACGGGCGTGCAGCGCCGCAACCAACGCCCCGTCTCGGCGTAGAGTGAGCGAGAGAGCTTCCGCCACGGCTTCGCGGGTCAGGTCGTCCTCTGTGGGGCCGAGGCCTCCCATGATCAGGAGAATGTCCACGCGCCCAAGGGCGGTACGGATGGCCGAGACGAGATCTTTGCGGCGGTCGCCTACGATGCTTTTGAAGGCCACGGTAACGCCGATTTGATTGAGCTTGTCGGTGAGATACAGCGAGTTCGTGTCCTGACGGAACGGGGTGAGCATCTCGGAGCCGACGGCAATGATTTCAGCTTTCATGAATAAACAGCTCCCAGTGATCAGACATCAGCTGTTCTGCGAGCGTAAAGACTCTCCCAAGGCCTAACCCGACTTGCGGCAGAGCAGCTGGGGCGCGCCTGGACACGCTGAAGGCTGAAAGCGGATGACTGATGGCTAGAACAGGTTGAGTCCTTCGACTCCCAAATCCACATCATATACGGCATCATTGGTGGTCAGGACCGTGGTGCCAAGGGGCGAGAAGGCGACGCCGACGAGGTTGATGGCGGAGAGGACAAGACTCGCATCTCCCCCGGGGGTGACTCGGACCAGGCCGCGACGGCCGTGCAGGCAGGCTGCGACATAGACGTCGCCCTCCGCGGAGAGAGCCAGCCCCTGCGGGCGGCCGAGTCCACGGTACCAGGCGCGGGTATCGCCCTTGGCATCGATAGCCCAGATGGCCTCATTGGAGGAGAGGGACGGTGCGGTGACGTAGAGGGTGCCGGTCTTGTCGACGGCCATGTGATAGGCGGAGACAGAAGGTTCCAGCGTAGCGTGGACGAAGATGCGGCGTTCGGTGTCGATCTTGAAGATGGTGCCGCTGCGGTCGCCAACGAAGAGGTTGCCTTCGGCGTCAAAGGCGGCGCCGGTGGCCACGCCCATGCCCTCGGCGTAGACGGTGAACTCGCCTACCGCATCCACCTGGTAGACGGTGCCCTCGGCTCGGGAGGTGACGAAGAGGTCCCCGGTGGGTGAGAAGGCCAGGCCGGTGGCGTTGAGGATGCCGGTGACGAAGGGGGTGCCGCGGCCGTCGGGGCTGACGCGGACGACGGATACCGGGGTCTCCTTGCCGCGCGGGCCGGAGATGGTGGCGTAGATCATGCCTGAGGGGCTGACCGCGGGGCTGGTGACGGGGTGGAGGCCGTCACTGAGCTGGCGGGCCACGCGCAGGGGGACGGTGTTACTGACGCCGCCGGGGCTGCGCACCTCAATCAGGCCGGTGGTGGCATTCTCCGGGACGGTGAAGGCCAGGCGGCTGGGGCGGCTCATGAGGATGTGCGCCGGGTCGCCATCGGCCATGACGATGGGCGGGCCGAAGTCGCTGGGGCCGAGGTGGCTGCCGTGCAGCTCCACCTGGCCGAGCGGGAGGGCGGCTGCGGGGAGGACATCGTCGATGTGGGGAAGCGGGGCGGCGGCGGATTGGGAGGTCGATCGGGGCATATCAGAACCAGTGTCGCGCCAGAGACGCTACAGCTAAAGCATACAGGCCCGCGGCTACGTCATCGAAGACGATGCCCCAGCCCTCGGGGAGGTTTTCCAGCCGGCGCACAGGAAAGGGCTTGGTGATGTCGAAGAGACGAAAAAGGATGAGGGCGAGCAGGGCATGGCGCCAGTCGGCGGGGGAGCCGAGCAGGGCGATCCACTGGCCGGCAGCCTCGTCGATGACGACGAAGCCGGGGTCTTCGCGGCCTGCCTCGCGGGCGGCGATGGAGGCGGCGGGGATGCCCAGGAGCAGGGTGAAGGCAATGCCGATGCCGAGGGCCAGGAGGATGGCGCGGGGGGACGGGTGGGCCAGGGCGGCGTAGGCGTACCAGAGCAGGACGGCGGCGACGGAGCCCCAGGTGCCGGGGCCGGGCTTGCCCAGGCCGGCACCGAAGAAGGTGGCGACGGTCCAGGCCCAAAGGGTCTTCTTTTCGCTCGGAGTGGATGCTGCGCTGGAGCTAGTTTTCATGGGAGCCTCCGCTGCGGGGCGTGGTGGCGCCACCAAGATCTTCCAGCACCTCGGGATCGAGGACGGGCGAGCTGATCTTGTAGACGCCGGAGGCCCACTTGCCGAGGTCGATCTTGCGGCAGCGGTCACTGCAGAAAGGGAAGTCCTCGTCAGTGAGCTGGACGAGCATGCCACATGTGGGACAACGGAGCACTTTGGCGGATTTTTTTCTGGCGGCCATGATGACGTTGAGCGTGCCTGGAGGCGACGGTCAAAGACTATGGTAACGCGAGGAGTGCGAAGCGGCGTTTGCGGGCGGCGGCGGGGGAGGGGGTGGTAGGCCTTTTGCCTCGTTTGCGGCTGCGGTTGGTGGGGGTAACTTTCTTTCTTTCAGAGACTTGCGAGTTATCTTGCCGATGAGAATCGGGCAGAAGAACGCGTGTATTTATGCGGAAAAACGCGCTTTTTATCGAGGGAAATGCTGCATTTTCCGGGGTTTTGGGCCGGTTTGGACCTTCCCGCTGTCCGCCGTCCGCCGGGTCGGGGCTGGGCCCTTTGGCATGAGGGCGTTTTGTGCTCCAGTTGAAGGATAGGACAGAGGCGGGAAATTATCTGCAAACGGGCGGGGGAAATTTTGCGGCCTTGCCGAAGCGGAACGGCCTGAGGTGGCAGCAGGATGCATCGACGGTTCGTTGTCGTACCGCTCAGATTGCAACGGCGGGAGTTTGGGCACGCGCTTCGACAGGCGGGAAAAGCACGGGCGAGCAAGGGTTCGTGCTTTCACCCCCAGTTCACGATGAAACTCTGAAATGGATGGGCACAAATTGGTCGTGGCGGGGGTGTGAGGGCCACCTGCCACACGAAGGCCGAGGATGTGGCTCGCGAGAATTTTGAAAAGTTTGCCCTTTTGAATTATCCAGTGCAGGGGATCATCACGTAAGCAACCAGTTACTACCTGATTCCCAGTACTTTACTTCTTTTGCTCACGTAGAACCGCAGTGCCGCGCTCGCAAGCGTTCACGAACGAGGGCGCATGGAGTCTGA
>DAIDGZ010000083.1 GCA_027452125.1 Acidobacteriaceae bacterium | reverse complement strand
CTGCGCCGTGATCTTGGCGATGGGGATGTCGTAGATGTCGATGTCCTGCTTGCGGATCAGATCCAGCAGGAGGTCCAGCGGCCCGTCATAGACCTTACCCACCAGTACGGAAAAGGGCGAGGGATCGGCGCTCTCTTCGCGCGCCTTGACGGCGGCAGCTACGCGCGCAGCCGCCTTCTCCTGCTCCGGTGTCCGCTCCGGCTGGGGCTTGGCTATGGCCACTGAGGGTTCGTCGTCCGCCTCAGGCGATTCGTCTGCTTGTGCGATCTCGGCCTCTGCCGAAACTGCTTCGGATTCTTCTATTGCTTCAGCAGTTTCGGGCGCATCGGCGTTCACCGGAATCGATGCAGGCTCTGCGCTCTGTGTCTCTTCCGCGAGCACTGTCTCTTCAGGTGCGAGTTCGACTTGTTCGCACGGCTCAGCCGCAGAGTCCGCCACGTCCTCTTCTGCGGCAACAGGCTCGGGGGAGAGAACTGCGGATTCTTCCACTGCCGTAACTTCCGGCGTCGCCGCTTCCGGCTCCGGTGCAGCCTCCGATGCTGCGGTGGGTGCGTGAGTGGTCTCTATTTGTGCTTCCTCCGCGGGGCCGTCGGATGCTGGAGCAGTGTCTTCCGCAACCGCAATCTCCTCGGCAGCCTCTGTATCCGGTCCAGTTGCGGCGTCCGGTTCGGACGCGGTTTCCGACGCAGTGGGAGTCTCCACAACCTCAGCCGCGGTCTCCGGCTCAGGCATCTTCAGTTCCGGGTTGGTCGTCTCTTCGTTCAATCGCTCTTCTTCTCTATGGATATCTTCTGCCGCTGCGGCAGTCTCCTGCTCCACTGCGGCTTTGTTCCCCGCCGGACGCTGGAACAACGCAAGCCCAGCGCGAATCCCGCCTAACGCATACGTCAGAGCCTTTCGCCACCACGGGATGGGCTTTTCAGCCATGGGCACGATTGTAGCGGGCAAAGGCAGGGCCGGGCTTGTGCCGGCCTCAATTGACGTCAGCGCAGCGGGTCGTAGTTGCTCTCCAGGTCTGAAATCTCCACCGGCTCGTTTTCATGAATCACCAGCAGGAATCGCGCTCCATCCTTACGTACGGTCAGCGGCACCGCCTCATCCTTCTTCAGCGTCTTTTTAGCCTTAGCAAAGGCCTGGGCAAAATACTTCTGCGGTACCACGAAGTCGCGCAGCCAGTGGTCCTGGTTCTGCCAGCAGAGCAGGGTCCACACCTCATAGCTGCGCGGCGGCACGGCAAATGTCCATCCGTCGCCCTCCGCCTGTTGGGGAGCGGCGACAAAAACGCGCTTCTTCTTTGGCGTCAGCAGCGGCTCTTCCAACTCGCGTTCCAGTGAGGTGAAGACGCGGTTGCTCTCCTGCGCCAGCGGGATTTCAAAGGGCACCAGCTTCTTCTGCCAGTAGTCGCGTAAGTTCCTGCTGCGCTCAGCAGTCTCCAGTTCCCACCAGGCGGCCTGCGCGCTCAGATCGTGATCGCGCTGGCGGTCCTCGGCGGAGGCAGTAAAGTGCCGTTTGATCGAGCCCAGATCGTGCGACAGGTCCAGCAGTTCGCGCACGGAGACCATCGTGGCCTCAGCCCGTGCCGCTGCCTTGGCCGACTGTCCGCGCAGCATCTCCCAGGTCTCCTCGATGTGCCCTTCCAACTCCATGCGCCGGGCATGGATGGGGGCCAGCACTGCGTCCACCTGGCGGGCGGCTTCCACTTTGCAGTGCTCGCAGCTCAGCGTGGCTGCGCGGCATCCTCTTTGTGTGGCGGCGGCAACGTCTGCCGCGCTGAAGATCTTGTGCAGGTAGCCCACCGGGCACAGATCAGGATCGCCTGCATCTGTTTGCCGGACGCGCTGCCCATTGGTGGACATGCCGTGAATCTTGCCTCGCACGGAGTCTGGAGCCTCGGTCAGCCCGATGGTGTTGCCGTAGCTCTTGGACATCTTGCGCCCGTCGGTCCCGGTGAGTTTGGGCGAGGGCGTCAGCAACGCCTCCGGCTCGGGAAACACTCCGGTCTTGTACATCGAATTGAAGCGCCGTGCCACCTCGCGTGTCAGTTCCACGTGCGCCACCTGGTCCTGGCCCACGGGGACAAACTGCGGCTGGTAGAGCAGAATGTCCGCGGCCTGCAGCAGCGGATAGCCGAGGAAGCCGTAGGTGCTCAGATCCTTGCCGGTGAGGTTTTCCTGCTGCTCCTTATAGGTGGGCACGCGCTCCAGCCAGCCCAGCGGCGTAATCATGCTGAAGAGCAGGTGCAACTCGGCGTGCTGCGGCACGTGGCTCTGGATAAAGATGGTGGAGCGCTCCGGGTCCAGCCCGGCGGCCAGCCAGTCCAGGGCCACGTCCAGGGTGTTCAGCTTCACGCGGCTGGGGTCGGCGTAGTCGGTGGTCAGCGCGTGCCAGTCGGCGATGAAAAAGTAGCCCTCGTAGGCGTCCTGCAGCTTGACCCAGTTGGCCAGAGCGCCCATGTAGTTGCCTAAATGGAGCTTGCCGGTGGGGCGCATGCCGCTGAGCACGCGCGGCCGGGGAGATGAGAGTACGGTGTCGGGCATGGATCTCGGTTCAGTTCTGCCGTCAGGCCAGGAATACGCCATCTTTCCAGTGAAACTGCGGAAAAATGCTCATTCTATTGTACTGGCAGACAGGGGGCCTACATCCGCAGCAGGGCTGAGTACACAATGCCCAGCGCCGGCCGCAGCAGCAGATCCAGAATGAAGCCTCCCACAAAGATCATCAGCAGGTAGCTCACCCAGCCGCCAACACGGTCATAGGCAACCATGGCGTTGTAGGGCAGCAGGTTACGCACCACGCGGCTGCCGTCCAGTGGAGGAATCGGCAACAGGTTAAAGAACATCAGTGACAAATTAATGAGTATGGCCAGCGAGCAGAGCAGCGCCACCGGCTGGGGCAGCACCGGCCCCGCCATGCCAAATGCAGAGACAAAGGCAATCATCACGACCTGGTGGCCGTTGGGGTACACCACGACCATTACCGCCAGGATGGCAAAGGCCACCAGCACCAGAATCAGGTTTGAGATAGGTCCGGCCAGCGTCACCAGGTTATCGTCGCGCACAATCTTGCGGAAGTTGCGCGTAATCACCGGCGTGGGCTTGGCCCAGCCAATGAGGAAGCCGCTGAAGAAGCTGAAGCCGAAGAACGGCCCGAAGATCACGATTGCCGGAAAGAGCAGCGTCCCAATGGGGTCCACGTGATACATGGGATTCAGCGTGATCCGCCCCTGCATCCGCGCCGTCTGGTCGCCCAACCGCGAGGCCATCCAGGCATGCGCACACTCATGGAAGCTGAGCGAGAAGAGCAGCAGCACAAACTCGAAGACGGCAATCAGGAAATGGCTGGCCAGCAAACAGACTCTCCGATTCTGAGGGTTCCCGGCGCACCATCCCGCCCTGCGGCAGCGCTGTGGGGGATACAGCCCGAAGACTCAGGGTAGCACGCGGGTTGCCTTAGCCCCGGTCTTCCGGAAAGCTGCCCAGAGCCTCGCCCTCGGCCACGTGCTGCCCGGCCAGCACAATGGCATGGCTGGCGATGCGCGCGCGCGCCCCAATCTCCGTGGCCACCAGTCGCACCTTGTCGTAGTCTGCCGGATCGTGCACGTGCGAGAAGACCCGGGCAAACGAGCCGATCACCGCATGATCGCCGATGGTGATGCCGCCGCGGTCGCTGAGCAGGGCGCGTTGCCGAATCGTCACGCCGTCGCCGATCCACAGATTGTAGCCGTAGGTCAGGTCCACGCCGCGATTGATCTTGACGCCTTTGCCCATGTGGGCAAACAGGTGCCTCCCCAGCATGCAGCGGAAGCGCAGCCCCAGCCAGTGGTTCAGCCCCACCGGCGAGCGGTCAAACATCTGCCAGAACCACAGCAGCGGCTTGCGCTCGGCATAGCGCTGGCGATCCACATCCGGGTAGTAGCCTGCCTCCAGCGTCACGTTCTCCGGGTCCATGGAAAGGCTCAACACGCTGCCCGGAAGCTCCGAGGTCAGCGTCACATTCAGCTTTCCGCCAAAGGGACGGCCCAGGTAGAGCTGGTAAAGCTGGTCGCGGACGATCTCCGCGCGCCGTTCCGGCACCCGGTGCCGCGTGAACTCATCGTCCAGAAACTGCAGCCAGCGCCGGTAGATCTCTTCGGCTTCCGGTGTGGGGCGTGGAGTGTTGTTCGCTTGCTGTGCCATCTCGATTGAACAATACACCAACCGGGCGCGCCGTATCGAGCGAGTGCGCCGCAGCCATGCACGCGCAACGAAAACCCCCGTCCGGGACAGGCCCGAACGGGGGTAGGTGTAAAACCGCCAGCTTTAGCGGCGTCCCTGGATGGTCTTGGGTCCGCCCAGCTTCTTGGCCGCGCGTTTGGCGGCGATGGCGTGCATCTCCTTGCCGATGCTGGATTGGTTGATGGCCAGCTGCATGGCCAAGTTGATCAGGTTGCCGGTGATCCAGTAGAGCGCCAGGCCCGAGGCGTACTGCCACAGCATGAAGCCGAACATGATGGGCATCAGGAAGGCCATCATGCGCCGCTGCGCAGGATCCATGCCCGGCGAGGGCGTAATGTACTGGGTCAGGAACATGGTGATGATGATCAGGATGGGAAGAACGCGCGTCGGGTCGGGAGCCGATAGATCCGGCAGCCACAGCCAGTGCGCCTGGCGCAGTTCCACCGCATACTGCAGTACGCGGAAGTAGGCGAAGAACAGCGGAATCTGCGGCAGCATGGGCAGGCAGCTACCGTACATGTTCACGCCCTCGGTCTTGTAAAGCGCCATCATCTCGCCGTTCATCTCGGTCCGCTTGGGATCGTTCATCTTGAGATGAGCGTACTTGCGCTTGATGGCATCCACCTTGGGTTGAATGCGCATCATCTTCAGCGAGGACTTCATCATGGAGAGCCGCGTGGGCAGCATCAGCAGGTTGAAGAGCACGGTGATGAGGATGATGGCCCATCCCCAGTTACCCACTCCATGCTCCACCACAAAGCGAAGAGCCAGATAGAGCGGCTTGGCAATGATGGTGAACATGCCGTACTGAATCAGCGACTGCAGCGTTGGCCCGTCCGCCTTGCCGTCGGCGCCGATGGAGTGCACACTGGCCAGCACGTCCGTCGCCTTGGGGCCGGCAAACAGGCGCACGTGGGTGTAACCGCTGGTGTCGCCCACGGCCAGGCCAATCACGTCCGCCGGAGTTTTGTGGCTGTTCGGATCGCTCAGGTCGCTGGGCACATCCAGGCTGTGATGCAGCGTCACCACGGTTGCGCTCTGCGGATTGCTGGGCAGGAAGGCAGCGGCAAAATACAGATCATCTACCGCTGCGTACTGGAAGGGCTGCTCCTGTGTTGCATCGCCGCTTACCTTCTTGGCGGCAATCGAGGTCTGCTTGCCGGCGATCGACCACACAAGCTGCGAGGAGACTGAGGTGCGTACATGCGACCGCGTGTCGGAGGAGGGCAGGAATTCCTCCATGTCGCCCAGACCTGCCGGCCACTCCACCAGCGCTCGTACTGGCGCGCCATTGCGCTTGACCTGCGTCTCTACGTCTACTACGTAGCTGGAGTCGAAGCGGAACTGCTTCACCACGTCCAGCCCGTTGGCTTCATAGTGAAAGGTCAGCGTCGCAGGTGACTGGACGATGCCGCCGGCCGCGCTCTTGCCGCCGGAAACCGTCACCTGGTAGAGCGCCTGGTTCACTTGCGTGGTCAGGTTCTGGTCATAGGTGAAGAGAGAAAGCGGCAATCCGAAGTGCTCTGCCAGCTGTGGCTGCACCAGGTCCAGCGGCTTGCCCGCGGTGTCGTCGTACTTTTTCAGAATCCAGTGCTTCACCTGCGCGCCACGATTCGTAAAGACGATCTTGTAAAACGCATTCTCAATCGTCGTGTCCGTCTCGCCGGCAGCGGCAATTGTGGGTGTGGCTGCGTTTGCAGCGGGTTGCCCCGCGGCGCTGGCCTGGGCTGGCTGGGCGCTCTGCGTCGCCGCCGGAGCGGTCTGTGCCTGTTGGCTCTGTGTAGGGTGGGGCTGCGTCTCCGGCTTGGGCTTGAAGAAATACTGGTAGCCGAAGAGAACCATGAGCATCAGCGCGAAGAACACCATTGTGGAGCGCATGTCACCACCGCCGCCACCGCCTCCGGGCCCCTGGGATTGCAGATTAGGATTGCTGATTTCGGGCAAAGGATACTTCCTGTCAGTGAAAACGGGCAGCCCGCCGGGCCGCCGCTCCCTCTATGGTAATGGTTCGTGGGGGAATTGGCGTGTTGGATTGCCTAAGGATTCTGGCATTTCTGTTGCCTGCGCGCAGCTCACCGGGGTGCCCGGCACCGGATCGAAGCCTCCGCGTGTAAACGGGTGACAGCGCAGCAGCCGCCAGAGGGCCATCACGCTGCCCCGCCAGGGGCCATGCAGCGTGATGGCCATGGCCGCATATTCAGAGCAGGTAGGCAGAAACTTGCAGCCACCGGGACTTAAGGCGTGAAGCGGCGGTGAGATCCAGCGCTTGTAGGCAGCCAGCAGCGCCAGCAACAGCCGGGTCATGGCCGCGGCTCTGTCTGGGCCGCAGGGGGAGCCGTAGTCATTTTCGCGGCTTCCGCACTGGCCTGTTGCAGCACCCGCACTACCTCGGCCTCCAGTTTGGCAAACTCCAGCGTCAACACGGTGCGCCGGGGATGCAGAATCAGGTCGCAGCCCGGCGGCAGCAGGTTCACATGCTGCCGCAGCACCTCGCGCATGCGGCGCTTGATGCGGTTGCGCTCGCGTGCCTTACCGATGACTTTGCCGACGGTCAGACCAACGCGCGGTCCCGCCTGGACAGCTGCCTCGGCCGCTCCCTGGGGAGCCAGAAACCAGCTCATCGAGGAGGATTGGCGCTTGCGACTGGCGGCATAGGCGCGCTGATAGTCAGCGTGCTTGCGCAGACGCGAACCCGCCAGCGTGTGCGGTCCGGCGGGCTGGGTTGGGGAGATCATGCAGAGATTGGAAGATGAGTGGCCCGGAACGGGCAGATGCCCATTCCGGAACCTGGAAAAACGCGCGAACTAGTCGCGGTATCCGGCGCTGACGGCCACGCGACGGCGGCCAATGGCACGACGGCGGCTCAGCACGGCGGCGCCGCTCTTGGTCTTCATACGCGCCCGGAAGCCATGCTTCTTCAGGCGGCTACGGCGGTTCGGTTGAAATGTGCGCTTGGGCATTCGAGTGCGCTCCTATTCCCTTCAGAAAATCTTCGCTTTAGCAGCATTTGTAAGTATATCCCAGGTTCGTCGTTCAATCCAGTGCTATCGCGTCTTCAGGGCTGGGCAGCCCCGGATATTTGCCCGGATATCGCATACAATAAGAGGACTGAACGCGCTTCCGGGCGATGCACATCACATGAAGTTTCTTGTACATGGTGGTGACCCCAGTAACCGAATTTCCTGGGTTTCACCAAGTATGGTGCAACTGCACCGAGCCCTCGAAAAGTTATGTGAAAGAGCGGTTGCAATCATGTACAGATGTGCTACTATCGGGTCCGTTCAACAAAGTTTTTAAGCGCCTTCCGGATTAAGTTTCACTCGCCGCCTCAAGCAAGAAACTGCGGGGCAGATCAACGGTAATATGCAGTCGGTTCACGACGCACAGACGAGAGGTGCGCAGCCTCCCGCCATGGAGAACCCGTTGTCTGAATACCGCCCATGCATGGCATGCGAGTGATCCCGACAGGCGCCGATGAAGGATTCTGGCACGATGGTATTTGCAGCTTCTACGGCGACATCCCCCAATCCCTGGCAGCAAATTCTTTCTGCTCTGGAAAAGAAGGTCATCCGTCAGTCGTTCGAGACCTGGCTGAAACCCACGCGATTCAGCCACACGGCAGGACGTACGCTCTACGTGCGCGTACCCTCGCAGGAGTTTCAACATATTGGCGAGAAGTACGGCGACCTGATTCAGGAGGCTATTGATCTCCAGTCGCTGGAGTTTGACGACGTCAGCTTCGTCACTGCCGAGGACGATCCCTCCATTCCGCCGCAGCGCAAGGACGGCGGCTTCGGCCCCGTGCCCGCGCACGCTCCCACGGCGCCGCAGCCGGCACATGCCGATCGCGGATCGCTCCCCAAACAGGGCCAGTTTGACTGGACCGCGGCTCAGCTCAACTCCCGCTACACCTTTGATGCCTTCGTCATCGGCAACGGCAACCAGTTTGCCCGTGCCGCCGCGCTGGCCGTGGCCGAGCGTCCCTCGCGCGCCTACAACCCGCTGTTCCTCTATGGCGGCGTGGGCATGGGTAAAACCCACCTGATGCATGCCATCGGTCATGAGGTGCGCCGCCGTCAGCCGCTCTCCACCATCTGCTACGTCTCCGCGGAGAAGTTCACCAACGAGATGATTACCTCGCTGCGCAACGATCGTATGACCAGCTTCCGCGATCGCTTCCGCTCGGTCGACGTGCTCCTCATCGACGATATTCAGTTCATCGCGCAGAAGGAGCGTACTCAGGAAGAGTTCTTCCACACCTTCAATGCGCTTCATGAGAGCATGCGCCAGATCGTCATCGCCAGCGACCGCCCGCCCAAGGAACTGCCGGAGATTGAAGACCGGCTTCGCTCGCGCTTTGAGTGGGGACTGATCGCGGACATTCAGCCGCCCGATCTGGAAACCAAGGTGGCCATCCTGCAGAAGAAGGCTGAGAGCGAGCAGGTCATTCTGCCCACGGATGTCGCATTGTTCATCGCCTCCAACGTGCGTACCAATGTGCGCGAGCTCGAAGGCGCCCTGGTGCGGCTCACCGCATGGTGCCAGCTCAACCGCATGGAGATCACGCTGGCCTCCGCGCAGCAGTGCCTCAAGCAGTTCATTGACATGCAGGTGCGCAAGATCACCATTGAGGCCATCCAGCGCGCCGTTGCCGAGCAGTTCGGCATGAAGATCAGCGATCTGAAACAGAAGAACAACTCGCGCAAGGTCGTGGTGCCGCGCCAGATCGCCATGTACCTGGCCAAGCAGATGACCGAAGCCAGCCTGCCGGAGATTGGCCGCCAGTTTGGCAACAAGCACCACACCACCGTCATGCATTCCATTGGCAAGATCGACGAGCAGCGCCGCACTGACAAGGATCTGCATCGCATGGTCAACAAGCTGCAGGAACTGCTCAACGCCTGAGTCAGTTCCTGCAGCTTTGCCGAAAACACTTCAAAACACAATACCCCGAGTCTCTGATGCGAGACTCGGGGTATTGTGCATTTGCAGAGAGAAGAAAGCGAATGCCAGAAGGCTATCGGCGGCCGAAACCACGCGGGCGCATCGGCGGCGCCACGGGCAGATCGGTCTTGCCTTCCGGGAACACTACCAGGTAGCGTCCCTGGCCCTCGCCCATGCTGGCGGTCTCCACGCCCTTCACTTCGCGGCAGGCCAGGTGCAGCAGGCGCCGCTCGCGGCTGTTCATGGGCGGGAAGCTGTAGGGCACGCCGGTACGCAGCACCTTCTCGGCGGCGGTTTCGGCGGCCATGCGCAGCTCCTGGGCGCGCAGTGCCTTGAAGTTGCCCGCGTCAAAGCTCACCAGGTCGTGCTCGCGCTGGTCCAGCCGCAGCATCTGCGCCGCCACGGTCTCCAGCGCGCGCAGCAGCTCGCCGTTGTGCTGGGTAAGCAGGGGCACGTCCGGGCCGCCCAGCTCCACGTAGATCTGGCGAGCCTCCAGTCCCAGCGGGTCGCGCGCTCCATCGCCCGCGGTGATGCGGTACTTGAGGCGCATGCCCCCCAGCTTGTTGAGAGAACCAAGGAATCCGGCAATCGTTTGGGCAGCCTGTTGCAGGTCGGCGATCGGCATAACTCACTAGTATCGCAGAGCAGCGCGGGAGCGGAAGAGGATTTCGTCACAACTCTTTATTGCGGCGGCAAGGAAGGCTTCGGGAGTCCTGGCAATTCCGCTTCCGGAGAAGGGCGGAAGGCCCCAGGCGGGAGAGATTCGATTCCCCCGCCTGTTCCTCATCACTGGGTCGCTTTAGCCCTCACGCACTTGCGGCGTCAGGTACTCCGGCCCCACGGGGTCGATGACTGATTCGGCCACGATGCGGTCAATCTCCGCCATGCTCTCTGCGTCGAGCGTCCATCCGGTGGCACCCACGGCAGCATCCAGTTGATCGGGCCGTTTGGCGCCCCACAGGGCCACGCTCACTCCAGGGCGATCCAGCATCCAGCGCACGGCCAGTTCGGCCACTGTCTTGCCGAAGCGCTCCCGCGCCAGCGTCGCCAGCCGCTCCACGGCGGTCATATACTGGCCGAACCGCGGCTCCTGGAACTTGGGGTCGTGGTGCCGGATGTCTTTCGGGTCGAAGCGCATGCCCCGGCAAACGCGCCCGCCCAGCAGGCTGCGGCACAGGCTGCTCCAGGTGAGCACGGCAACCCGGTTCGTGGTGCACCAGGGCAAACTATCCGCGTCGATCTGCCGCTCAAACAGGTTGTAGGGCGGCTGGTTGGAGCTGAGCGGGGCCACCAGCCGGAACTCCTCCATCTGTGCTGGGCTATAGTTGCTCACGCCCAGCGCCCGCACCTTGCCCTCGCGCAGGAACTCTGCCAGCAGCCCGGCCGTCTCCGCAATCGGCGTGCGCGTATCCGGCCAGTGCACCTGGTAGAGGTCGATGTAATCGGTACCCAGCCGGCGCAGGCTATCATCCAACTCCTGACGCAGGCGCTTCTCCGTGCAATTGGCAAACACGCCGCGGTCGTTCCATTCCAGCCCCGCCTTGGTGGCGATAAAAAAGGCCTCGCGGCGGCCATGTGCGCGCATTGACTTGCCCACCAGCTCCTCTGAGCGGCCATGGCCGTAGATCGGAGCCGTATCAATCAGGTTGATGCCCCGGTCCAGCGCTCCCAGGCAGGTAGCAATGCCCGCCTCGTCCGGCACCGCGCCCCACTCCAAACCGCCCATCGCCCAGGTCCCCAGCCCGATGCGCGAAACTTCGACTCCTGCAATCCGCGTTGTCTCCATGAAGCTCATCTTAAGCCGTTCGACCGTCCGCTGCCCCGTCTACTCTTTCCATCCTCATCGCCAGAATTTTTGCCGGATTCAGGAGAAATTCAGGAGCGGCCTGTATCCTCACCATGTGACAAAACCAATGCAAACCCGGCCCGGGAAGAGAAGTCTGGCTCTCGCGCTTGGTGGCGCAGCCTGCCTGCTGATGCTGGCTCCGGCCTGCCTCCTGCGCGGCCAGGCACCAGTTGATGCGGCCACAACCGCTGTTGCCCAGCCCATCGTGATTACGCTGAGTGAGGCGATCCGCCGTGCTCAGAACAGTGAGCCGGGCTTTGCCGCGGCCGCAGCCGCCAGCCAGTCCGCGGTGCTGGATCGCGGCATTGCCCGCGCCGCCCTGCTGCCCAATGCGCACCTGTTGAGCCAGGGCATCTACACGCAACCCAACGGCATCGTGGCCGAGGGCGGTGAGGGCCAGGTTACCCCCAATCCCCGGTTCGTCGCCAATGATTCGCGACCGCGGGAGTACATCGACCAGGGCATTGTGGACGAACGGCTCAGTCTGGTGGATCTGGCCGCGGCGCGCCGGGCGGATGCGGTCGCAGCCATGGCCCAGGCGCAGTTGGAGATTGCCCGGCGAGGCCTGGTGGCTGCGGTGACCAACCTCTTCTACACGTCGCTCGCTGCCGATCACAAGGTGACTGTTGCCGAGCAGGCCCGCAAAGAGGCGGAAGACTTCACCGCGCAAACCCGCGAGCGAGAGCAGGCTCGTGAAGCCGCCCACGCCGATGTCATTAAAGCCCAACTGACCCAGCAGCAGCGCGACCGCGACCTGGAAGATGCGCGCGTGCTGGCCGAGCGCGCCCGCCTGGATCTGGGCGTTCTGCTCTTTGCCGATCCTCGCACCCCCTACACCCTCAAGGCTGCCGACGCCATAGAACCGCTGGCTTCGCGCGCGGATGTGGAGGCTGCCGCGGCGAAGAATAATCCGGAATTAAAGAGCGCCCTGGCCGAGTTGAAGGCAAGCGATGCGGATGTATTCGGCGCGCGCGCAGCGCTTCTTCCCTCGCTGGATCTCAACGTGACCTACGGCATTGATGCCAATGAATTTGCCGTCAATGGTCCTGTGACGCCGCTGGGGCAGGCCCGAAACCTCGGCTACTCGACCAGTTTCTCGGTCAATCTGCCCGTCTGGGACTGGCTTGCCAGCCAGCACAAGATCAAGCAGAGCGAGATTCGCCGCAATGTGGCCCGCGTGGCTTTGACCAATACGCAGCGCCAACTCATCGCCCATCTGGACGAGGCCTACTCCGAAGCTGCCACCGCGCGCAAGGAACTGGCCTCGCTCGACCAGAGCGTTTCTGACGCAGCCGAGAGCCTGCGCCTTACCCGGCTCCGCTACACGGGTGGCGATGCCACCGTGCTGGAAGTGGTGGACGCCGAGAACACCTATCTGACCACGGAAAATGCGCGCGAAGACGGCCGGGTGCGCTATGAAAATGCCCTGGCCGCCCTGCAAACCCTTACCGGAACAATGTGACCCAACCATGAGCACACTGATGAATCCAACTGAAAACACACCGATGCGTTGGTTGATCGTTCGCCACTCCCTGCTGGCCGCCGCGGTCCTGCCCATGACGCTGCTTGCGGGCTGCAAAAAAGAGGCTGCGCCGCAGACGCAGGTCACTGTGCAGGCCCAGCACATGGAGAAGGACTCCATCTCCGAGCACATCTTTGCCGATGCGATTCTCGCGCCCGTGGCCCAGGCGGCCATCGAGCCCAAGATCAGTGCTCCGGTGCGCAGGTTCTACGTGCAACGCGGTGCGCGCGTCCATGCCGGCCAGCTTCTGGCCGTTCTGGAGAACAGCGACCTTGCCGCCGCCAGACTGGATAACAAGGGTGCTTACATGGCCGCGCAGGCTGCGTACACCACAGCGACTAAAGCCCAGGTGCCGGAAGATGTGCAGAAGGCCGAACTGGATCTGGCGCAGGCCAAGGCCAACCTCGCGCTCAACCAGAGCATCGTCAAGAGCCGCCGTCAGCTCTTTGCGCAGGGGGCCATCCCCGGCCGCGATCTCGATACCGCCGAGGCTGCGTTGGTTGCCGCCCAGGCTGCGTTTGACACGGCCGCCAAACATCTCTCTTCGGTGCGGAGCTACAGCCGCAAGGCTGCGCTCGAGGCGGCGCAGGGCAATCTGACCTCTGCCGAAGGCAAGCTCAAGGGTGCCGAGGCCCTGGTCAACTACTCTGAGATTCGCAGCCCTATCGACGGCTACGTCACGGATCGCCCGCTCTACGCCGGCGAAACGGCTAACCCTGGCGCGCCGCTCATTACCGTGATGGAAACCAATACGCTGCTGGCCAAGGCGCACATTGCGCAGAGCCTGGCGCAGCAGATGAAGCTGGGTGATCGGGCCGCTGTCACCGTGCCGGGCATCGATAAGCCCGTCCTGGCCACGGTCTCCATGATCAGTCCGGCGCTCGACACAGGAAGCACCACCGTAGAAATCTGGTTGAAGATCGACAATAAGTCGGGCGCGCTCAAGGTGGGCACTCCGGTCAAGGTCTCCATCACCGGCCGCACCGTTCCCCAGGCTTCGATCCTTCCCGTTGCCGCGTTGCTCACTGCCCAGGATGGCAGCAAGTTCGTGATGGTTGTAGGCAGCGATGGCGCGGCCCATCGCAAGCCGGTTACTGTGGGCATTGTGGATGACGGCGATGCGCAGATCCTCAGCGGTCTCTCGCCCTCTGATCTGGTGATCACCGGCGGCGCCTATGCGCTTGACGAAGGCACACCGGTCAAGGTCGGTCCTGCGGCCGGTGACGATGCGGGAGGCAAGGACTAATGGCGCATCAGTTCCCGGGCGGCGCCAAATCCTTCTGGCTGGCTCGCTCCACGCGCACCATCTTTTTCTTTGCCGCGGTGCTCACCGTGGCCGGCATCTATCTGGCTACGCAGGTGCCCATCGCGGTCTTTCCGTCCACCAACTTTCCCCGCGTGGTCATCGGGGTCGACAACGGCGTGATGCCCGTCGATCAGATGCAGGTGACCATCACCAAGCCAATCGAGGACGCCATCAACTCCGTCCCCGGCCTGGTTACCGTACGCTCCACCACCAGCCGCGGCTCGGCTGACATCAGCCTCTTCTTCAACTGGAACGTGGACATGTACCGCTCGCTGCAACTGGTGGATGCAGCGCTGGCCCGCGTGCAGCAGTCGCTTCCGCCCACGGTGCGCATCACCACCAACCGGCTCACCTTTGCCTCCTTTCCCATCCTTGGCTATAGCCTCACATCGAATACGCTGTCGCAGACCCAGCTTTGGGAGATCGCTACTTACGAGCTGAAGCCGCCGCTTAACCGCGTCGCCGGCGTCAGCACGGTAATTGTGCAGGGCGGCCAGGTGCCGGAGTACCACGTGATTCCGAACCTGGCCCAGTTGCAGAACGCTGGCATCACCATCACCGATCTGGTGAATGCGATCCAGGCTTCCAATGTCGTCGATTCGCCCGGTCTGTATGAGGCTAATCATCAGTTGATCCTCGGCCTCGTCGGCGCGCAGGTGCATAACGAGGATGAGCTCCGCCAACTCGTGGTGAAGACCACGCCTGCCGGGGCGCCTGTCCGCGTAGCCGACGTGGCCACCGTGGAAAAGGCCACCCAGCCCATCTACACAACCGTCACCGCCAATGGCCACCCCGCGGTGCTGCTCAACATCGAACGCCAGCCGGCCAGCAATACCGTGGCTGTGGCCGATGCCGTAGCCGCCAAAGTGGAGCAGCTCCAGGCCAAGCTCCCGCCCGGCGTCCGGCTCCAGGCCTACTATGACCAGTCGCAGCTGGTGCGCGACGCCATCGGCAGCGTGCGCGACGCCATTGTCATCGGCCTCATTCTGGCCTGCATCGTACTCTTCCTCTTCCTGCGCGACTGGACCTCGTCGCTCATCGCTGGTCTGGTGATTCCCGTTACTGTCGCGGTGACCATCCTGACGCTGTGGGCCATTGGGCAGAGCTTCAACCTGATGACCCTGGGCGGCCTCGCCGCGGCCATCGGCCTGGTGATTGACGATGCCATCGTCGTCGTTGAAAACATCGTGATGCATCGCGATTCCGGCGAAACCCGCACCGAGGCCGTGCGCAAGGCGCTCGCCGAGATCAGCACGCCCTTGGTGGGTTCCACCATCACGCCGGTTGTGGTCTTCCTGCCGCTGATCGCTGTCAGCGGCGTCACCGGCAGCTTCTTCCGCGCGCTCGCCATCACCATGACCGCTGCATTACTCACCTCGCTGGCCCTGGCTCTCACCTGGACTCCCGGTCTCAGCTTTGTCCTGCTGCGCAACCAGCGCGCCGAGGGCAGTGGGCATGACCATGCAGCCGGCCGCTTCCTGACGCGCGTCCTCAGCCTCCACCGCGATGTGCTCGACTGGTCGCTGCGCAAGCCGCTGTGGCTGGCAGGCATCTGCGTGCTGCTGATCGCCGGCACCTGGATGGGCTATCAGGCTCTCGGCTCTAACCTCTTGCCGGAGATGGATGAGGGCGGCTTCATTCTCGACTACATCATGCCCGCCGGTAGCTCACTCTCTGAGACGAATCGCGTGCTGGATCATGTGGCGCGCATCCTTCACTCCATCCCCGAGGTGGAGAGCACCTCGCGCCGCACCGGCCTGCAGATGGGCTACGCCGCTGTGACTGAGGCCAATACCGGCGACTTCACCATCAAGCTCAAAGCACATCGCCACCGCTCTGTCTGGCAGGTGATGAGCGAGGTGCGCCAGAAGGTGAAGGCCACCGAGCCGGAGCTCGACATCGAGCTTACGCAGATTCTGCAGGACAACATTAACGACCTCTCCAACGCCCCCGAGCCGATCCAGATCAAACTCTTCTCTGAGGACCCCGCGCTGCTCAGCCAGCTCGCGCCTGAGGTGGCCGACGCCATCGGCAAGATTCAGGGCGTGGTGGATGTGGAGAATGGCATCGACAACACCATCAGCGGTCCGGCTACCAACTTCCAGGTCGATCCGCAGGTGGCCGCGCGCCTCGGTTTCACGCCCACTGAGGTCTCTGAGGATGCCACGGCCATCCTCGACGGCATTCCCACTACCAATCCGCTCATCGCTAACGACCGCCCCTACACAATTCGCGTGCGTCTCGGCGATGAGAACCGCAGCTCGCTTGAGGCCATCCAGAACACCGTCTTCAACAGCGCCTCCGGCCACACAGCCACGCTG
Source organism: Acidobacteriaceae bacterium (assembly GCA_027452125.1). Lineage (GTDB taxonomy): Bacteria > Acidobacteriota > Terriglobia > Terriglobales > Acidobacteriaceae > Telmatobacter. Next base: position 309 of record DAIDGZ010000083.1, on the reverse strand, counting down.
GGCTCGCTGGCCAGCGTGCAGCAGTTGCCGCCGCAGAACGAGATCTACCGGGAAAATCTGCAACGCCTGGTGGTCGTCACCGGCGGCTTGGAGGGCTCGGATCTTGGCGGAGTCATGACCCGCGTACGTGAGACTGTGGCCTCGCTGCACCTGCCACCCTCGGTGCGTGTCGAGTATGGCGGCACCTACCAGGAGCAGCAGAAGTCCTTCCACGACCTGCTGCGCGTGCTCCTGCTGGCTCTGGCTCTGGTCTTTGGCGTGCTGCTCACGGAGTTCCGCAACTTCCCCGCGCCCATCGCCATCCTCACC
>DAIDGZ010000082.1 GCA_027452125.1 Acidobacteriaceae bacterium | reverse complement strand
GAAGAGCAGATGAGCCACCTGTTGCAACTGCTTCACACCAGCCGCTTGCCTTACTTTGAAGCGGTACTCAAAACCTCCGAGATCAACGGCACATCGCTGCACGCCGATTTGCTTGCCTACCGCGTGCACCCGGAACTCCATTAGTCCGCCATCACGCCGCGCGTCTCCCCTTTCATGCTGTCTACGCACAAAGGCCCCGGAGTTAATCCCGGGGCCTTTGTGCGTGCTGCCTGCTTCGCTTTCAGAAGGTAAAACGCATGGTGAACTGCAACTGCCGCGGCGTGTTGTAGGAGCTGGCCACGCCCACGCCTGGCGCAATCTGCTGAATGCCATCCGTCGTGTTGGGGATGTTGTAACCCTGCACGTTAAAGGCGTTGAAGGCATCCACATTGACTCTCAGATTCATCTTCTCCGTAATGGGGAAGATCTTGAAGACCGAGAGATCCACCGTGTAGTTGATCGGGCCATTCAGGTTGGTATGCGCGTAAGGATGCGCTCCGGTCGGCCCCGGACTATAGCCCACCACCACGGTGTTGCCGTTGCTCAGCTTCACGTTCACGTTGTTGGTGTTGTAGTTTGTCGTGCCCACCGTCGTATCAATCGGGGTGGAATAAGGCTTGTAGTCCGAAGGCAGGCCGCTGATACCCTTGGTTGCCGCGTTGATCAACCCCGGCGCAATGTAGCCGTTGAACCACATGTACGCCGGATGGCACACGCCGCTGCGGCAATCCGTCACCTTGGCCTTGCTGTGTTTGTAGGTCTTGATCGGGTTAGTCGGCCCCCAGTTGCCCACTGCCGGATAGAAGCTGGTGGAAGCAATATTGCCATTACCCGCCAGTTGGAAGCCGCCGATCACCTCATCCAGCAGCCGGTTTACGTTCCCCAGATACCGCTTCCCGCGGCCAAAGGGCAGTTCGACAATGCCATTGAACGCGATGTGCTGCTTCGGAATCGCCGTATCCACAATGTAGCCCGCGTACTTGTTCATCGCATGCCAGTTGGCATACGGCGCAATACCCGCCGGCTGCGCGGGCGGCAGGTTCGGCGTAATCACCGTGCCGTACGGTGAGCTCATCGTCCCCACTCCGCCGCTGTTTCCAAAGTACGAGTCCTTGTTGTACACATTGGCATCGCGGAAGTAGTTGCCGCCCAGCCGGAAGGGCTTGGACCAGACATAACTCACCTGGTAAGCAATGCCGCGATGGAACAGCCGCTGATAGTTCACCTGCAGCGCGTTATCGTTGGACCAGCCATCCTTCGCATCCCAGTTACTGCCCCCGCCGTAGATGATCTTGTCATACGGACCCGTTCCGGTATTGGCATACTGTGGAGTGCCGATGGTGGAGGATCCACCCGTAGGCGGCACCGTGCCCGTCATCATCTCCCAAACATAGTTGGAAGGATGCTGGTTGTAGTAGAAGTAGTGATCCAGGTTGGTGCCATGGCTCCACAGCCAGGTCAGCCGCAGCGCGGAGTTGCCCCGCATCGGCTGCTCGATGGTGAAGTTGGTCTGGGTCACATAGTCCGGCGCCTGGTTCGGCGCCAGCGTCCACAGGCCAAAGCCCGGCAGAATGGAGTTCGTCGTGCTGCTGTTCACCACGTTCGCGCTGTTCTGTCCCATGATGACCGTCTGCGGCGAACGCAGCAGATAGTTAGGCAGGCTATCCGGAGACTGCGCTGCGGAGACGTAGCTCTGGAAGTAGTTGGCCACAAACGGAACGCCGGTAGTCGTGTTGCGGATCGAGTTGCGCACCGGCACCGGATAGATGTACCGCCCATAGGCGCCCCGCACCACCGTGCCATGCCTGCCGCCAAAGGGCTGCCAGGCCAGGCCGACACGCGGACTGAACGTCCACGGATAGTCGCGCACCATCTTGTCCGGATAGCCGGCCTCCCGCGGGCTCTCGAACTTCACACCCAGGTTCTGCAGGTTGGTCACAATCGCCTGCGTGGTATAGCCGTTGGCAATGTAGTACGAAATGGGATTCGTCAGCACCTGCGCCTTGTTCTTCAGGTCGAATCCCTCTGACAGGCCATACTTCGTCCACGCTCCCGGATGATTCTCGTAGCGCAGGCCAATGTTCACCGTCAGGTTCCGGCTGATGTGATAGTTGTCCTGGAAGTACGCATCAAACTCCATGTCGTGGTAGTGCACGCGCGGCGGCTGCAGATTGATCGAGTACTGCGAAGCCGCGCCCAGAAACATGTCCGCATCGGTGAATCCCGTGTTGGGCTTCGCGGTGTAGTTCGTGCCTGACGCCGGGTCTTCCAGCGCCGTGGCAAAGGCGCCAAACGAGACCTGGTCCGAAGACCGGTCGGGCAGATACATAAACCGCTCATGCCGCCAGCGGCCGCCAAACTGCATCTGGTGCCGGCCCACGGTCTTGGTCAGGTTCTCATCCAGGTTAAAGATGATCTGCGCTTCCTGGTAGTTGTACATCGTGCCGCCATACGGCTTGATCAGGGTCGTGGCCGCGCGGGTTCCTACCCCCGAGGTCGAGCCAATGTTCGGAAAGCCCGTCTGCCCGAAGTTGTTCGGCAGTCCCATCATCTTCTCGTAATCCAGGTTCACATTGCCGCCGCCGCCCACATACTGGTTAAACCACATCATGCTGTAGATGGTCTCTGAAAAGAAGGCCGGCGAAAACACGTGCGTGTAGCCCAGTGCGCTGCTGAACGTGGCAATGTTGATGTTCTGGCAATCATCCGCGCAGAACGGGAATCCACCGGAGGCAATCGTGGCCGGCGTGGGATTCGGATAGTTGCGCAGCGCGCGGTTGGTCTGGATGTTATGCGTGTAGCGCAGGTATGCGCTATTCACCTCGTTGAAGTGGTGATCCAGACGGAACGTCATCGTCGGAATCGGAACCCACTGCGCATTGGGCGAGATGAAGTTGCTCGTCAGCATCGGATTGTCGCTCGATGTGGGCGTGGGCGTAATGGCGTAGAGCATCTTGGCCGTGGGTGACAGCCGCCCAATCGGCATCTGGTTATTGGCAAAGGGCGTGCGGCACCACTGATTCGCCTGTCCGCTGCCATTGCAGTTCGTCGATGCCGCCGTGGTCAGCGGGTCATACAACTGCTGGAAGGTGCCACTGCCATCCGTCAGTCCGCTCCAGTCGCCGGTACGCATCGCATTCGTCGGTACCGTAGTCAGGTCATTAGTCGTCGTGGCCAGCGAGTAGCGCTCATACGCAAAGAACCAGAAGCTGCGATCTCTGCCGTTGTAGAGTTTGGGCAGCCAGATCGGCCCGCCAGCCGACGCGCCAAACTCGTTGCGCACCAGGTGCGGCGCGGCAAAGTGATACGGATTCTGCCGGCCCTTGGCAATGCCTACGGCGTTGTTGCGCGCCGTCTCAAAGAACGAGCCATGCACTTGGTTGGTGCCGGACTTGGTCGTAATCAACCCGGTCGCCGGCGCCGAATACATGGCGCTGGTGTTGGTCGTCTCCATGCGCACTTCCTGCACCGCATCCGGGTCAGGCAGTTGCGACTGGGTGGAATTGCCCACGCCGCCAAAGTTGCGATTGGTCAGCGGCGCACCGTCCTGCACGTATTCCAGCGCCTCCGGCATCAGACCGTTGGCGCGCTGGCCGGTGCCCTCCAGTCCCGGTGTGGTGTTGCCGGTCAGCGTCAGCAGCATGCGTCCATTCATCGGCAACTGGTTAATGCGGCTGGCCTCCAGCGTGGAGGTAATGGTTCCGTTATCGGTAGTGGTCAGCTGCACGATGTTGGCTGCCACCTCCACCTGTTGCGTTACCTGCCCCGGCGTCATCGCCGGGTTCACCACCGCGGCCTGCGCCACCTGCAGTTGCACGGTCGCCTTGTAGGTCTTCATGTTGGGAGCGGTCACGGTCAGAACATAGGTGCCGGTGAACAGTCCGGGCACCTGATAGAACCCCACTTCGTTTGTCTTGGTGTTCGCAGTGACGGCCGTAGCCTCATTCACCACCCGGATCGTGGCGCCGGGAATCACGGCGCCGGTGGCGTCGCTGACCGTGCCCTGAATGGAGCCCGCACCGCTTTGCGCCCACACGGCCGGACTCAACATGGCCACTCCCATCAGCATCACGATGGTGAGCCAAATCACATTCCACTTACGCTGCGAGAGAGATGCGGTGTTGCCTGGCGTAGTCATTTGACTGGTCCCTCCTGAATTCGCGGTTGATCGATCGTTGTGCCGGGCTTTCCGCAGCTCGATCGCCTGCGGTGCACCCCGCACCCGCTCCTTCATCGCCAAATGACTGGCCCTTGCCTCAGCAGTTCCTACATCGGCGCCGCCCGCCGAGAACGCGGCGGACAGCGGCATCTTTCAGCGACTTTGGAAACCACATCATCCGAGGACGCGGCAGGCCATTGCAGCCCTCCGCTTCTCCCGGTCACACCTGCAAGATGCCCAGCGCAACCAGCATTGCGAACCCTCCCTGACCACGCAGCGAGGACTCGTTCCCTACAGAAACTAAACTCTGAATTTGGCCGCAATTTTGGGCCTGAATGCAAAGAATGTCAAGCCCCGCCATTTCAGCCGGGAAATCTTTCCGCCATAGACGACAATGTGCGGCAGGATGAACCCTTCCTGCCGCACAACGGAATGTCCAGAATATTCAAAAGAATCGAGATAGAAAGGAGCCTTTGCCCCACTGCCCAGGCGTTGCGCGTCCCTCGCAGCGTGTCACCCAAAAGATGCTTCAGGGCAAGCAGCTAGCGCAGCAGCGTATTCCCGTTCGCCTCAGAGCCCCCGGCCTCCGGGTGCAGTCCTTCAAGACTCTCAAAATCCAGCCGCACCACCATCGTCGTCCCCGCAAACTCCTCCACCGGCAGCGCATGCAGACGCAGGTAGGGATGGTGATACGTCCACTCCATCGGCGCAATGTCCAGCCGCCACTGCACCGGCCGCCCATCGTTCAGCAGCACCGCCTTCACCGGCTTCAGCGCCAGCGGACGCAGCAGCACCTCGCCGCCGTCCGGCGCCTGGTAAAGATGCACATAGAGGCTCTTGCCCTTGCGGGTCAACAGCACATTGCGGTTCGCCGTCAGCCCGGAGCACGGCACGGCATCCTCGAAGGCCTCGCGCACCGCTTTGTACCATGGCCCCAGCCGATGCAGCGTCTGCGCCGCCTGTTCGGGAATCACACCCTCTCCCGTTGGCCCCACGTTCAGCAGATAATTCGCATCCCGTGCGCGATACTTGTCGATGCTCGAGGTCAGATACCGCAGGCTGTAGTAATCCTCGTCCTTGCGGTAGCCCCAGCTCTCCATGCCCACGGACTGGCAGGCCTCCACGCGCTCCTTGAAGGCGCGCGGCTGGTCCCAAGAGCGGTTGTAGTCGCGCTCCGGCGTGCCAAAGTCCCCATGATCGAAGCCGCGGTTGTTGATCACCGCCGCCGGCTGCAACTGGCGAATCATCGCGTTAATCGACGGGTCCACCACGCCGGTCACATTCATATCCCACCAGAAGCCGCTGATCTTGCCATAGTTCGTGCACAGCTCCCGCACCTGTCCGCGCACAAACTCGATGTACTTCGTCAGGTCCGGGTGATCGCCCGGCTGCGGCTTCAGCTCATGGGAGCGTCCCTGGTTCGGATACAGCGGGCTATGCCAGTCCACCACCGAGTAGTACAGGCACAGCGGAAAGTTCCTGCGGTGGCAGGCCTCGGCCAGCATCCGCAGTGCGTCCTTTCCAAAAGGAGTCTTGGTGCAGTTGAAGTCGGTCAGCTTCGTGTCCCACTGGCAAAAGCCCTCGTGGTGCTTGGTCGTGAAGCAGATGTACTGCATGCCTGCGGACTGTGCCGCGTCCAGCCACGCGTCGGGATCGTAGTGGCGCGGATTCCACTGTTGAAAATATCGCTCATACTCCGTGCGCGGAATCCCCTCGCGCCACTCCATCTGCTCATGCCAGCCGGCGATGGAGTAAAGCCCCCAGTGCACAAACATGCCAAAGCGCCGCTGGAACCACCAGTCGCGCGCATCGCCAAAGCGCGGGACCAGCGTGCTCCCGCCGGCCATCTCCTCTGCGGGAGCCGCTGCCGCTTCCTTCATGGACAACATGCCCGCCGCCGCTGGAACTGCCGCCGTGGCTGCCTGCAGAAATCTGCGCCGATTCATCCCTGAACTCACTCGAATGCCTCAGTCTCAAAAGGATTGTCTTCGCTTTGCAGACTACCGCACCTGCGCCGCCACTGGCCATGCACGCACCGCGCAAAATCTTTCACTTCCCCGCCCTGCCCAGAGAAGGATCGCGGTCCATCTCTTCCCCAGACGCAGAAAGGCCCTCCGCGCGGGCGAAGGGCCTTCTTTTGTGTGGATCTGCGCGATACTGCCGCAGCCTGCTACTTGCTGCCTGCATTGGGTCGCACAGCAGGCTTCTTCTTCGCCGCCTCCGGGCTGGAGACGCCCATACTCATCAGCATGTAGCCAAATCCTTTACGCAGCAGGGTCAGCAGGTTCATCTCTCGCCTTTCTTTCCCGGCGCCCGGGCGGGGAGGCCCGGGCACAGAGTGAATGCAACCAGCTTACCGCTTATGGGCCGGCTTCTTCCCGCTCTCGGCAGGCGCCGGCTCCGGCGTCTCCGGCAAACCGCGCACGATGTTGTACGCAACCGGCGGCAGCGGCTTGTCCGCATTGGCCAGCAGCACAGACACCTGCCACATCTGCGTCGGGTTCAGAATCCGCTCGTAAGAAGGCATGCCGGTCAGCCGAATGCCATTCGCCACCTTCCAGTAGGTCTCGCCCGGCGGGTCGTCGCTCACACCCACCGTCTTGCCATTGTGGTGCCTCTTCCACAGTTGCGGCGCGCCGGGGAACATGTGCGGCCCAAACGAGGAAGCCTTGCCAGAGAAGCCGTGGCACGCCGCGCACTCGTCGCGATAAATCCGCGCGCCCGCCACCAGGTTCTCCTCGTTCGCCTCGATGGGCACCGTCCGCGGCATCTCGCGGCTGATCCGCGCATGCAGGGGAACATGCGTGATCAGCTTTTCCATCGGCAGCGGGGGATCGGTGACTGCCACCGGCGGGTGACCGAACTGGAACCAGCCGAGCACCGCGAGCGGCACCAGCAAAAGACCTAATACAACTCCCAACAGCAAACGACCCATAGTTTTTTTGATGACCTCCATCGCTCTTCATCCTAGACGATTGGTTAACCTGAAAGACCCGCATACATGCAGCGTTTCTCATGAATTCTTCGTCATCCTTGCGGAAAACCTGAGATCGCTCTCCACCCCGGCTGGTTGCCAATTTTTCCGCCACGCGTCCATTCCTCAGCCGTTCACCCACAAGCCGCACCCCGGGATGATTTAATACCTTATGGGGGAAGCGCTGCCGTGTGTGGCCGCCAACTTCCGTACTCCCGTGGAGGAAGCCCTAAACCGATGCAATCTTTCCGCCGTCTTGCCTTTCTGCTGGCGCTGGCGTCCTGCGCAGCAGTCGCCGCCCCGGCCCAGAGTTCGAGCAGCACTTCGCCCGCCCAGTCCAGCAGCCAGGCGCAGCAGCCGGCCACTGCCACGCAGATGGAAATGACGGTGCAGGAGCGCATCCGGCTGCGCCACCAGCAGCGCCGCGACGCCGCCATCCATCAGACCTACGATCATCTTTATGAGTTCAACCTGGGCTCCGCCTTCCTGCGCGCCACGCCGGGCAAGTACCTGCAGAAGGCCAACATGTACGCCTGGGATGTGGACATTACCCGCTATCGCAATGAGCGCCTGGGCATCACCGCCGATGGCCGCGGCTACTACGGCTCCCCCTACGTCGGCCTGAACACCACCACCAACAGCGCCATTACCCAGCCGGCCATCAGCGAATACATGGCCATGATCGGCCCCACCTACCGCTTCTACCTGCAGCCCAAATACTCCGTCTCCGCACGGGTCCTCGGCGGCTTCGCCCACGGACACTTCTCCGGCGACCTGAACGGCTTCCTGCCCTCTTCGCTCGGCCTCTATCCGGACGGCAACACCTACGCCATCTCTGCCGCCCTGTTGCCCGAGTACAACCTGACTCCCAACATTGCCTTCCGCCTCGGCGCGGAGTTCATGCTCAACGGCTTCGACTCCAGCATGCAGAAGGCCATGGGCGTCAACGGCGGCATTGTTTACCGCTTCGGCAAACAGTAACCAGCGGCGGGAACACATCCCCCTGCGTCTCCACACCCCGTTCTCTCAGCGCCTTCGCCTGGGAGACGGGGTTTTTGCTGCGCGTTCTCCTACGCGCTTCCGCCCTTGGACGCCCTTGACTCAGGAGTCCCCGCACACTTCAGCCTGTGGTCTGTCCAGGGTTGCCAACCCACGCTTCCGTGCATTACCTTTTCCCTTCACCGAAAACTCCGGCTGCGCCCGTTGGCTGCCGGAACGGACCGGGCAGGCAAGGGATCGTTATCTGGCCGCGCCCACCTATCCCTCAACCCCTCAAACCGGTTGAGGGAATCACCCGACATGGAGAACAGAGGAGTCTCCCGCACATGAAAGAATCGCTCTCTCGCCGTAACTTCCTGCAGTCGGGCGCGCTGGCCGCCGTGGCCTGCGCCGCCGCCGGCGCTGCGGCCCCCGCCGCCCTGGCCGAGGCCGTCGCTGAAACCGGCAAGCCCTCGCCCATCAAGCTCGGCATGTGCAGCTACACCTTCCGCAACTTCACCCGCGACCAGATGATCCCTTACCTCAAGCAGCTTCACATCACCAACCTGAACTGCAAAGACATCAAGGATCACCTGCCCATGGACCCCGCCGCCGAGGCCGCGGCCGTCGCCGACTACAAGGCCAACGGCATCACGCTCCACGCCGCCGGTGCCATCTACTTCCGCGAGCAGGACGAAAAAGACGTCCGCGCCAAGTTCGAGTACGTCAAGCGCGCCGGCATCGGCGTCATCGTCGCCGGCGATCCCACCCCCGACTCCCTCAAGTGGATCGAGCGCTTCGTCAAGGAATACGACGTCAAGATCGCCATCCACAACCACGGCCCGGAAGACAAGTTCTTCCCCTCGCCCTATGATGTGCTCAAGGTCATCAAGGACATGGACCCCCGCATCGGCTTCTGCATCGACGTGGGCCACACCGCCCGCGCCGGCGTCAACGTCGCCGAGGCCATCCACATGGCCGGCTCGCGCCTCTACGATGTGCACATGAAGGATCTCTCCAACCTCGCCGTCAAGGAGAGCCAGGTCGCCGTCGGCGCCGGCAAAATGCCCATCCGCGGCATCTTCCAGGCCCTCATCGAGATCGGCTATCCCGGCTACGTCGACCTCGAGTACGAGATCCACGGCGACAACCCCATGCCCGGCGTCATTGAGAGCATCGCCTACGAGCGCGGCGTCCTCGACGGCATGGGCTATCTCACCCCGGCATAGAAACAGATCAAAGCCATCCGTCGGCACTTCTGCCACACGCAGGCATCGCATGCATTGCACATCTCACCGCGCAATGCATGCGATCCCCCACCCTCAGCAAGCGCACTCGCCAACCCGCCAACTTGCTAACTCGCGAACTCGCGAACCCGCTAACTAGCTACGACAAAATCGGAATCCCCGCAATCCGCTGCTGCCACTCCGCCGGACCCGTCTGGTGCACGCTCGTCCCCTTCGCGTCCACCGCCACCGTCACCGGCATATCCTTCACGTCGAATTCGTAGATGGCCTCCATCCCCAGGTCGCCAAACGCCACCAGCCGCGACCCGTGAATGGCCTTTGACACCAGGTAAGCCGCGCCGCCTACCGCCATCAGGTACACCGCGCCAAACTCCTTGATCGCCTCAATCGCCACCGGCCCGCGTTCCGCCTTGCCCACCATGCCCAGCAGACCCGTCTCCGCCAGCATCTGCCGCGTGAACTTGTCCATCCGCGTCGCCGTCGTCGGTCCCGCCGGCCCCACCACCTCTTCGCGCACCGGGTCCACCGGCCCCACGTAGTAGATGAACCTGTCCTTGAACTCCACCGGCAGCTTCTCGCCGCGATTCAGCATGTCCGTCATGCGCTTGTGCGCCGCATCGCGTCCCGTCAGCAGCTTGCCCGTCAGCAGCAGCACCTCGCCCGGCTTCCACGTCGCCGCCTCTTCGCGCGTCACCGTGTCCAGGTTCACCCGCCGCGCGCCGCTCACGTCATAGGTCAGCGTCGGCCAGTCCTTCAGGTCCGGCGGATCCAGAAACACCGGCCCTGACCCATCCAGCACCAGGTGCGCATGCCGCGTCGCCGCGCAGTTGGGAATCATCGCCACCGGCAGGTTGGCCGCATGCGTCGGGTAGTCGAGCACCTTCACGTCCAGCACCGTCGTCAGCCCGCCCAGCCCCTGTGCCCCAATGCCCAGCCGGTTCACCTTCTCATACAGCTCCACCCGCAGCTTCTCCGCCGTGGTCTGCGGACCGCGCGCAATCAGCTCCTGAATGTCGATGGGGTCCATCAGCGACGCTTTGGCCAGCAGCATCGCCTTCTCCGCCGTGCCGCCAATCCCAATCCCCAGCATCCCCGGCGGACACCACCCCGCCCCCATCGTCGGCACCGTCTTCAGCACCCACTCCACAATCGAGTCCGACGGGTTCAGCATCGCAAACTTCGACTTCGCCTCCGACCCGCCGCCCTTCGCCGCCACCGTGATCTCCACCGTGTCGCCCTTCACCAGCTCCACGCTCACCACCGCCGGCGTGTTGTCCTTGGTATTCTTCCGCGCTCCCGCCGGATCGGACAGAATCGACGCCCGCAGCTTGTTGTCCGGGTCCAGATACGCCCGCCGCACCCCCTCGTCCACCATCTGCTGCACGTCCATCCGCTCCTCGCCCGGCGCGGCCTCAAAGCGCGCATCCATGCCCACCTTCAGGAAGGCGGTCACAATGCCCGTGTCCTGGCAGATGGGCCTGTGCCCCTCCGCGCACATGCGGCTGTTGATCAGAATCTGCGCAATCGCATCCTTGGCCGCCGGCGACTGCTCCCGCTCGTACGCCTTGGCCAGGCTCGTAATGTAGTCCACCGGGTGGTAGTAGCTGATGTACTGCAAAGCGCCCGCAACGCTGGCAATAAAATCTTCCTGAAGTATGGCAGTCATAAAATGCTCCTCTGAAGTTCGAACGCTTCTAGGGTAATGGATGCGAGGCCCCTCGCGCAGGAATGCCTGCTGCCCGTGCGCCGGGTGGATTAAGTTCGCCCACAAAGGATGGCTGCCCCAGGTGCCTCGCCGTTGGGCACCTGGGATACCACGGAACTCAACCTGCCCTGAGCGGACCTCTATCCAGCTCCGCAAAAGACTGCGGGCGCCGGATGCATGCTGCCTTCTAAATGCGGAACTGCCTGCGACTCAGTGCGCAGCCGGTTGAAGCGGAGTGCGCGGCAGGACTCGGCTGAACAGCAGAGGGTAGGAAACTGTACCCTGCTCCCAAGTCCCTGCAATCGACATGCCATCGCCAGCCATCTTACCTTTGTACGTTGCGCCGATTGAGTGAATTGTGAATTGCAGAACGCCATCCTGAAAGCTCGCTGATCCGGCTTTGGCGAACTGCTTTCCCTTCCCTGCACTCTCGAACAAAACCGTGAGTTCGCCTGTACGTAGCTCGCTGATTTCGAAGAATATGCGCCGCTTCTGCTGTGGATCGTTGAGCGTTCCTTGCCACGCGCTCGGAACGATATCTCTCATCCCGTCAAGGGGCGGGCCGATGCCGCTGTGAACCCCGTGAGCAACCACGTATCCCCGGCGCTGCTGCACACTGATTTCGACCCCATTTTGCGAGCGAGGGAGTGCCTTGTCCGCGAGCGGAAGCGGAGAGGCCGTTGCCTGCGGCGGAACCAGTTCCTTGGTTTGGTTGCTGGTCATTACCTGCTGTCGCAGTAAAGTTTCGCTTGCTGTAAGCGGTTGGTTGAGCCGCTGGATAACGGCCTCAATCGGTGATATCTGATTGTTCTGGCCGGAACTAGACCCCATTGGAGGCTCGTGACTGAGGACGAATGAAAACAAGCTCAGCCCGGTCAGGGTAACTAGGCTCCCAACCAGGAAGAGTCCAAGGTGCGTCTTCTCCTCTGTAAGCAGACGGAAAGAAGGAGTGCCCTCGACATGCTGGCGAAGAACGGGAGCCGTGGCAGGCGCCTTCGAAGTTGTCCAATAGGCTTGAGGAAGACTGACTGAGAGATCGAGGATGAGATCGAGACAGAGACGCAATCTGCCTAGTAGGCCGGTTTCGTCCCGAAAGCGGTCCCGCAACAATTGCCGCGCCTCACCCTGATAGTCCCTCAGGAACCGCGAGGGATAGAAGCGCAGGAGACAGACAAAGAGCCGCTCAAACATATTCCCCCCTCAGGATTTTCTTGGCGCGTGCTACCCGCAAAATCTCGGCGAGTCGTTCCGCCTCGGCGCAAGCCACTTTTCGTCCTGCCGAGGTCAGCCTATAATAGCGGCGCCGCTCATGACCAGGCTGCGGCTCTCCGGGGTGATCGACTTCTTCGATCAATCCTTCTTCAAGCAGCGCCTGAATCGAGCTGTAAAGCGTCCCGGGCCCAAGCCGCACGCGGCCGCCGGTCTGCCCCTCAACCTGCCGCATAATACCGTAGCCGTGCAGATCGCAATCCGCCAACGAAAGTAGGATCTGAAACGCAGAGGAAGACAAGGGGGTGAACTTTCGCTTTGGCATATCCGGCATCCTTCATATATCGATCAACGATATATCTGCCAACGACTGTACATCCGCATCCTCGGCTTGTCAACAATCTATTTTCCTGGGTGACGTCAAGCCGCTTGCTGGAGACCGTCACTTGAGTGACATCAATTGCTGGGTGCCGAGCGCCCCATCCATTTCACAGCCTCATCGCGAAATGGATGGGAGACCTCAGCCGCCTGCACCAGCGCCACAAAGCTAGAAGCTAGAAGCTAAATACCGCGCTCCGCAGATCGGTGTGCCCAAAATCGTCGCCCTTGAAGAGAATCGGCTCGCGCTTCTCCCGCGCCAGCGCGTAGCTGAAGCAGTCGCCAAAATTCAGATTCGCCGCATGCCCGCTGCCCCGCCCATAGTCGCGGTAAGCCTGCCGCGCAAGCCGCGCCTGCTCCGCCGTCACCGGCTCAATCTGGACGTCGAACCGCGCGAGCAATTCGTCGATGCGGTTGCTCAGGACCGGATTCCCCCAGCGATCCACAACGATGGAAAGCTCAACATACGTTGCCGCCGAGATGCACGCGGCATCCGCGGCGTTCAGCCTCTCCGCGTACGCCTCCCATCCTGTCTCTTCTTTCAAAATTGCGACCAGGACCGATGTATCGACGATCATTTGGGCAACCCCGTTTCTTCGTCGTAAAGCTCATCCATCAGTTCTTTGGAGCTACGACCATCGTTCATGATGGCCGCGGTCTCCTTCGTAATCTCCTTCAACCATTCCATGCGGCTCTGCCGTGCCGCGGCCTTCTCAACCCGCTCCAGCCGCTCCCGCAGCGCAACCATCACAGCGAGCGTCACCGTCTCGCCATTCCGGCGGGCCAGCTCCCGCGCCATCCTCTCGGCCTCTTCGTTTTTGATGCTCAATGCCATCGATTTCTACCTTTCTACCTTTAAATTCTATCATTCAACCAACCTCGCAGAGCGCCCGCTGGACGGGCAAAAAGGAAAGCACAGAACTCACCCTGCCCGTCTAGTGCCCTGGGCCGCGCGTACTGCCCTGATTCAAAGGCATTTGAGGTCAAAAATGAAATCTGCCCGCAGTTTGCAGATAATTTCCCCGCTTTCTCCTATCCTGTACACACCATGCCCAATACCTCCCGCGCCGCCGCCGCCGTCCATACGCTTAACCTGCTCAAAAAGCAGCACTTTTCCTCGATAAAAAGCGCGTTTTTCTGCATAAATGCACGGCTTTTTCAGTGCAGTTCAGGCCGTCGGCCACCGGACCTAACCCCATCGCGCACAACAATTTAACCCAGCCAACCCCAACCAGAAAAACGGCAAAAAACACACCCACCCCTCCCCCCCTGCGCCGCGCTTCGCAAATCGGCATGCCCACAGCCGTCGCGCTTGAAGAGAATCGGCTCGCGCATCTCCCGCGCCAGCCGCCCGGCCTCCTCGCTCTTCTTGCTCAGCTCCATTGCCGTCTGCCTTCCTGCCGCAGAGCTCCAGCATTCCGCCTGTTTCCGCCCCATGAAACTGCCTGCATGTCCAAATCCAGGTCCATGGCCTAAGCTGGAAGCATGGAAGACTCAAGCTTGCACCCCGCACACACTGAAGTCTTTGATTTCCTGGTAATCGGCGCCGGACCGACCGGCCTGGCCTGCGCCATCGAAGCCCAAAAATCCGGCTTCAGGACCGTGCTGGTGGAAAAAGGCTGCCTGTGCAACTCGCTCTTCCATTACCCGGCGCACATGACGTTTTTCACCACCTCGGAGCTGCTGGAAATCGGCGGCATTCCCTTTCCCAGCGTCAACGCCAAGCCTACCCGCAATGAGGCGCTGGAGTACTACCGCCAGGTAGCCGCCTTCTACAAGCTCGACGTCCGCCAGTACCACCGCGTGGAGAAGGTAACCGGGGCCGACGGCAACTTCACCGTGCACACAGTGGACCGCTTTGGCCGCGCCGGCGCCATGCACGCCCGCAAGCTGGCCATCGCCACCGGCTACTACGACCTGCCCAACTGGATGGGGGTCCCCGGGGAAAATCTCAGCAAAGTCCGCCACTACTACAACGATCCTCACCCGTACTACGGCCTGGACATCGCCGTCATCGGCGGCAAAAACTCCGCCGCCATCGCGGCCCTGGAGCTGTGGCGGCACGGCGCCCGCGTCACCCTGATCCACCGCGGCGCAGAGCTGCACCGCCATGTAAAGTACTGGATCAAGCCAGACATCGAGAACCGCATCAAGGCCGGAGAGATCAAAGCCTACTTTGAGACCCGCGTGGCTGAGATCACACCAGACACCCTGGTGCTGGAAACACCCGCCGGCCGCGAGATCCTCAACAATGACTTCGTCTTTGCCATGACCGGCTACCACCCCGACTTCAGCTTCCTGGAAAAACTCGGCGTCCGCTTCGCTGGCGAAGACCGCCTGCCGGAGTGCAATGCCGAGACTCTGGAGAGCAATGTACCCGGCATCTACCTGGCCGGGGTCATCGTAGCCGGTTCCCGCACCAACGAAATCTTCATTGAAAATGGCCGATTCCACGGCCGCCAGATTGCCGCCGCACTCGAGTCCAGCCGCACCGCACAGGCCCGCATCCAGAGCAATCCGGTACACTGAGGCACAGTCCATCCCAGGAGAGCCAGGCAATGCGTATACGCTGGTGGCCGCGGTCGATTCGCTCGCAGATGCTGGCCGGGCTGGTCCTGCTTGAAGCGCTCTCCCTCGGTCTCTACGCCGTGCTGCTTATTCAGCAGCAGACGCGCGAAGTCTACCAGCACGTGCTGCAGCGGCTCACGCACCACGCTGCCTCGCTGGCTGTGGAGACGCGTGATGCGCTGCAGGCAGGACGGCCAGACCTGGCACGGCTCTCTGTACGGATGGTGGGTGCCGCGCCTGACGTGGCCATGGCCCGGATTACTGATCCTGCGGGGAACATGCTCTTCACAAGCCAGGGCAAGCCCGAAAGTTCTAACCTCGAAATAATCGAACGCGCGCAGATTCGGCGCATCCATGATCGCCAGCCGCACTTCTTCAATGGTGCCGAGGGTTCCAAGGAATGCGTGCAGGCCATCTATGCCGATGGAAATCTCCTGGGCTACGTCTGGGTTGAAGACGACCAGTCCTGGACCAACGAGCAGTTGATCACCGTTCTCCACGGCACCATCGTCTTCGGCATCATATGGATCATTGCTTCAGTTCTACTGGTCCTGCTTACCGCCAAATCCATTACCAAGCCGCTGGCAATTTTGCATCGCGGAACCCGTGCCTTGATGGGCGGCCCGGAAAGCGGCAACAACTTTCCCTTGCCAGTCACCGTGGAAAACGAGGTCGGCGATCTGATTGAGACTTTCAACCGCATGGTCGCGTCTCTCGCAGAGCAACGAGAGGGCCTGAACGACACACTCTCATTGCTGGACTCTATGCTGGCCAACGCGCCAATCGGGCTCACCTTCTTCGATGCCAACTGCCGTATCGTACGCGTCAATCGCGTCTTTGCGGAGATGACTGGCCAGGCACTGAGCAGCCACCTGGGTCGCACCCTGCCCGATCTGCTGCCACTGCCCGCCGCACAGGCCCTGGAGTCTACCGTGATGCGCGTCTTTACCGAAGAAGCGCCCGTCCGTAACCTCGAACTGAGCGGAGGCGGTCATCGCCTGGGGCGTCCCTGGACTTGGCTGGTGAGCGCGTACCCGGTGCGTACCACCTCGCACCAGGTACGCTGGGTGGGGGTCATTGCACTGGACGCAACCGAACGCAAATTAAGCGAGGAAGCTCTGCGCAAAGCCGAAAAGCTGGCGGTGACCGGACGGCTAGCCGCCTCCATCGCACACGAAATCAATAACCCTCTGGAAGCCATCACCAACCTCATCTTCCTGCTCCGCAACTTCAGCAAGCTCGACAACTCCGCCCAAAACTACGTGGCCATGGCAGAGTACGAGGTACGACGGATCGCAGAGATCACCCAGCAGACGCTGCGTTTCTATCGCCAGTCCACGCTGCCCACACGGGCACGCATGGCTGACCTGCTCGATTCCGTGCTCAGCCTCTACCAGGGCCGTCTCAACGGACAAAACGTCCACGTTGAGCGTGATTACGATCCGGAATTGACTGTCTTCTGCTTTGCCGGAGAGATACGCCAGGTAATTGCCAATCTAGTGGGTAACGCGCTGGATGCCATGGCTTCTGGTGGCCGCCTCTCAGTACGTGCCCACCGCTCGCGCAACTGGAGCGGCGACGATCAGCCCGGTATCCGCTTCACCGTGGCCGACAGCGGAACAGGCATGGCCAAGGATGTAAAAGATCGAATCTTCGAGGCGTTCTTCACTACCAAGGAAGCCACCGGCACTGGTCTTGGGCTGTGGATCAGCCAGGAGATCATCGCCAAACATCATGGCAGGTTCCTTGTGCGCAGCCGTCCAGCGGAGCACGCCCGGCCCGAGGCAGGTCAGATCTCCGGCACCGTCTTTGAGATCTTCATTCCTGACGATGAAGGCTTGGCCGTTACGGAAAAATCTGCGGCATCAGCAAGCACGTCGGCCTAGTGAATCCAGACAATCCAGGCCGAGCCTACAGCCAGCGTCAACAACGTCACTGGAATCCCCACACGCGAGTAATCCCAGAAGCCGATGTGCACCTCACCTTGCGCCCTCTCCACTACGATCAGGTTGGCCACCGAACCAGTAATCGTCAGATTTCCAGCCAGCGTGCTGGCCATGGCCAGCACCAGCCAGCCGGTGCGCGCATCGTGGAAGCCCGGCACCAGCGACTTGAGTAGCATCACCGCGGGCACGTTGCTGACAATGTTAGAGAGTGCCGCTGAAACCAAGGTGAGAATCCCAGCGTTTTGCAGATTCAACCGTGCCGCCACGGCAAACAAATCGCTGTTCAGGCCGGCATTCTCCGCACCGCCCACAATCAGAAACAGGCCCACGAAGAAGACCAGTAGTCCCCAGTCCACCTCGTCGTAGACCTGACGTGGATTCTGCGTCCGAGTGATGAGCATGAGTGCGGCGCCGAGCGCTGCCATCATCGCCGGTGGCACGCCGCCGATGAAGCCTGCCAGCACCATCGCTATCACAATCGCCGGTTTGCGTAGCTCGCGCATCGTCACGGTGGGCACAGCCATCGCGCGCAGTTCCTCGGCTTCACGCTCCACATGCTCGGGCCGGCATAGCCATGCCAGCAGAATCCAGTCCAGGACCAGACCGATCAACGCCACAGGCCCCAGGCGGCTGAGAAAGTAGCCATAACTAAGTCCGGAAAATGACCCGATAAGCATATTCTGCGGATTACCGGTAATCGTCGCCACGCTACCAATGTTGGACGCAGTGGCCACAGCCAGCAGATAAGGCAAAGGCTTGAGCCCCATGCGCCGCGTAGCGGCCAGCGCAAAAGGTACCATCACCAGGCAGATAACGTCATTCACAAAGAGTGCCGAGAGGATGCCGGTAATGAAAATGATCGTGGGCAGCAGATGCCGCGGCTTGAGCCGAACTACGATCTGACTGGTGACCCAGTCAAAGAATCCGGAAAGGCGCAGACAGCCAACCACCAGCATCATGGAGAACAGAAGCACCAGCGTACCGAAGTCGATACAGCGCAGGGCACCCTGGGCGCTCATGACGCCAAAAGCCACCATAAGCACGGCGCCGATGATTCCCATGCCCGGGCGGTCGATACGAAGCCCAGGAAACTTACCCAGGGCAAAAACCATGTAGCTCACGGCAAAAACAGCATATGCCGCGGCTATCTGCCAGTCGGCAAGGGAAGTATTCGTACCCGGTTGGATCAACAGGGGAAAAAGATGCGCAAACATGCTAGGTGCAGTGTACGCGAGTTGCTCAGAAGAGATCCTGCAAGTGCGGCTGGAAGTAGCGTGAAATGTCCACGCCGACCGGCGGCACAGGGTGCAGCAAACACCGACTGCGTTGCGGCTCATGTGTAGCATATGAACGCGACACGTGCAGACGGTCCATGAAGATATAGCGTGTACGCAGACCGCTCAGCACAGGCGGCAGCGTCGTGGGCACGCGATGGCGATCAACATACACAATCAGTGCAGCTTCGTAAGGGTCGTCCAGGCTCTGGCCTACGCCCACTGCGAAGAAGCCGGAGCTGTTGCGCAACAGCGTACGCGCCACCTGCTGCTTGACGGCAAGCGCCTGGCTCAACTGCGCGGCGCTCAAGGTCACAGTGACATCGCTCTGCTGTGGAGTCCGCGCCGCCATTCCCTGGGCTACCGCACTGACCGTTGCCGGCACCACAAGTGTGCGAACACCAGCTATGATCGCGGGCACGTCCACGGCGCGTTTCTGATCAACATAGAGAATTACCGCAGCCTCGCCTGGATGATCACTGCTCTTGCCGGCAGCGACGCCGAGAATTCCCGTACTCCGGTTGATTAGCATGCGAGCCTGCGCCAGCGCCTGCTGCGCACGGCCCTGTTGTGCCGCGGAAAGAGTCACTGCCTGGGCCTGGGTTACGGCGCTGTTGCCATAGTTGAGACAACTCACATTGTGATCGACGCCGCCCACAAAGCGAAACTGCCGTCCGCTACCCGCCTCAGTTCCCAACTCATTGAGCACGTCCTGTGCCGGGCTGGCCACTGCCTGGCTCACGCCCGCGCTGTCCACGCCACCGGCAAAGAGCAGCCCAACCGGCTCAGCATTTGCCGCGTCCACCACCAGCGCGCCGGAGTCGCCGGCATCACTAAACTGATTGCCGCTAATGGCTATCTGGTTGGTGAAAATGCGGGTCAGGTAGGGCTGCGTCTCCGCGCAATCGCGGTAGTAGTCCACGCTCACATCCAGCCCCAAAGCGGTGATAGTGCCGCAGGTCAACCCAGTGGTCCGTCCGCTTTTGGCCACGCGCAGCAGCAATGAAGCCGCCTCTCCCGTGCCTCCGCTCGAGGTCACGCCCGGCGGAGCCGCCGCCAGAGTACCATCGGACTGCATCGGGCCAAGTTCCAGTATGCTGCCGCCGGCATTCACCGCACCGGAGTTCACCTGCGCAATCGCTGCATCAACATTGGTCTGGCTAGACCGCAGCGGCAGCCACTCTGTGAGCGAAGCCACCGGCACAATGCCCGAGCCATCGCCGTACGGCGTACAGTTGTTGTCAATCAGCCCTGGCTGTACGATGGCATCGCCCACATTTGCGTGGTCGCTACGAGCCAGCACGTGATTGTTGCTTAGCAGATACTGGCGCCCACTGTTGTCCTGTACTAGTGCGCCGAGAGTGCCGCCACAGCAATCGACAATCTGGTTGTCGTGCGCGTCATAGTCGTTGTTGTTGCCGCCGGAGCTGCCCAGTGCAATCGGCGTGCTCAAGTGCGCCTGGTGGGCCGCCGGATTACTGGAGACGCCCGCCCCATTCAACAGCACCTGAGTCAAAGTACGCGAGGGCGTGGCATCGACCTTCGCCATGAGGTAGGTCACATCAGTGGTCTCTATTAAGGCTGGTGCTGTATAGGTGACCGTGCATGTAGTGAAGGACGAACCGCCGCGCGTGCAATGCGCTGAGCTCAGTGCCCCCTGGCCGCCCCCTGTACCATCCGGCGCCCCGGCCAGTGTAAACGCGATGCCCAGGCTCCCGCCCGCCTCCGCAAGATATCCAGTCACGGTCAGTTTGCCTGCCGCACCCACCGCCGCATTCTCCGGCGTGAGTGGCTGCAGGAATCCGGGAGTCAGAGTCAGTGAAGTACTGGCCGCGACTGCCGGGTTGGCTGCCAGCCGGGCGGTGATACGCACCGAGACGCGATCGACGGTAAGATAACTCGGCGGAGTGTACTGCCCGGCGGCGCTGATGCTGCCCGGACCGCTCACCGGATCACCACCAGTCACCGACCACACCACCGGTGCATCTATACCAGAAGACTGATGAGCCACGAACTGCTCTACCGGCTGGCCGGATGCGCTCGCGGCATTGCAACCAGCACAGTTGGTGTCAATCGCGGCCACGCCCGGGGTGATGGAAAAGCCTGGGTTAGCCCCGCCGGTAACCAGACCGGCATCACCGCACCCCGCTATCGCCAACAGAACCGGCGCCAACGCCAGGACCAGCAGACGTAAATCCAGAGGTGTGCACACGAGCGCAGCTGCCGCATGTTGCCTGCCCGGTTTGTAGGGGGATTTCCGCAAGGCGACTGGCGCTCTCCATTGCGCCGCAACACCGAAGATTCCAGCAACTGCTGGAATCTACCCGCGTCTATCACACGTAGTTGCGGTCCGAGTTCTTCCGGATCGTAACTGCTTATTTTACTTGATCCTGCGCCCCGCAGCGGATGCAGTCAAGCGGACGTGGGCATGAATCTGCACCGCCAAGTTCGCGGGGAGAAGCACGCCCAAAAAGGCACACACCCTCTTCTTCAATCATTGTACGAGTACCGCACGCAACAGATTTACACTCGTACCGAGGAGAAACCATGGACTACATCAATCTCGGCAGGACCGGACTCAAGGTTTCGCGGATCTGCCTGGGCTGCATGACCTATGGAAAGGCGCCGGCTACCGAGAAGCCCCTGCCTGGCCGCCACGCATGGACCCTGAACGAAGAAGAAAGCCGCCCCTACCTGCGGCAGGCTCTGGATATGGGCATCAACTTCTTCGACACGGCAAACGTTTATGCGAGCGGCGACAGCGAGCGCGTCGTAGGCCGCTTTCTCAAGGCCAATATGCGACGGGAATCCGTCGTAATCGCCACCAAGGTGCACGGCGTGATGCGCGAAGAGCCCAACGGCGGCGGCCTATCCCGTAAGGCGATCCTGCACGAGTTGGACGAGAGCCTGCGCCGCCTGGAAACCGACTACGTAGACCTGTACCAGATTCATCGCTGGGATCCAGAGACATCCATAGAGGAAACCCTCGAAGTGTTGCATGATGTGGTCAAAGCGGGCAAGGTCCGCTACATCGGTGCCTCGTCCATGTACGCCTGGCAGCTCGCCAAGGCGCTCTATCTAGCGGATCGCCGCGGCTGGACGCGCTTCGTTTCCATGCAGAACCACTACAACCTGCTCTACCGCGAAGAGGAGCGGGAGATGATGGGTCTCTGTCTGGAGGAAGGCATCGGCGTCATCCCCTGGAGTCCGCTGGCCCGCGGCCGACTGGCCCGCCCCTGGCATGGGCAGAGCACCCTTCGCCTCGAGACCGATGCCTTCGGCAAATCTCTCTACTCACGCACCGAAGAGGCCGATCACAAGGTCATTGACCGGCTGGGGCAGGCGGCCGAACAGCGCGGAGTTCCCCGCGCACAGGTGGCGCTGGCCTGGCTGCTGGCCAAGCCGGGTGTTACCGCGCCCATCGTCGGAGCCACCAAGCCGCATCACCTTGCCGATGCCGCAGCCGCGCTGGATCTGCACCTGACTGCCAGCGAAATGAAATCTCTTGAAGAGCTGTACGTCCCCCACCCGGTGCTAGGCTTCAGCTAAAACAAAGATACTGATAATCAGCAATCAGGGTTGCATCGCGCACCACCACGGAGGTCCCCCCATCGATACGCGGCTAAACTTAGGCGATCTTTTGATTCGCAGTAAATTGGTCACCGCCCAAGATGTCACCCAGGCACTCGAGAGGCAGAAAACCCAGGGCGGCAGGCTGGGCGAAAATCTTGTTGCCTTTGGTGCCCTTACCCAGAATGCCCTGGATACCTTCCTGCATCGCATCCCTGCTGAGCCGCAAACCTTGCAGGCCGCGGGCATCGACCCCGCCGAACTGGTGGGCTTGCTGATGAAGCTTGTCTATTCCAGCCGACTGGAGACGATGAACCAGTTCGTGGACGCGATCAAGCTGCCGTACCACATCGTCAAGGATCTGGTACAGCAGGCCATTGATCGCAAGCTGCTTTATACCCTGGGCTCCCGCGAGGGTGGCCTGGGTGAGATCAACTACGCCATGACCGATGAGGGGCAGCGCTGGACCATCGAGGCGCTGCAGCGTGTAGGTTACGCCGGTCCCGCGCCTGTGCCCATCGAGGAGTTCATCGAGCGCGTCCGCCTGCAGATGCCCACCAACGAAGTCATTACCATGGAGCGCATCCGCAAAGCAATTTCAGGTCTCTTCTTTGACGATAATCTGCTGGAACAATGCGGCCCTGCCCTCAACTCCGGCCGCGCCATCCTGCTCTACGGGCCGCCGGGCAACGGCAAAACCTCCGTTGCCATGAGCCTGGCCAGCGTCTTCAGTGACATCATCTATGTGCCCTACGCGATCTTTGTGGAGGGACAGATCATCCGCGTCTTCGACCCCAGCCTCCATGCCGCCGTGGAATCTGCCGGCGTCGAGGAGGATCTGGAGTTCACCCTCGTCCGTAAGCAGATCTTCGATGCTCGCTGGGTTCCCTGCAAACGCCCTTTTGTCGTGGCCGGCGGCGAACTGACTCTGGAGATGCTCGACCTGCGCTACGACGAGGCCGGCCACTTCTACGAAGCGCCGTTGCACATGAAGGCTCTTGGCGGCTGCTTCCTAATCGATGACTTCGGCCGTCAACTAGTCAGCCCCGCTGCCCTGCTCAACCGCTGGATTGTGCCCCTGGAAAGCCGCCTGGACTTCCTCAAGCTGCACACGGGCAAGAGCTTCAGCATCCCGTTTGAAGAGCTAATCATCTTCTCCACCAACATCGAGCCTGAAGATCTAATGGATCCGGCCTTCCTGCGCCGCCTGCCCTACAAGATCGAGGTCGGCGCCCCCGATATTCACCATTACCGGCAGATCTTTGAGAAAGAAAGCACGCGGCAGGGGGTCGCGCTGACCGACGACATCTTCGCCGCCATTGTCTACAAGATCCAGATAGAAAAGGGCATGGAACTGGCTGCCTATCAGCCGCGCTTCATCGTGGATCAGGTTGTAGCAAGCTGTCGCTTCGTGGAGGAGCCGCCGCACTTTGAGCCACGCTTCGTTGAGAATGCGCTCAACAATCTGCGCGTCAAGAAAAGCGTAGCAGCCGCAGAACACAAGGCGCCGGACCGTCCCCCGCTCTACCGCGAGTAGGGAAACCGAATCGGTATCGAATTAGTTAGTCCACACTTAGCACCAGCTTGCCGAAGTGGTTGGCCTCGGCCATCTTGTCCAGCACTTCGCGGGCCTGCGTCCAGTGGAACTCCTCGCCCACCGGACGCAGTTGGGTCAGCGAGATGGCCCGGATCATATCCACAAAATCGCGACGCGAGCCCACGTAGATGCCGTGAATTCGCGCCATTTTGTGCAGCACCATGGGTACTGGGAACGGCTCCGCCGACTCGGCTAGGACACCCACCTGCGCAATGGTACCGCCAAAACGCAGTGCCCGCAGTGAACGCGCCAATGTACCCGCGCCGCCCACTTCCACTACCAGGTCCACGCCCTCGCCGCCGGTCTGGTCCAGCGCCCAGCGGTCCCACTCCGGGTTATCCCGGTAGTTGAGTCCGGCATCGAGCCCCAGCCCTGCCGCCCGTTCCAGCTTCTCATAGCTGGAGGAGACGCCGATGACGCGCGCGCCGCGCAGCCGTGCAAACTGGATAGCGAAGATCGAGACACCGCCCGTTCCTTGCACCAGCACAGTGCTTCCCGGCTTCACGTCGCCGGCATTCAACGCATTCCAAGCGGTTACTGCGGCGCAGGGCAGCGTGGCCGCCTCCTGAAAGCTCAGGTGTGGAGGAATACCCACCAGTCCGGTCTCGCGCACCACCAGGCAATCTGCCAAAACACCATCGATGTCGCCGCCTAGAGCGCCACGGGCCCGGGGAGCGGTCAACGGCCCGTCCAGCCAGTTCTGCATAAAAATTCCCGCCACGCGGTCGCCAGGCTTCCAGGCGGTCACGCCTTCCCCTACCGCCACCACCTCTCCTGCGCCGTCGGAGCAGGGGATACGGGGCAGCTTCATGCGCGGGTTATACAGGCCGCGAATCATCAGAAGATCCCTGTAATTCAAGGAGATAGCACGAATCCCCACCAACACTTCGCCGGGACCGGGAATCGGCGTAGGCCGCTCCACAAATTGCAAATGCTCAATACCAAACGACGATATCTGCCATGCGCGCATGGCCCCATCCTACTCCTTGTCCGTGTGGAACTTGCGGTCAAATGAGACGGCTTCCGCTGGTCCCCCGTAAAATAGAAGTAGGTCTCATGATTCCACCCACTCTATCCCAGGAGGCTACGATGGCGAATGCCATAGAGCAATCGGAGATCACTCCCGGAGGCTCAATGAGCGAAGTAGACAAGCGTCAGGCCAACCTGCGCCGCGCAGACGAGATGCGCCAGAAACAGGCCCTGAACCTGCAGCGAGAGAATATCCTCTCCCAGCGCACCTCCAACCCCGCCCGGCGGGCAGCGCTGGAGGCGGCTCTGGCACAGATTGAGGCACAGATCGAAGCCCTGGGATAGCGCCCAGGCAGGAATCCGGCAGCACCTGTTTCACCCGCCTGCCGCTATTCGCGGTGGAAGAGCAGGCTGTTCGCCTGATGCACCGTGGTCATGGTGACGCGGGCAATATTAACGTGCGCTGGCCGGCTGGCCGCCCACACAATGGCATCGGCCACATCCTCGGGCGTCAACGGGGTCAGCCCTTGGTACACCTTCGCCGCGCGGGTCGAGTCGCCGTGGAAGCGAACTAGGCTAAAGTCCGTCTCCACCATGCCCGGATTGATGGAAGTCACTCTCACCGGGGTCCCCAGCAGATCCTCCCGCAGGCCGTCATTGATGGCATGTGCAGCCGCCTTGCTGGCGCAGTAGACTGCGCCATTGGGATAGGTCATTTCGCCCGCCGTCGAGCCAAGATTGATCACATGCCCGCGGCCCCGCACCACCATGCCCGGAACCACTGCGCGCGTCACGTACAGCAGCCCCTTCACATTTGTGTCAATCATCTCTTCCCAGTCCTCCACCTTGCCGGTATAGAGCTTTTCCAAGCCTCGGCTCAAACCGGCATTGTTCACGAGCACGTCGATCTGCGCCCACTCCTCGGGCAACTCATCGATTGCACTCTGCACGGCATGACGATGGCGCACATCGAGTTGGATGGAATGTACCCCGGCTGCACCACTCTCCATGGCCAGCGAGGCCACCTCTCCCAGTTTGGTGACACGACGAGCGGCCAGCAGCAGACGCGCCCTTTCCGCGGCAAATGCCAGAGCTGTGGCTGCACCAATACCGGCACTGGCGCCCGTAATAAAAACAATCTTTCCCTTCAGACTCATTCCCATATCTTCACTCTAGTGCAAGAAGTGGTTTCCGCAGTGACCGCCGCCGCTCATGTCAGCAGGCCGCGCCGTTGCGCCATGCGGTACTGTCCCACCGCCCAGTCTTCGTCTGCCAGGCCAATTTGTTTGGCCTCGGCAAAGACATCAGCCAGATTATCTGCCAGGCTGAGCCGGGTATTGCGGCTGGCCGCAGCCTCGCGCAGCAGGCGCAGATCCTTGGCGCCCAGATCCACGGTCGCTCCCACCTGCTCCGGCGGATGCAGCATCACATTCGAATACGCCGCATAGAAAGGCGATTGGAAGAGCGCACTGTTGACCGTTTCTGAAAATACTTCTGGATCAATTCCCTGCCGCTCTGCGTAGACAAACGACTCGCCCAGCGAGTGGATCATCGCACTGATCAGGAAGTTACCTCCCAGCTTGACGGCGTGCGCCTGGCGCGGCTCCTTGCCCACCATTGTGATGCCGCGCGAGAGCGGCTCCAGTAGAGGACGTGCGCGCTCCAAGGCATCGTCTGGCCCAGCCACCACGATCCACAGACGGCCGGCAGCGGCTACATTCGGCCGGCCAAACACCGGCGCGGCCACAAACTGCTGCCCGCGGCGCACATGCTCCGCCGTTAGCCGTTCGCTCAGCGCCACGCTGATAGTGGAGTGCGCCACGTGTAGCGCACCTGCCGGCAGCGCATCCAGCAGGCCGGCCGGCCCGAAGATCGCCTGCTCGTGCGCCTCATCGTCAAACAGCATGGTCATGGCCACCTCTGCCTCACCCACTGCCTCCGCCGGAGTTGCGGCCATCTCTGCGCCGGCAGCGGCCAGCGCCTCGGCCCGCGCGCGGGTGCGATTCCACACTGTCACCTTATGACCAGCCGCCAGCAGCAGCTGTGCCATCGGCGCTCCCATATTGCCCAGTCCTAGAAACCCAATCTTCATACCTGTCTTCCCTCTTTCCCGTATCGTAGCGGCTGCAAATTACTCTCAATTTGGATGCATCCAAATCGGCCCGCGGTGCGGCTTATCCGCCGCCTCCCGCGCCTACACGCCGATTTGCAATCTCTCCACAAGGCCGCCTGTACACTGAGATCATGCCGATTCTCAAAATCATTCTCCTGGCGATCGTGCAGGGGCTCGCAGAGTTGTTACCCATCTCCAGCTCAGCCCACGTGGTGGTCGCTGAAAAGCTCATGGGACTCGACCCGTCTTCCCCGCAGATGACCCTCTTGCTGGTCATGCTGCACACAGGCACCATGTTTGCCGTCATCGCTTACTTCTGGCAAACCTGGCGGCGCACCTACTTCGCCAGTGCCGAGGGCTTCAAGCGCTTCGCCACACAGGTCTTCTGGGCGACGCTGCTCACCGGTCTCGTGGGCGAGGCGCTCAAGAAGCTAATCGAAATGACCTACTTTCACAACGCTCCCAAGGCGCAGATTGAAATGCTCTTCAGCCACCTGGAGCTGATTGCCCCCGCCCTCTTCGCTGTGGGCATCCTCATCTTCATTGCCGGACTGACCGAGAAGCACAAAGACCTTTCCGCGCCCTTCCGCGAAGATGCCAACGAGCTTACCTTGGTCCAGGCCGGATGGATGGGCGTGGTGCAGGGCCTGGCGCTGCCCTTCCGCGGCTTCTCCCGCTCTGGCTCCACCATCTCTGCAGGCATGCTGGTCGGCTCCGCCAAGGAGACCGCCGAGCGCTTCAGCTTCGCGCTCGCGGTGCTGCTCACCCCGGTGGTGGACGTGATGGAGTTGATGCGTCTTCTTAAGGCCTCGCATGCTGCCGCGGCAACGGGCACACCCATCGATCTGCACACCTCCATCGCCACCAGCCTGCTGGGCATGGTTTTCTCGTTCATTGCTGGCCTGCTAGCACTGAAATGGCTGAGCAGCTGGCTGGAGTCGGGCCGCTGGCACTGGTTCGGCGTCTACTGCCTGGTAGCTTCAGTAGTGGTCTTCGCACTCCACGCGAACGGCTTCTAACAACGACAAAGCGGTAACAAAAAAGGGCGCAGCTCGATTGCGCTGCTCCCTTTTACCTACTCTGCTCTGCCTCTTACAGCTTCTGTAGCAAAATAGACCCCTGAGCTGCTCCGCTGACCGTGCCGCTCACCACTACCGTCTGGCCGATGCCAGTCATATCGAGTAGCAGCTCAGCTGGATGTTCGGCATCAGCATGGATGAGCCGCGGCTCGGCCACCCCATCCAGCATAAGTTGCACGTCGTGAACCGCGGTCACCCGGCCGCCCTGCGGCACAAAGCGCAGCCGGAACTGCGCTGCATCATTGATCTTCTTAGTCAGATCGACCCCGAACTTGCCGTTCTCCCAGCGGCCTACCGCGTCTGCCGCCCAGATCTTCGGCGCGGCATCCCAGGTGGCCGGCGGCTGCACCCCGGTGTGGAATACCGCGATGCGCCGGATATGCGGCTCGCCCTGCGACTCCGTCGTCACCACGCGCACCGCCGAGTAGCTGCCCGGCGCAACGGGCAGAATGCGCTTGTGGCCGATCGACGACCCCGCGTAGAGCGGCTGCCAACCTGCGCCTGTGCGTCCCTCCAGCCGGAAGGCGCGCACGCGCTGGCCGTAGCGGCAGTCCTCCTGCAGAATCACGTGATCCAGCTCAGTAGACGCATGCAGCCGCAGTTCCACTCTCTTGCCCTTCCCTGTCGTCTCAGCAAGGCTCTTGCCAAAGCGGCGACGCAACTCTGCGCCAAACTCCTTCGCGCGGGCAAAGTCAGGGGCGGGCATTTGGCCGCGATTATCTGCCGGAACATTCAGCAGCAGTTGCGCACCACGGCCCACCGAGCGGTAATACACCTCGATCAACTGATTCTCAGTCATCAGGTTGTGCTCATTGGTGGTGCTCCAGAACCAGTTGGGCCGCCGGATCGACACATCGCACTCCACAGAAATCCACGCGCCGCCGTTGGGGTCGCTGTCGAGCGAGGTGGAGACGCCGCTGCGCGCCTCGGCCACCGGCTCGGCGTTCCACAGCGGATAGGGAGCAAAGCCCATCTCGTTGCCCACCCAGCGGATGGTGCAGTCCGGCCCCTGAAAGATGGCCGCATGCGCCGCATACTTGTGCACTAGGTCAGAGACGGGCACTACGTTGGAGCCGTCAAACCACACCTCGACCATCTGCCCATAGCGGGTTAGCACCTCCGTTAACTGCTCGCGATACATCGCGTTGTAGGCGGCCTGCTTCGTTGGGTTCTTGCACACGCCGCCCAGCCCCGCGCCAAAATAGTTGTCGCGCGGAGACAGATAAACTCCCAGCCGTAGCCCATACTTCTTGCAGGATGCGCAGAGATCAGCCAGCACGTCGCCTTTGCCGCCCTTCCATGGCGTGTGGGCAATACTGTACTCCGTGGTCCTGGTCTGCCACATGCAGAAGCCACCCACATGCTTGGCCACAAACACGATGTAGCGCGCACCCAAGTTCACCGCGCACTGTGCCCAGTTGTCGGTGTCGATGTCGGGATTGATGGAGCTCAGCGGCGTGGAAAGGTCGTCATATTCCTTGTTCTGGAAGGTGTTCGGCGCAAAGTGCACGAACATGCCGATCTCCATATCCTGCCAGGCAAGCTGATCGGCGGTAGGCAGGGCGCGCGGCGCTCCGGCAACTTCAGCGGCGGAGGCGGCTAGGCTGCGCAGCGGAAGTGCCGCTACTGCAGCGGCACTGGCAAGGAAACAACGGCGGTTTGTTATGGGTAGCAACATTGCCCATGAATGTATCACTCGGCTCGCACATACGGCACCTGCCGAAGGTCTTGCTGGAACACGGTATGGCACGTTGTCTGTTCGATGCCTTAGAGCCAGATGACCTCGCGCAGTAAAGGTTTTGCGCGCAATCAAGACCTGTTTCTGCCATCAAAACAACTCGGCTCACGATGCTCATCCAGAGATGAACTCCATGCTGGAGAGACCGCAATCTCCATACAGATATAGCGCTGCTACTAATGCGTGATAGCGGGTTAGTTCGCGGCGCCGATCATTGCGTCACGGGCAAAAGTGCACTCGCGGCACTGGCAATTGCGGCGCAAGTACTCCCACGAGTAAATGCCGCCGGAGTGCCCGTCCTGCCAGTTGAACTGCAACGCATACCGGCCCACCGGGTGGGCGCTGGCCGGCTTGGCCGGCGGGGTGTACATAGGCAGTAGCTCACTGGGCTTCGCCTTCGGCTGTCCTGGCTTGCGGCCGTCCAGCTTGCGCTCTTCCACGCAGGTAGCGCAGGGGCAGGCCGCCCGCAAAAAGGCAAAGCTCCAGGCACTCTTGTGGCCATCGGTCCAGTCGATCTCCAGGCCCTTGCCCTCAGTCAGCAGGACGCGCACCTTCTCCGGCGTCATGGCGATGCGAGGCAGCGGGCGGTGCTCTTCTTCCTCGCGGGCCTGTTCTTCCTTGGTGGCAAACCGTATTCCTTCGTGGCTCATAGCTTTAGTTTATCGTCGTCGGCCGGCCGAGACTCCATCCCACCCACGGCTCAGCTTCATCCAGATGCACCTTGACCCATAAAATCGTCCATCTGGCAAATCTTCGCTGGGTAACCAGCACAATTTGTGAAACAATTCTGGAATGGGTAAGTTCCCCAAGATCATTCAGGGCGGAATGGGCGTAGGTGTCTCCAACTGGCGCCTGGCCCAGGCCGTCTCCAAGCTAGGCCAGCTCGGCGTGGTGTCCGGTACCGCGCTTGACTCTCTGTTTGTGCGCCGTCTCGCCGATGGCGACAAAGACGGCTACATGCGCCGCGGGCTGGATGCGTTTCCCTTCCCGGAGATGGCTCGCCGCATCTGGCAGGAATATTTCGTACCCGGCGGCAAACCCGCCGACGTGCCCTACCCCGCGCTGACCATGCACCAGAGTCGCGCCCCGCGCAAGCTCGTCGAGTTGTGCATGGTGGCCAATTTCGTTGAGGTCTTTCTGGCCCGCGAAGGCCACGACAATCCTGTGGGCATCAACTTTCTGGAAAAGGTGCAAATGCCGCACCTCTACTCCATCTATGGCGCCATGCTAGCCGGTGTGAGCTACGTCCTGATGGGCGCGGGCATCCCGCTGCACATCCCTGCTGTACTGGACGCGTATGCCGCGCATCGCCCGGCGGAATATCGTCTCTCCGTCACAGGCACCTCAGCCACCCAGGACACCACCATGCACTTCGATCCCTCGGAGTACATTGAGGGCCCTCTGCCCGTATTACAGCGGCCGCGGTTCCTGGCCATCGTCTCTTCAAACACCCTGGCGACCACTATGCTCCGCCGCGCCAGCGGTCGCGTGGATGGACTTATTATCGAAAGCCCCACCGCCGGCGGTCACAATGCCCCGCCGCGCGGCAAGCTTCAGCTGAGCGAAAATGGCCAGCCCATCTACGGTGAGCGCGACCGCGTCAACATAGCCGAGTTGCGGGAGTTAGGCGTTCCCTTCTGGCTGGCCGGCGGCTACGGCAATGCCGCACAGCTGCATGAGGCTCTGGAACAGGGCGCCGCGGGTGTGCAGGTTGGTACGGCCTTTGCCTTCAGCCGCGAATCCGGCATGCGCGCTGACCTAAAGAGACAGTTGATCTCCCAAGCTGTCTCCGGCACCGGTGAGGTCTTCACAGATCCGCTCGCCTCCCCCACTGGCTTCCCCTTCAAGGTGGCCCAAGTGGAGGGTACCTCGTCCATGCTGCCTATCTATCAGCAGCGCCGCCGGGTCTGCGACCTCGGCTACCTGCGTGAGCCCTATGCGATGGAAGGCGACAAAATCGGCTATCGCTGCTCAGCCGAACCGGTGGAGAACTATGTAGCCAAGGGTGGCAAGGCGGAAGACACCGAAGGCCGTAAGTGCCTGTGCAACGCCCTCCTGGCCAATGTTGGTCACTCACAGACGCGTAAGGATGGTTCCACTGAGCCGCCGCTCATCACCGTGGGCGACGACCTGAACACCATCGCACAGTTCCTGGCTCCCGGCGCAGACTCCTACAGCGCCGCAGACGTGGTTAACTCCCTGCTCGCAACACAAGCTAAGGGCGCTGAGGTCTCTGAGCCGCTTCTGGCCGCTACTGCCTGATCCGTACAATACCCCATTCCGATTAAATTCAGGAGGCGTGATTCCCATCACGCCTCCTTTCTTTGTACCCCGTGTCTAACGTTTCAGACTGAAGGGAAGCCTTCTCATTTGTCCGCTCAAGCTTCCCCGGAGGAAATGGATATGAAACGAAATCTCTCGGTGCTGCTTGCTCTTATCCTCCTGCTGACTCCCGCGTTTGTTCTGGCCCAACGTGGCCGGGGCAGCAGCGGTGGCAGCGGAACACAACAACACGGCACAGGCCAATCGGCGGGCTCCAGTCAGTCTCCGACCCGGGGAGACCAGGACCGTGCTCGCAATGGTGCTCAGGACCAGACGCGGGATTGGGACATGCCCCGGGATCAAACTACCTTCAAGCAGCGTGATCGGTTACACGCCCAGGCCACAACTGAGCAGCGCGACCGCTATCGCACCTGTGATCAATCCATGGATCAGCTGCGCACACAGTCCCGCGTCCTGGCCCGCACTGCGCGCCGCAATGCGATGGATACCGAGGAACTGCGCCGACAACATCTGCAACTTCAGGAGCAGGTCCGAACACTGCAGCAGAATCGCGAGCAGATGATGGCGGGCCTCAGCAAAGAGCAGCAAAACGCCATCCAAGAGCGCAACCGTGCGATGCAAGAAACCCACGCGCGCATTCAGAACCAGTTGCAGAGTATGGAACAGGAACTCACAGGTCCGACCTTCAACGCGACCAACTTCTCTGAGCAAAGTCACGCCACGGAGCACGAGATTAAGACCTACCAGAAGCAACTACGCGCAAGTGCAAAAATGCTTAACCTGCTCAACGATTGATCAGGACAAACCAGAGCACAATCCGGTCCCCGAAAACGTTGTAGCTCAAACCCTTGTCTTCGGAATCCGTCAGGGATGCTGGGTGCTTCATTCCAGCAGCTCCGCATCCCTGAAGGATTCCACCTTTGCGAGGCTTCGTTCTTTCCATCCGTAGAGAGCGCCTTACATCCGCGCGTTTATGACACCCTGCCGGTTGACATATCCGGCCTGCCAGACCTGATAGGTCCGGCACTATTCTTAACCGGATTTTATTTAAATAGGGATATTTCCACTTGCAGAAATATTTTTCTATTGACACGTCAGTCCTCGAACCCATACTCTTGGTCGGTGGTCTGACCGGCCTTGTTCGACTCTCTCCTGCAATAAATATGGCCATGCACGATCTAGGAAAGAGCAAGATCACGTCCCAATGGGAAGCTAGGACGCTACACCCCTTACGCAAGAAGAACTAACCCAAAAAACACTAAAACACCTTGAGGTCCAAACATGTGTAAACGTGCTGTAAGGAAGATGGCATTGCTGTCAGTCCTTGCCACATCTGGCATAGCGCTACTGACAGTGGTCCCTTCACCCGTGCTACATGCGCAACTTGCCGGCCAGGGGCAGATCACTGGCCGTGTAACCGATTCCACCGGAGCCGTCATCCGCCATGCGACGGTCACCATCACCAACAAGGGCACCGGCGTACAGATGGTGCGCTCCACCTCCAGTTCCGGCCTCTATCTGGCATCCCCGCTCACCCCGGGCCAGTACAAGGTCACGGTCTCGTCGTCCGGCTTCACCACCGCCGTGCAGGACAACATCACTGTAAACGCAACGCAGAGCGTCGGACTCGACATCAAGCTTCAGGTCGGCATGCAGACGCAGACGATTACCGTCGGCGCCGCTCCGCCGGAGCTGGAAAAGACCGATGCCATGCTCGGCGCCACCATCGAGCAGAAGACCTACGCAGCCTTGCCCCTTCTGATCAATGGCGGGCAGCGTGACCCAACAGCGTTCGTTGGACTGCTGCCTGGCGTGCAGGGCGGCGCGCGCTCGGGCACACTCAGCGGCCAGGGCGGCTCCGCCTCGCGCGTCGTACAGAACTACATCGACGGCATTCCCGTAACCCCTCC
This sequence comes from Acidobacteriaceae bacterium, assembly GCA_027452125.1. GTDB lineage: Bacteria > Acidobacteriota > Terriglobia > Terriglobales > Acidobacteriaceae > Telmatobacter. Next base: position 58,184 of record DAIDGZ010000082.1, on the reverse strand, counting down.
CAGCCAAACTGATGACAACCGCTCTGTCCAGTTGGGCATGCCCATGGACGCGGTGGATCAGCTTTCCGTGGTCACCAGCGGCGCCTCCGCCCAATACCAGGGCATGGGTTCGGAGAGCTATACCATCAAGTCCGGTACCAACCAGTTCCACGGGCAGGTGCAGGCCTTCTTCCGTAACACGGCCTTTGACGCTTGGTCTTACTTCGCCAAAGCAGCTACGGTTCAGAAGGTTGTGAATGGCGTCGTGACCAAAGTGCCCGCGCCCAAGCCGGGTGAGCACCAGGACGAGCTGGACTTCACCGCCGGCGGTCCGATCGTGATCCCGCACATCTACAACGGACACAACAAGCTGTTCTTCTTCGGCTCCTACACCAAGTACCACACGATGGTAGGCGTCAATCCATCCTTCATCTCCGTGCCGACCGCATTGGAGCGTCAGGGCAACTTTACGGAGCTGAACTACCCCATCTACGATCCGACCACCTATACCGCATGCACCAACAAGAATGGCGGCGTACCCTGCGTCTACCAATTTGACGGCGCCTGGAACGGCGTGGCCACGCCGAACGTGATCCCGGCCGGCGAGATCTCTCCGCAGGCCAAGTATATGGAGAAGTTCCTGCCCGATCCCACCATCGCGGGCACACAGAACAACCTCCTCACCGGACAGCCCTTCGGATTGGATAACTGGGCTATGGCAGCCAAGGTAGACTACCACCCGAATGCCAGCCACGACATCTCCGTCATGAACACCTCCGGCGTGCGCGACTTCCTCGGATTCGACGGAGCGGGCGGACCTCCGGCGCCCTACAACAAAGGCTTCCTGGTCAAGGAACTGTTCTCCACTACGGTGATCAACGATACCTGGATCCTTTCGCCGAATATGGTCAACAGCCTCTCCTGGGGCTACATGCGCGGTTGGGGATTTGTGCACAATCCTTGGATTGGCATCTCGCAATACAATCCCTCCACGGCGATCGGCATCGGCAACCTGCAGCCCGGTCAGCAGTCTCAGGCGTTCCCCTCGGTTGCATTTGGCGGCTTTGCCGACAACCCGTACGGATGGGGTAGCATGAATAGCTACACCCAGAACACCAACACCTACGATCTTGTTGATAACCTGCAGTGGACCAAGGGCAAGCACAACATCACCTTCGGTTTCGTCTTCCAGTGGCGCAATGAGAACCAGGACGCTTGGGACTCGCCCACGAAACCTCTAGGACTGAGCACGAGCAACGTGAACACCGCCGGCTTCAAGAATGGCGTGCTCGAGAACTCCACCACCGGTAACTCGTATGCCAGCTTTATGCTAGGTGCAATCAATGCAACCGGCTTTGCCGTACAGCCCTTCACCACGCTGGGTGCCCGTTACAAGGGTATCTCGCCCATCTTTGAGGATGATTGGCGTGTCTCACCCAAGCTCACTCTGAACCTCGGCGCGCGCTGGGACATCAACACCCCGTACCACGAGGTGAAGAATCGCTGGGCGTTCATGAATCCGCATCTGACCAACCCCATCACCGGCACCCTCGGCGCCATTGAGTTCGCCGGCTATGGTCCGTACTCCTGCGGATGCCGCAATCCCTTCGGCACTTACCTGGGCAACTTCGAACCGCGCGTGGGCTTTGCCTACTCCGTAACGCCGAAGACCGTGATTCGCGGCGCCTTCAGCGTGATGTCGTCTCTGGGCGGCGGCGTCGGCGGCGCGGGCAACGCAAACAATGGCGCTGGACAGACCGGCATGGTGGGCAGCGTGTTCTATGCTCCCACGGGCCAGGGCGGCGAGCAGCCGGCGTACTACCTGAACAACAGCACGGCGTTCCAGAACCTGGGCATTGCCAACACCGCACTGCCGGCCTTTACGCCGACCAACACCCCCACCCCCAACATCACCCCGGGCGTCAACACCGGCAACTACCTCACCGCCTCCGGCGTGGGCGTCAATCCACAGGGTGTCGGCACGCTTGAGCCGGAGTCAGCGAACCGCTCTCCCTACTCCGAAACATGGAACATCGGCGTGCAGCGGGCCATCTTCGCCAACACGGTGGTCTCCGTCAACTACGTGGGCAGCGAATCCCACTTCCTCTACGGCTCCAACAACGGTTTCCTGCAGAACGAAATCGATCCGAAGTATGAGGCGCTGGGAGCGTTGCTCAAGCAGTATCCCAACGGCGTGGATAAGAACGGTCAGACCTACCTGCAGGAAGCGCAGGCAATCGACCCGTCGCTGCAAATCCCTTATGCCAACTTCGGCGGTCCCAGCGCACGCATCTCTGCGATGGTCTCTCCGTTCCCGCAGTACGGTGGAATCACCGACGTCTATAACGACACCGGCAGCTCCGCCTACAAGGCAATGCAGCTCAACCTGACCCAGCACTCCTGGCGCGGCCTCGATCTCCAGGTGAACTACACCTACAGCCAGGAGAAGGACTCCACCAAGTGCTGCCGGACCGGCTACGATATCCCCGGCTCGGCGATCACCGATGGCATTGCACGTTCACAGAAGACACTGGACTATGCTGAGCATGGTTCGCGTCATATCCTGCACGCCTTTGGCACCTATGCCCTGCCCTTCGGCAAGGGGCACATTGGTGGAACCAACCCAGTTGTGAACCTTCTGGCCAGCAACTGGCAGACCTCCGGCATCTACAGCTACCGCTCAGGCGCTCTTCTCGGCTTCGGAGCCACCGGCTGCATTGCCGTCGGCGTGGGTTGCAATCCCAGCTTCACCCCGGGATACACCAAGAGCCCCCGCATCAACGGCGGCTATGGCCATGGCGTCAACGCCCTGACCTCCCCCACAACACCATTCCTGGACGCCGGCGCGTTCTTCGTTCCCAACAAGACCTATCAGTTGGGCAACGTTCCTGCCGCGGGCGGCTACAACATCTTCGGTCCCAGCTATTGGGAGATCGACGGCGGACTTAGCCGAACCTTCAAGATCCGGGACAATGTGGCGTTTGTCTTCGCCGCGCAGGTCCAGAACCTAACCAACCACTTCAGCTGGGGCACACCTGCAACGACAGTCAACCAGGTCGTGAACGGCGCCGGCCCGAACGGTAACGGCCTCGGCACCAACACCAAAAGTAACTTCGGCACAGTCGGAAACTCTGGCCAGTCGCCCAGAGACTGGCAGTTTAACGGCCGCATTACCTTCTAGAGCGGCACAAGAGCAATACAGTAACACCTCAAGCCGCCCGCGCGCGGATGGCCTGAGGCCAGATGGTCCACCATCCTCACAAGGAAGGTGGACCATTTGCGTTTTTATATTGTTTACGGAAAACGGTGCGGAGCCTGTGGCCTTCAGAACTTCGTGCAGATGAACCGTAATGGCTGGAATGATCCGCAGTCATAGTGCCAAGGCCGTCGTGCCATAGTCTGACCTCTGCACAACTACCAGTCCACTGCCACATTCGCAAGCTGAAAACCGCAGCCTCCCGAGAGCTGCACCCACTCCAGGTCCTTGGTGATGCCCTCCTCAGTCACGTTGCCGTTGGTCCAGTGCTACCATGTGCGTGGCTCGGCGGAGTCGGACGGAGTGTTAAAACCCTGACGCAAGGGATCAGTTAGCTGCTCCGCGCATAGCACACGCGTTGCGGCCAGCGCCGCAAGGGCAATGGCAAGGGCCTGTCACAGAATCCATCTATTCTGCCTCATGGTTTCACTCCCTCTGGGTTGTCAAGGAGTTGCCTTGCGTTATTGATCCGGATGCAGGTGCATTTTTAGGAACTCTATATAGATGTCCCAGTCGGACGGTACCATACCGTGGCCGCCCTCGTGCATGTAGTAGGAGAGGTCGTGCAGAATCGGCTGCTTTGCTGCCGGCCACACGTCTGTGTCCAGTGGGTCCTTGCCCAGCAGCCGGTACACCGGCCCCGCCGCCACCTCCGCCAGAAACTCGCCTTTGGGATCGGACCAATAGTCTGTGCTCCCGGTTTGCAACAGTAACGGCCGCGGCGCAATCAGTGTAATCAGCAAATTTGCGTCAATTGGCGCCTTGTCCGGGAACCCCGCCCAGTGCGCATAATTGCCGGCAAACTGGTATGCGTAACGTGTGGGTGCGGTCAGGTGGGCAATGGTCTCGCCGTAGTCGCGATGGCTCAGCGCCGCCCCGCCCTCTCCCGAGCAGCTGGCGATCACCGCGGCAAAGCGTTGGTCATGCGCGCCGGCGCACATCACCGTCTTGCCCAGCCGCGAGATGCCGTGGATGGCCACGCGATGAGCGTCGATGCTCTTGTCAGTCTCAAAATAATCTTCTACGCGGCTCATGCCCCAGGCCCAGGCGGCAATCGAGCCCCACTGATCAGGCGCCAGCTCAGTTTGGCCAGACTTCAGGTAGCGCGCGCGGATGCCGTTCTTGAATCCATCCTTGAAGTCTGGATCCACATCGCCGTAGTAGAAGGTGGCCACACCGAAGCCGGCATCCAGAAGTTTCTCCACGGGGATGCGGCCAAAGAAGCAGCGGTTCTTCGGCGGCATCATCTTCTCGCCCACTCGCGGATTCCACACCTCCTCCGGCGTAATTCCCGCGTCGTCCGTCGCGCACTGCACCGCGCCAAAGCTGATCGTGAAAAACATCGACACCGGCTTCTTCGCCACCGCCGGCAGGTAAACGAGTAGATGAATCTTTGGCCAGCTCGGGTCCTTCGCGAACGAGATGATCACCTGCTTGCGGATCGCCTTCCCCTCCAGCGCGGGCGTGCCCTTATCCGTCACATCGAAGCTCTCCGCCGTGGGCCGTCCCGGCGCAATCCCGTACTGCTGCGTTTGAAACAGCTTCACAATCTCCGGCCGGCGCTTCGCAAACCACTCTTTGGCCGTACGCACCGGCTTGCCGTTGTCAAACTTGAGAGGATCGGGCAGCGTATATGTGCCTACCTTTACCTGGTCGTAGTTCACAGGGATACCGGCCACTTCACTGGGCAGCGGTTTGGGTGCCTGGGCCTGCGCGGCCAGCGCAGAAAACGCAAGGAGCAGAAGCAATGAGGCGTGCTTAAAATACATGACGGCGACTCCGGATCGTGCAGGGTTTTGAGCAGGTTAGGACGTGCCTTAGGTACAAGCCTGAGTTGCGACAACTGTTTCAAACGATCCCAACTATGGCGTGCGAAGCGCCCAGTGCATACAGATGCAACGGCTCAGAGAAACGGCGGCGCAGAAGCGACCTATAACTTCCCGTTTTCCCAGACGATAGTTCACGGCGCGGAGTTTCCGGTAGGACAGTTTTCTTATGAAAAATATAGTTACAAGAAGTGAAAGATTCCGACAGCGCGCGTCAACGGAGTACCAGGCGCTCGCGCGTCGTGATAACGCTGCACAGGCTTTACTGTGATGGGCGCAGAGAAATGTGAGGAGTGGGTCTTCTGCCTAATGGCAGTCGACGCGCGATAAGAATCCAGATAAATGTGATCTCTGCCCCCGGCTAGCGAACATGTGCAAACGGAATAGGCCCCGCAGGGCCTATTCCGTAACAAGCTGGCTTGCTCACTTACTGACGTGCAGACTTAACGCCTAGTTCTTGGCCAGTTCCCCTTCGATGGCGACGATCAGTTCCGGCGCATCCGGTGCGGTATCAGGTGCAAAACGCTTGACCACCTCGCCCGAGCGGCTCACCAGAAACTTCTCAAAGTTCCACAGTAGCTCCGGCTCCGGATTACCCTCGATGCCGTAGCCCTTGAGCTTTTCACGCCAGGAGGGTGTATTCACGCTCACCGCCTCAGGCTGCGCGGATATTAACGCTTTGTAAAGCGGATGCTTGTCGGCACCGACCACGGTAATCTTGGAGTACATGGGAAACTTGACGCCGTAGTTAGAGGTGCAGAAGGCCTGAATCTCAGCCTCAGTACCCGGCTCTTGGCTCTTGAAATCGTTGGCGGGGAAGCCAGCGACCACCAACCCCTTGGCTGCATACTTCTCGTAGAGCTTCTCCAGCCCCTCATACTGCGGCGTAAGCCCGCACTTCGACGCTACGTTCACCACCAGAACCACCTTGCCTTTGTGCTCCGCGAGCAAGGCATCTTCGCCGGTGATCTTCTTTACGGGAATCTCGTAAATCTGTGCGCCCATCATTGTCTCCTTTGTTTTGAAGTGGATACTCTTGTCGCCATAAAGGCGTTACGGATTAGAGAAAGGAACTTAACTCAACAACTGTTTCGCCACCTGAATGTACAACTGTACCGCTTCCAGCAACTCTTTCTTGGCCAACTTTTCTCCTGGAGTGTGCGCCACATGGATGGAGCCTGGCCCCAGCAGTAAGGGTTCGCCCCAGTTGCTTAACTGGGGAATATCCGTGGTGAACTTGGCGATCATGGTGGGCAGTCCGGGCACGGCTCGTAGCCGCACAAACGGAATCTCCAGCGTGAAGTCCACCTCGGCCAGTCCGGCGCAGGCCTCCTGCAAAGCAGTGCGCACCGGTGTGGCGTCACTTACCAGCCGCACTAGCACCTGGGCCTCGGCCTTATCGGCCACCACGTTGGGTGCATATCCACCGTGAATCTGTCCTATATTGAGCGTGCTTGGTCCGACGTCCTCGGTCACAGGCAGCTCAACCGCCAGCACCTTATCCAGAGCTTCCACCAGCTTGTGTACCGCCGACTCACCCAGCTCCGGGTAGGCCGAGTGACACATCTTACCTGAGGAGCGGATCACCGCCCGCAGCGCACCTTTTGAGGCCAATGCCAGGCGGTTGTCCGTGGGCTCGCCGTTGATGAGGAATCGGCTACCCCTAGGCGATTCGTTGGCCACCCTGGCCCCGGCCGAATCGCGTTCCTCGCCAGATACAAACAGCATGCCCACCTTGTAGCCCGCCTTGCGCAGTTCTGCGGCCGCCGCCACTTGTGCAGCGATGATGCCTTTGGCGTCAGACACTCCACGCCCGTACAAAAAATCATCGTCCTCCGAGTAAGGGATGTAGGGAGGAACCGTATCCATGTGCGTGGAAAACACTAGATCGGGCGTCTGCCCGGGAAGACCAGCGTAGACGTTCCAGCGGGATCCACTGTTGGCGCTCTCCTGCGGTTGCGGCACCGCGGTCTTTTCCACCTCCCAGCCATGGCCGGCAAGAAAATCAGCCAGAAAATCGCCAACCGGCCCCTCGTGGTATGTGGTGGACTCGATGTCGCACAACTGGCGCGTCAGGGCAATGGGATCAATGGCATCCTGCACAATCTTTTCGCTCATATGCTGTCAGGATAGCTCAGTTGCTTGAAATTCCACGCAACGATGCTTTTACGAAATTCGCCTAGGCAGATCCTGAAGACAAGAGTAATCCAGCAGATTGAGCGTAAAATCGGGGATGAAATGAACGTCGTAATCTCTTCCGCACTGCCGGGCTCTTCTCGTTCGCACCATCCGGCGCTCGCGGGGCGAACCGTACGTACTCTGTTTCTGGATGGCCCCGAAGGTCACCTCGAAGCCATACTCAATGAAGGTGTTCCTGACGCTCCCTTCGCTGTGCTGCTTAGCCACCCTCATCCGCTGGGTGGCGGCAGCCTGCATAACAAGGTCGTCTACCACGCAATGAAGGCCATCAACGATCCGGCCTTTGGTCTAGGCTGGCCCGTGCTGCGCTTTAACTTCCGCGGAGTGGGCCGCAGTCAGGGTGTGCACAATGGTCAAGCAGAGTCCGCTGATGTGCTGGCTGCCCTTCACTGGCTGCGCACTGAGTTCAGTCTGCCTCTGGTTGCGGGCGGTTTCAGCTTTGGCGCGGCCATGACGCTGACCGCCTGCTGCAGTGTGCTGCGTCCCGCACACGACATTCACGCGCTTGTCGCCCTCGGACTGCCCACCGAAGCAGCCGGGCGCGGCTATACGTATGATTTTTTGTCTCACTGCACCCTTCCCAAGCTTTTCCTGAGCGGTAGCCACGATCAGTTTGCACCGGCCTATGAACTGGAGCACATTGTGGCGTCAGCCGCTGCCCCCAAACACCTGACGCTTCTCTCCGGCGCAGACCACTTTTTCAAGGGCCATCTGGAAAAGATGCAAAACCATCTTGCCGCGTGGCTCAAGGAGCAGTTGCTATGACTCCCCCCAGTGAAATCGCACTCGATTCTTTGCACTCTATGGCCACCAGTATCTTTACCGGAGCGCTGACCGCATGCAACATAGCCTCTGCTTTTGACAGGCGCATTCAGTTTGAGGGTAACTTCATGCATCGCCTGCTACCCGACGGCAGCGGCCCCGCCGAGATCGATCTCTCCGCGTACAAACGGATCTTTGTCATTGCCCTGGGCAAGGCAGCCCTGCCGATGCTCGATACACTGCTTGATCGGATGAAACGCCGCAAGGGACTGCGCGGCATCTGCTGCGCCGGCCAGTTGCCCGCTAAGCGTAACTGGCGCTTCCGCTACTTTGAGGGTGGACATCCCTTGCCCAACGAGGATTCACTGGCTGCGGCCCGTACGGCTCTGGCCATGCTGCGCAAGGCCAAAAAAGACACACTCGTCTTCTTCCTCATATCTGGCGGCGGCTCGGCGATGTTTGACCTGCCGCTCGACACGCAGATCTCCCTAGATGATACGCGCGCCTTTCACGAGGTGCTACTTGGCTCCGGTGCGCCAATCCAGGAGATCAATACGCTGCGTAAACATTTCTCTGCGGTCAAGGCTGGGCGGCTGGCCATGGCTGCGCCCGAGGCAACCAAAATCAGCTTTCTGCTGCCCGATGTGCCCCTGCGCTCGCTCGACTCGCTTTCCTCCGGCCCCACTTCGCCAGACCACTCGACTTTGGCCGAGGTGCGCGCTCTCATCGAGCGCTACCAACTTGCTGCCAAATTTCCCTCCACCGTCCGCGCCTTCTTCGAACGCAAAGACTTACCTGAGTCACCTGGTAACAAGAGCTGGCTGCCTCCGTTTCTGCCCAGGCTGTCCCGGACCGAACCAGCACATCCCCGCCGCGTGACCTCGGCGGCAAGCATGAGCGGCGAAGAACCCGCCTTTCAGGACTCCGTCTTCGAAATTCTACTCTCGACCCACGATCTAGTGGAAAATGCCCGCGCCTTGGCGCAGCAAGCCGGCTATCACGCCGTGGTGGACAACAGCTGCGACGACTGGGACTACGCTGATGCGGCACGCTATTTGCTTGATCTCTTCCACACACTGCGCACGCGCCACAAACGCTTGTGCCTCATCTCCGTGGGCGAGGTGACTGTAACGCTGAATCGGACACCCGGAGCAGGTGGACGCAATCAACAATTTGCCTTGGCCTGCGCACTTGATTTACAGAAATATCCCGGCGATCGCCTGATCGTACTTAGCGCTGGATCGGACGGGATTGATGGAAACACCCGCTCCGCCGGCGCTATGGCAGACCCCACTACTGTGGAGCGTGCTCGCACCTTCGGCTACGACCCCGAGGAATCTCTGGCTACGTTCAACGCCTGCCCTCTGTTCACTGCTCTGGGCGACTCGGTTGTGACCGGACCCACGGGCCACAACCTGCGCGACCTGCGCCTGCTGATTGCCGAGCGAGACTGAATATTGCGCACGCACTGTCTCTGGGTGCGTACATGCCCAGCCAAACTGATTTGGCAGTCATTTATCCCGCGTTATCTCATTTTCGTGCGATAACATCATGTTGATATGGAGTTGCCTGTAGAAGGATCGTTCAGTGGTTCGTAAACCAACCCGCAAAGCTGCTGCCAAACCGCCCGATATCCGCACTGTAGCCGCCTCGGCCAAGGTCTCCATTGCTACTGTTTCGCGCACTATTAACGGTTCGCCGCTGGTCAGCGACAAGCTCAAGAAGCGCGTATGGCAAGCTATCCGCCAGCTTAACTACTTTCCAAATACCCATGCGCGCACGCTGGTTTCCGGACGCAGCCGCCTGTTCGGCATCATCGTGGAGAACATCACCAACCCCTTCTTTCCGGAGCTGATTCAGAGTTTTGAAGAGATTGCGGTGGCGCATGGCTACGAGATTCTGGTCAGTTCCTCAAACAGCGACCCCAATGTATTAACCACCTGCGTTCGGCGCATGCTCGAGCGCAAAGTGGAGGGCGTTGCAGTGATGACCTTCGGCGAAGAAGAGACGGTTCTTGACCAGCTAATGAATCGCGATGTGCCGATTGTCCTGGCAGAATTCAGCTTGGACGACCCAAAGGCGAGTACCATCTTGCTCGACTACGCCACAGGAATATACGAGGCAGTGCAGTATCTCGCGAAGTTGGGACACACGAAGATCGGCTTCTTGGCCGGGCCGCACACGCTGCACTCCGCGATTACACGCGAAAATGATTTCAAGGCAGCACTGCGCAGTCTGGGGCTGCCCATCCAAAAGAAGTGGATTATCGAGTGCGATCACACACTCAAGGGAGGCGTAGCTGGATTCAATAAGCTCCGCACTCTTGATGTCCAGCCCACAGCTGTGGTGTGCTCGAATGACATGACGGCCATCGGCGTCTTCCGCGGAGCCCACAATGAGGGCCTGCGGGTTCCCCAGGACCTGAGCGTGATCGGACTTGATGATATTGATTTTGCGGAGTTCACACTTCCGCCACTGACCACCATCCGGCTTTCACGGACTGATCTGGCACGAGCTGCCTTTGAGGCGTTACGGCAGCAGGCAGAAGACCCGCACAATCCCAAGATGCAGCGTGAGTTTCTGGTTTCAACGAGTCTCGTGGTCCGCGGGTCCACAGCCGCGCCCCCCGCCTCCGAGAATCCGAAAAACTGATCTTTTCGGGTTCAGCCTAACTTCTGTTCCATACATCTCGCGCTCAAAACCGGCATCCGGAAGCGCCGAATGACGCTACCGGGTGCCGGTTTCTGCTTACTGCTCGAGAATTAGAAGTTGATTCTTCCGGAGAATTGGAAGTCGCGGCTGCCGGTGTTGCCAGTAGCGCTGCTCACAGCTCCGAAGTTAGTGTTGTTCACATTTGTCTGGATACCGCCGAACGTCACCTTGTTGGTGATGTTGGTGCAGTCGGCACGGAAGACAAACTTCCAGCGCTCGGTGATGTCGAAGGTGCGGCTGACACTGCCATCGAGTCCGTACGCACTGGGATTACGCAGACCGTTGAAGGCCATGGTGCGCGGCGAATCGCCGAACATAAAGGCCTGCGAGTTGCAGTACGGCCCGGTACTGTTGGCACAGGAAACCTTAGTGGTCCCATTGGGAACGCCATTGCCCGGGGTTGTGTCGGTGTTGGCGCCGATCAGATAGTGAATGGCGCTGAAGTTACCTGCGGTGATGCCCTTGCCCCAACTCCCGTTCTGCCGGATGCTCTTACCGGTGAAATTCGGGTTGAGGTCTGGCATACAGGTGCCGGCATAGGGCTGACTGCTGCTGGTGCAGGCAGATGAGGTGACAAGCAGGGGCGTGCCGGAAGAGTACCGGAAGATGCCGCCCAGTTCCCATCCCTTGATGACCTGGCGGAGAACCGGATTGGCGGAACCGCCGAGAGTGCCGCTGCCGAAGGGCATGTGATAGGTACCGAAAACCGCAAGATTCTGCGGAACGCTGGTGGCGCTGATCGACCGATCAATCCGGTTCCGAGCCCATGCCTTACCGTTTAGCGTCAGGTTCGCAGGAATCGCGAAGCCATCACGCTGTGTGCCGGCATCATCGATCTGCTTGGAATAGGTATAGTTGGCAGTGATATTTAGCCCATTAGACATCCGCTTCCGTGCAGAGATCTGCAGGGCATGGTAGCTGGCGTTAGCCGTGGAAGAACCCCAGGTATCCGTGGTACCGGAGAACTGCGGCATCCAGGTGAGCATCCGGGCGATAGTGGCCTGGCCGGAGCCTGCCGAGGTTGAGGCGGCCTGTTCGAAGCCAGCGTAGGGCGGAGCGATCGAGGGAATGATGGCCTGGGCCTTGGCCACGTTGGCCGGGGTGGCTGGAGCGTTCAGCAGGGAGCCCAGCGCGTAATAGGCGGGATTGACCTGCCCCGCATAGATTCCGCGCATGTTGCTGGCGCCGTAAATGAAGTGGCTCTCGGAGCCGGCGTAGTCCACCGCAATCGTGATGTTGTTACTGATTTCGCGGTCTAAGCCGAAGTTCCAGAAGTTGAATTCCGGAGCACGGCCAGAGACGTAAAAATCCGCAAAGCCGGGAGCGCCACCTGCCTTGATGTAATTGCCGCTACCATCCACAGTATTGCCCACGTTGAGGGTCTGGCTAACAGCGCCGGGAGCCTGAATAGCAGGCACGGAATAGCCGGGACCGCCGAAGGTGTTGTTGGAGTAAGGCTGCCCATTGGTCATGTTGCCCAGCGCCTGGAAGCCTGCACTGTTATTCAGGTAGAATGCCGGCCCCGCGCCAGGGCCTGCAGCGTTGGCCGGGAAGCTTACTGAGCTGGTAAAGCCCATCTGCGAAGGGCCAGTACCAGCCCCACCTGCACCACCGGTGCCGCCGCCGTGTGAATAGAGAGTGGCAAAGCCGCCGCGCACCACTGTCTTATCGTTGACCTGATAGGCGAAACCTACGTGGGGTCCCCAGTTCTTCCAGTAGGTATGTACGGGAGTGCTGCAGTTGCAGCTCACAGCCGAGCCGCCATGGTTACCAGCAAACTGCAGTGCTCCTGGATTACCAGTAACGGGATTGGGGATGTTGGGATTCAGGAACGAGAAGCGATCAAGTACCTCATGATAGGGACCAATGTAGTCCCAGCGCAGCCCCAGATTGAGCGTCAACTTCGGGGTAATCTTCCAGTCGTCCTGGAAGTAAGGAGCGTAAGTGGCGTAGCGGCCACCGAGCACGGAGAAGGGCTGTATGGAGATACCTGTGCTATCCACAGCACCCAACAGATAGCTGGCAAACGAGTAGCCCGTATTGGAACCGTACTGATAGCCAGAGCCGTTGGGTGAGATGGAGGCCGTCTCATTCGGGCTCCAGTTCAGAGTCAGTGAAGAGACCGGACCGTCATACGAAGAGTTGTTGTCTTCCAGACGCTGCATCTGGAAGCCGAAGGTCATGGAGTGATTCCCTTTGACCCAGAGCAGGTTATCCACCGTAGTGTAAGACTCGGTAACGATCGTTGAGGTCTGCCCCGAGCCGCCAAGGCCCCATTGTTCCGGTGCATTGCTGCCAGCAAAAGTTGAGGTGGGAAACTCAGTGAGGGCCTGGCCGTTCGAGGGAAGGCCGGTAAAGCCAATGCCCGCGGTAACAGCCTCGTACTGCTTTATGCCTTGGGTCAGGTTCCGAAGCGGCGGACCGCCGAAGTTGCTCCAGCCGAAGCTGAACTGGTTCACCAGGTGCTGGGTGATGGTGTAGGTATCCTGCAGATCAGACCAATGGCCGGCAACTGTCGAATAATCCGTCTGTGTGTAGGGAATAGGCAACTCGAGGTGGCTGGTTCCAGTAAAAGGCCACGCAACGCGGTTGCCGCCAGATATGACCCACGCGATGCGCTGCTTGTCAGAGACGTTGTAGTCAATGCGGCCGGAGTAGAGCCAGTTGTCATACCCAGTGGGGCTGCCGCCCAAATAATTACCGCTAATGATTCCGGGGCCAGAAAGAGTGGGATCGGGCAGCCACTGCTCCATGTATTTGGCAATGGGAGAGATCATGCCGGCCGGGATAACGTCCGTCGGCGTGCCACTGGGGTTGCCGGCAGGGCCGGGGGTACCGGCGTAGGTCTGACCGTAAGCGTAACGGCATGGGCCGGTAGTGCTGTTCCTGGTGCAGGCGGCCTGCGTGGTCGGATCGTAGAGGATATAGCCTGGACCGCCGTTTGCAGCAAGCAACTCAGAGAAGTCACCTGTGCGCATCTTGCTCGTGGGAATGGTGGTCTGGCTCGGATTGGCGGCGCTACGGGAGTGAAAGCGGTCGTACGAGGTGTAGAAGAAGAGCTTGTCGTGGCCGCTGAAAACATGAGGAATGCTGATGGGACCACCCACTGAGAATGTGAATTCATTCTGGTGGTCAGCCGGCTTGCCGGCTGGTACCTTGGTGATTTTGCCATTCACGAGTACGGTCTTTGTGGCAGTGATCGCCGTAAATCCCCAGGTATCAAACGCAGTGTTACGCACAAAATCTGCAACCGTGCCGTGGTATTTGTTGCCGCCTGACTTAGTGGTGTAGTTGACCATACCGGCCCCCTGATACTCGGCAGAGGCACTGCTCGTGACCACATTGATCTGGCCGATAGCCTCGGCGGGCATGATATTGAATACCGGACGGTTATCACCAATTTGGCTGATCGTGGTCAGCGGAATGCCGTCCAGATAGACTTCTTCCACTCGGCTCTGCGTACCCGAAAACAGTGAGGAGCGAGCACCAGGTTGCGCACCCGGCAGCAGATTGGAGAATGCGGTAATGTCGCGCTGCTGATTATTAACCAGTACGGGCAAGTCAAGATAAACCGAGCTGTCAATGGTGGATCCGAGAACGGCGTTAGTCGTCTGCAACTCGGGAGGCGCAGCGGTGACGGTAACGTTGGTGTTGGCGGCGCCAAGCTTGAGCGTCACATTCAGACCCAACTGCTGCATGGCATTGATGGTCAGGTTTAGCTGCTTGAACTCACTGAAGCCCGGGGCATCGACCGTAAGGGTGTAGCTGCCAGGCATCAATGGCGAGATGACATACAAACCATTCGAGGTAGTGGTACGGGTGGTAACGACACCCGTTGTGTTGTTGGTCGCGGTTACCGTCGCGCTAGGGACCACCGCCCCCGTTGGGTCCGCAACAATACCTTGGATGGCACCATCACCTGCGGTCTGCGCCGCACCGGGAAGGGTAACCCAGCCTAAACAGATCACGAGGACGAGCATGATAGACGCGTTTCTGGTCCTACCTCTTAAAAACTGCTTCAACGACGTGGTGCACTTCAAAACATTACGCATGGCCCAGTCTCCCAGCCTCCTTGAGTGTATCGGTCCCAGTTGTTCTTACGGATCCCGCATGGCTTTCCTGAATGCAATTCATTTCTAGATGAAACATTTCAGGCACAAGGGGATCACATAAGCTTGGGTATGGTAAACCACTGTAGCTTTACCTGTGAGTCATTGTCAATAGAAAAATGTTTTCTACTGCATCTAGGTTAAGGACTATTCATTTACATATAGGATGACGAGCGGGAAGGTAAAAAGTCGATGACTTATGTATTAGATATGCAAAGGTCATACTTTTCCAGAGGAATTGCAATTTATGGTATGTCCACTGAGGGGATAGACGGGCAATCAATTCAGCAGCGCTGCCTCTTCATATCGGGATCATAACCTGTCCTTACATCGGTAGTTGGATGTAAAGACTAGGTTTTGTTTTGGAGCGAATCCACACAGATTCCATCAAACGTCGTGGGCAGGCTTCACGGTAATAAGATCGGCCTGCAATTCCACTCGCTCAATGGTGTAGCTAAATCCCCGTGAGCACTTCGGAATGGCCTGGCGGTACCATGGAATTGGATATGCGGGATGATCGATTGCAATTGACGGAAAAGACTGAAATTGGGTGGTAGAGCATAGTCAGATACCAGACAGGCCACCTCCTGGCAGATTTTCCTGTTTCCGAGTCTCTAGTCCTTGTTCTTTGCCTTCATCTTCTGCAGAGCATCAAGGACAATTCCCGGGGTGAGCACCTCTGGGAGAAGCTGTGGAACAGATTGACCTGGGGAGTAGAGCGCATAGGTGGGGACGGCATCGCGGCCTAGGCTCGCCAGCTCCTGGGTGATGGCGTCGTCATGCTGGGTCCAGTCAGCTTTGAAAAGGGCAACATTGGACTGCGTGAAGCCAGCTTGCACCTCAGGCCGGGTAAGAGCGGCGCGCTCGTTGACCTGGCAACTGAGACACCATTTAGCGGTAAAGTCGACAAAGACCGGACGGCCCTGAGTCAGAGCCCGCTGGACAGCAGTCTGCGACCAGGGTTGCCACATGCCCTGCCCGGATGAATTGGGAACACTCTTCTGCGGGGCGGTGTCTGCTAGGCGCGACGGAGCCAAAATGCAGAGTGCGGTAACACTGAGTGCAAGCAACGCGGCTACCACAGTGGCCCAGCGCTTGCCTGGCCAGCGGCCCAGAAACCATCCGGCAACGGCCAGCAGCAGCAAGCCGCAGAGCAGAGCGGCGAGCAGGTTGGCTCCGTAGGCAGCCAGCACCCACGCCAGCCAGATAACGGTGAAAAAGATGGGCACCGATACAGCCTGCTTAAGCACCTCCATCCAGACACCGGGACGAGGCAACCACCGCGTCCAGGCCGGCTGCAGCGTGAGTGCCACGTAGGGTGTAGCCAGTCCCACAGCCAGAGCCGTAAAGACAGCGAAAGTGACGGCGGCAGGTTGGGTAAGCGCGTAGCCTACAGCGGCACCCATAAAAGGAGCCGTGCAGGGCGTGGCTACGATGACAGCCAGCACACCGGTAAAGAAGCTGCCTGTGTACCCCTGTCTTGCGGCCAGCCCACCGCCGGCACTGGTGAGCGAGAGGCCAATCTCAAACTGCCCCGCCAAAGAGAGTCCCAGAAAGAAGAGCAGAGATGCCATCAGGGCGACAAAAGCTGGCGACTGGAACTGGAATCCCCAGCCAAGCGAAGTTCCGGCGGCGCGCAGACCCAGCAGCGCAGCCACAAGCGCCCAGAACGAGAGAACTATACCCGTGGTGTAGACGATGCCATGCATCCTGAGGGCGTGCCGCTGCTCGCTACCGGAGCGAACCAGTGCCAATCCCTTGAGGAACAGTACCGGGAAGACGCACGGCATCAGGTTCAGCAGCAGGCCGCCGAGGAAGGCCAGCAGGACGATGCGCAGGAGGTTGAGCGGGGCAAACGTGCGCGGCACGGCCACGACGCCCCGGGAAGCAGCGATCAGATAATTACGCCCGCCTGAAAGCTCCAGCACGCCTTTTAGCTGAGCGGGAGTAGTGCTAGCGCTAGGATCCTTTTTCAGCTCGACCACCACGCCGTTGGCGGTCGGAATAGCTTTTTGCGGCGCTGGATTGGAAACCAGATCCTGATCGAGGGGGAAAAAGGTGGCAATGGCTTCACGCTGACCAGTCCAGACGCCCAGGCGGAAACCAGCATCAGTGGGCTGAAAAAGAACGCGGTCCGTAGCTGGAAGCACAGTCGGCAGAGTGGCAGCGAGACGGGCCATCAGAGCACTGTCCATCCCAGAGCCGGAGATCACCTCAGGCTTGTGCGGCACCAGGTGGACGCCAAGCTCCAGTTCGGCATGGCCGGGAATGCAGACCTCGCGGCAGACCAGCCAGTTCACCTTGGCATGAAGGAGGGCGGGGCCGTCCTTCACGCTCAGAGCTACCTGCATATGGACAGGAAACAACACCTCGTTCTGGTAGCCAAAGTCCATCAGGGGACCAAGGGGCAGGCGCTGTGGCGCGGGGAACTCCATGGGATCGGCGGTAACGCCAGCGGGCAGGGTCCACTGGATGCGGGGTGGCTCGCCGGAATCGCCGGCGTTCTGCCAGTAGACATGCCAACCCGGTTCCAGTTTGAAGTAGAGGCCAATCTGATTTCTGCCGCCGGGATAAAGCTGGTCGTTGGGCAGCACCAGTTGCACATGCAAATGCGCCACGTCCGCGGACGAAGAAAGCGTTGCTGCGAGCGCGGGCAGGCTGGCAGCCAGCGTAAGAAGGGCGGCAAGAAAGCGGAAAGTGCGCATCACAATGCATCAGCTGACTTCCCAGCCGATGCTCTCAGTGTAGCGGACCGAGTTCACCGCGCGCCATGCAACTCCGGGCGAGCGGCATGTTCGCGGAATATGCAGTCATTTTGCACGCACTTGACACCTGCGGCTTGCGCACAGGCCACAGCCTCATCATGCACCACTTCGTCCTGCAACCACAGATACGGGATGCCCAAACGGATTACGTCGTCCACGATGGGCGGCACGTGCTCGGACGCGCGAAACACGTCTACGAGGTCAATTCCTTTGCCAGTCGCCGCCTGCGCGGCTGCCTGCGCGGCATCTAGGTCAGCGTGGACCGGAGAACCCAACACCTCTTTAAGGACAGGATTTACCGGGAAGACGCAATAGCCGCTCTGCATCAGGTAACGGGTGATATTGTGGCTGGCGCGCCACGGCTTGTCGCTTACACCAATCACGGCAATGTTCTTCGCCGTACGCAACATCTCGTCGATTGTGGCTCGATCGTTCATCCCTATTTCCTGTTGATTTGATGCATATCGATTGATTTCACTGCTTTCGCGAGTCCTCTTCGTCATACATCCAGATCGTCATCGGCAACTATCTGTCCAGCGGTACCGCGGCGCTTGGCCAGCAGGTAACCCTTTAGAAACGGCTCCAGGTAGCCATCGAGCACCTTGTCCACGTCGCCCACTTCCACCTTGGTGCGGTGGTCCTTAGCCATACGGTAAGGCTGCAGTACATAGCTGCGAATCTGCGACCCGAAATTGATCTCCAGCTTGGAGTCTTCCAGCTTCTTGCTCTCCGCGCGCTTTTTCTCCAACTCGTACTCGTAGAGCCGTGAACGCAGCATCTTCATCGCCTTCTCGCGGTTCTTGTGCTGCGAACGCTCGTTCTGGCACTGCACAACGATTCCCGTAGGGTTGTGCGTGATGCGCACCGCCGAGTCTGTTGTATTCACGTGCTGGCCCCCCTTGCCGCCAGAGCGGTAGGTGTCCACGCGTAGATCTTCCTGCTTCACATCCACTTGGATCGAGTCATCGATCTCCGGCGACACAAACACCGATGCAAACGACGTATGCCGCCGCTTGGCAGAGTCAAAAGGCGAGATGCGCACCAGCCGGTGTACGCCACTCTCGCCGGCCAGCATGCCAAAGGCAAAATCGCCCATGATGGTAAAGGTGGCCGACTTGATGCCCGCCTCTTCGCCGTCCTGATAATCGTTAATCTCAGTCTTGAAGCCCTGCTGCTCAGCCCAGCGCAGATACATGCGCAGCAGCATCTCCGCCCAGTCCTGGCTCTCGGTGCCACCGGCACCGGGATGCACGGTAACGATGGCGTTGAGCGGATCGGCCTCGCCACTAAGCATGGTGCGGGCCTCCAACTCCTCCGTAAAGGCGATTAGCTCCTTGATGCCCTGCTCCAGATCGGCAAGCACATCCTCACCCTCGCGGGCCAGCTCAAAGTAGGCTTCGATATCACCGGTGCGGCGCACCAGCTCGTCATCGTCGGCCACCAACTGCTCCAGCCGCTTGCGATCGCGCATGAGAGGCTTGCTAGCCTCGGGATTGCTCCACATGGCCGGATCAGCTAGTTTGACTTCTATCTCAGAGAGTTCCCGGCGGATGCGAGCGGGGTCAAAGATACTCCCGCAGGTCGCGAACTTGGTCGCGAACCGGGGAGTAAGCGAATTCGAGATCGTTGACTGACATGCTTGCTCTTGGAACCTGACTTGAAATGAATTAGCGAGTTAGCCGCGCCGTGCGCTGGCTTACAATCCAGCGCGTCAGCGGGATTGTTGCTTTGCCCAGACAACTGCACTGTTCAACAGCCGCCGCGCTGACCAACCCGCAATGCTTATAGCCAGTATGGCACACAGCCATGCGAACACATCGCCGTGTTCGGTGTAGAAGGTGGTGTCGTCACAGTAGCCAAAGGCGGCCGGCAACGCGTCCACTGCGTGGCGGGAAATGCTCTGGCGCACACGGCCGTAGGGATCAATGACGCAGGTGACGCCGTTATTGGTGTCGCGCAACAGCCAGCGATGGTTCTCGACAGCCCGCATGCGCGCCATGTTCAGATGCTGCCAGGGGGCGCTGGTGTCGCCATACCAGCCGTCATCGCTGATATTGAGCAGCACCTCCGCACCGAGGCGGGCAAACTGTCGCACCTCATCGGCAAAAACCGCCTCGTAGCAGATGAAGACGCCGTAGCGGTGGCCGTTGAGGCGGAAGACGGTGCGCATCTCGCCGCGCGAGAAGCTGCTGACCCGGCCGGTGAGCTTGTGGGCAAAGAAGAGCAGGTTCTGGAAGGGGATGTACTCGCCGAAGGGAACCAGATGAATTTTGTCGTAACGGCCCACGCGCTGGCCATCGGAGCCAATGATGACGGCGGACACATAGTACTTCTCACCGCCATCGGGCAACAGGCCTCCAGACCCGATGGCGTTGACCACGAGTGGAGCCTGCACGTCGCGAGCAATCGTGCCCATGGCCCGCATAAAGCGGGGATCCTCGTCAAAGAAGGGTGCGGGCGACTCCGGCCAGGCCACCAACGCCGGCGCAGATGCAGGCTGCGGACACACTGGCGTAATCACCGGCGCGCCAGTTTGCGGGATACCCGCGATCCAGCTTTTGCAGCTCTCATGGGCCATGCGGTCAAACTGCGCCAGATGCTGATTCCAACTCGCCCCCATCCAGTCATTGTTCGCCGAAACGTCCAGGTTGGGCTGCACCAGCACAGCCGTAGCCGTCGCGGGGGGCAGCGGAGGCTGTACGAAAAGGCCGGCGGTTCCCGCGAACATGAGCACCACGCCGGCAATGGCACTGATGCGCCGGCCACGGCATTTGGTCAGCGTTAAGCCGCCGGCAACGAGCGCATTCACCACCACCAGCACAAAGCTGATACCGTACACGCCGGTCCACGGCGCTAAACGAGTCAGGAGCGCGTTGTCTACCTGCGAGTAGCCAAGCTGGTCCCAGGGGACACAAGTGATACGAGCGCCGGCAAGTTCCAGCGCAACCCACAGCACCGGCGCTGAAGCCAGCGCCAGCCGCGTGCTGCCGGTGGCACGACGTACCAGCGCCACCCCGAGTCCAAAGAAGCCGAAGTAGGCGCCCAGCACCAGGCTGAAGCCCAGCAGCAGCAGCGCTGAGACGAGCGGCGACAGCCCGCCGTGCAATAGCATGGTGTCGTAGATCCAGTAGCAGTTGCCGACGTACCACAGAACGCCGCACACGTAGGCCAGCAGAAAGGATTTGCGCAATCCGCTCTGTTCCTGAGTTGCCGTCAGAACTGCCCATAGCAACGGAACAAAGCCTATCCAGGCAAAGACGGTGCGCCACTCAGGCAGCGGCCCGGCCAGGGGAAACGACAACTCAAGCAGGGCGGCGGAGACAACCGCTGCAACCCACAACCTCCACTCTCGGCAAAGCATACAGGGGCGAGTGTATCGCATTGCCCCGTCACCACAGGACGAGATGGGAATTTATCAGGAAGCTCTGGTGCAAGTCGCGCTACAATACTCGCATGTCATTAGCGATTTTGGGAATGAAGCTCTTAGAAGGAATGTTTTTCCTCGGCTTGGTAGGTTCGGCTGTTGTCATCTTCATCAGCTTTATTGAAGATGCCCATGAGCTTTTCGGCAAAGATTAACTTATTGATTTTTCTACCGATTGAAAATCAATTCACGTATCTTTGTTCCATTTTCATTGACACCCCCCGGATTCAGCCATAGACTCACCGCAGGGTGGGCGACGGTAACGCTCCCTCGACTCTAGAACGCCGGACTCCATGCCGGCCCCCTTGCGATGGCGACGACCCGAACGACTACTGCCCCAGCCTCCGACCGCGTACGGCTCATTGTGGCATCCTCTGTGATGCTCACCTTCATCTCCTTCTGGCGTGCGGCGGCCATTGTTCTCAATGACCTTGGCTCGTCGGCCTTCTATGCTGGCGGCATCGCCGAGCAGGCTATTGGCGCCTCTGCACCCTGGTTCATTCTGGGCATCATGTTGTTCAGCTTCGGCGTACGTGCAGTGTACGTGGAAAGCTGTTCCATGTTCACCCGAGGCGGCGTCTACCGCGTGGTCAAAGAGGCACTAGGCGGCAACTTTGCCAAGCTCAGCGTCTCCGCCCTGATGTTTGACTATATCCTCACCGGACCGATCTCCGGCGTGTCTGCCGGCCAATACATAACAGGCCTGATGAACGAACTGATGACGGTGGCGGCGCAGAGCCACTGGCTGCCGCCCGCTCTGATGGATCCTCGCGGTAACCCCTTCCAGTTCGATATGAACTACACGTCGGCAGTATTCGCCGCAATCGTGACCATCTATTACTGGTGGGAAAACATCAAGGGCATCGAAGAATCAAGCAGCAAGGCAATGCGGATCATGCAGATCACCACAGTCATGGTGATCATCCTTATGTTCTGGGGCGTGTACTCGGTCATTATCCGTGGGGCGCACCTGCCGCCATCGCCTATTCCCGCGCATCTCAACTTCAGCAAGGATGCACTGGGCTTCCTGCATGGAAGGGGCTTGCCCATCGCTGGTCTCTTCGGTATTCTCATGGCCTTCGGCCACTCGATCCTAGCCATGAGCGGCGAAGAGAGCCTGGCGCAGGTGAATCGTGAGATTGCGCATCCGAAACTCAAGAACCTGAAGCGCGCGGCCATTGTCATCGCCATATACAGCCTCATCTTTACCGGCGGCGCTACCCTGCTGGCCTCCATGCTCATCCCCACCGGGCCGCGCACCCAGATCTACCAGGACAACCTGATCGCCGGACTGGCCATGTACATGGTAGGGCCTCTGGCACTACGCATCGCCTTCCGCATCTTTGTTGTTCTCGTAGGTTTTCTTATCCTCTCTGGAGCCATCAATACTTCCATAATTGGCTCGGCGGGCGTACTGATGCGCGTGGCGGAAGATGGCGTGCTCACAGACTGGTTTCGTAAGCCGCATCACAAATTCGGCACCAGCTACCGCATCGTCAATCTGATATTCGTTTTGCAAATGTTCACCATCGTCGCCAGCCGTGGCGATGTGATCATGCTCGGTGAGGCGTATGCCTTCGGCGTAATCTGGTCCTTCACTTTCAATGGCTTGGCCATGCTAGTGCTGCGCTGGAAATACCACGGGGAGCGCGGATGGAAGGTGCCGATGAATCTGCGTATCGGCAATACTGAGATTCCCCTGGGGCTATTTTCTGTATTCATGGTGCTGCTGGCTACAGCAGTGGTGAACTTGTTTACGAAGTCAGTTGCTACAGTAAGCGGCCTTATTTTCTCGGCAAGCTTCTTCACTGTTTTCACTATCTCCGAGCGTATTAACCTGCGGAAGCATGCACTAACCGCGCGCCAGATGAAGGACCATTTTCAACTGGAACATCAGGACACCATCAGTCGCGAGACCGTGGCTCTCCGCCCCGGCGGCATTATGGTGACCATGCGCGACGCTGCTAATCCTCTCGCACTGAAGTGGACTCTGGCTCGCACCAACACCGACGACCGCGACGTGGTGGTGATCAGCGTACGCATGATGGGTGCAGGCGGCCCTGAATATTTGAGCGCCGACCAGCAGAGCTTTAGCGAACATGAGCAAATGCTCTTCACCAAGGCTGTCTCTGTGGCAGAGAGCTTCGGCAAGAAGGTGTCACTGCTGGTGGCACCGGCAGGCGACGTCTTTGCTGCGTTGGCGCAAACGGCTAACTCGCTTGAAGTGGAATCAGTAGTCTCCGGCCTCTCGAGTTCAATGACCGCCGAGGAACAGGCATTCCATTTGGGCCAGGCATGGGAGGCCTTGCCCGAGCCGAAGCGTCAGTTCAACTTCTATGTGGTCGGGCCGTCTGGCGAGGTTAAGGTCTTCTACATTGGACCACACGCACCATCCCTAACGCCGGACGACGTGCAACTAGTCCACCGGCTATGGCTGAACATGCGTCGCGATCCCTCAATGGGCGATCTTCATCACAGCGACATCATCACGTATGCCCTAACCCGGCTGGCTGGGCAGTATGCCCGGGAAAAGGCAGAGATTCTGCGCGATATCCGGAATTATTGCGCCGCAGTAGAAAGCGGCTCACCTAGCCTGGGTAGCAGTGCCAACCTAAGCGGAAGCACACCCGCATCCATTACACTCGGACAGCCGCAGCCCACCTTGAAGCCGCCCAGCCATCTCTGACGCGCAGAGACCGGCCAGGCGGTCCGGTTCTGCCTAAAATACGATTTCCTCGCCCGGCTTCCAATGCACTACGGTAACACCGGCGCCAACATGCTTCGCCGTCTCCTCTGGTGTGCCGCTAAGTGCGGGGAAGGTCCCCCAGTGCACAGGTAACACAGTGGTTACGCCAACAAAGCGGGCTGCAATTGCCGCCTGACGTGGGCCCATGGTGAAGTGGTCGCCTATGGGCAGCACTGCCAGGCTGGGCTGGTACAGCTCGCCAATTAGCTTCATATCGCCAAACACCGAAGTATCCCCAGCCAGGTAAACAGTGGGCCCGCTTGCGATGGTGAGCACATAGCCCGCAGCACAGCCCACATAATGCACACCGTTCTCGTCCTGCGCGCCGGCGGAGTGCCGGGCTTCTACCATAGTCGCGGCCACATCATCCAGTTGCACCGTACCGCCCAGGTTCATCCCGATCGTCTCACGTACGCCCTTGCCAGCGATATAGTTGGCCAGCTCGTAAATCGCGACGACCTTGGAGCCGTGCTTTTTAGCCATCGGCGCAGCATCCGCGATGTGGTCAAAGTGCCCGTGGGTCAAGAGGATGTAGTCAATTTTGGAAGGCAGTGTAAAGTCTTTCGGATATTTGGGATTCTGCTCTATGAAGGGATCAACAAGAAAATTGGTCCCTGCGATGGTCTGGATCAGAAGCGTGGAGTGCCCCAGCCAGGTAATGCGGGTTTGCTTTTGTGAGCTCATGCAATTCCTTTCCTACAAACTGATGACGCTAAAGGGCTTGAGGTTGCTGGGAACATACTGTGAAGCAGCCTGGTTCCATCCCGTCAACAATCGCCGCTTGACGCTGTAATGCAGCCAGAGTAGGCTCTCCATTAAGGCGAACATATGGCGAAAAACAAGACAGCTTCCCCTGCACTCTTCCCCATGCAGGATACCCCGGCGCTCTCCGGACTGGCGCGTGCCGCAGCGCAGGCGCCGCTCGACTCCACCGGCTGCCTCACCGAGTACCGCCCGCTAGTCTCGCGCTCTATTCTTAACCGAACTGCTTCGCGCCGAGGACTACCCTTCACGCATGCCATCAACCCCTATCGCGGCTGCGAGTTTGCCTGCCGCTACTGCTACGCCCGCTACACCCATGAGTTTTTGGAACTCCACGACCCCGCCGACTTCGAGCACAAAATCTACTTCAAGCAGAATGCCGCCTGGCTGCTGGAGCAGGAGTTGCGATCAATCAAGCCGGGCACGGAGATTGCCTTCGGAACGGCCACCGATCCTTATCAGCCCATCGAGCGCCGCAATCGCGTGACTCGCTCCCTTCTGCAGGTCTTTGCGCGACATAGCGGCCTGCGCCTGGGGCTGATCACCAAATCCACGCTGATCGCCCGCGACCTGGACCTGCTGCGGCAGGTCGCTGCCAGTAACGCGCTCACCATACACATCACGGTGACCACCACCGATACACATCTGGCGCGTTTGCTGGAGCCTCGTGCACCGCGCCCGGATCTGCGACTCCGCACGCTGGCAAGGTTGCGCCAGGCTGGCATCCGCGCTGGCATCCTGTGTTCCCCGCTAATGCCGGGCATCAACGACACGCGCAGTTCCATCGCGGCCGTGGGCAAAGCCGCCGCAGAGGCCGGTGCCAGCTTTTTGGCCGCTGGCGCGCTGTTCCTCAAGCCCTGCTCGCAGCCCACATTTTTCCGCTTCGTTGAGGAGAACTTTCCGGCACACGTCGCGGCCTATCAGCGCCGCTACGCGGAGAGCGCTTTTGCCACGCCGGAGTACCGCAAGCGCGTAGCCGAGATCGTCGCCGCCGTCTGCCATGAGCACAAGCTGGGACACCGCTTCTCTGACCAGCCCACAGGCGGGGCGATGCCTGCGCACCCCCAAAGCCTGGTGGCAATTCAGCCGTGGCTGCCGTTTACTCAGAAATGAGTGCGAAGCCCGCTAGCGCGTGATGATGGCCTCGGAGACATTGTCCTTGGCCAGAAACTGCTTGAGTCCTGCCCACTGAGCAAAGAGACGCTCAATGCTGCGGTTGGTAAAGGCGCGCTGGATGGGAAACTGCTGGGCATACTGCATCTCCACATCGTCGGTTTCAGTAACGTGGAAGCGGCAGCGCACCGTCTCCTCGCCCTGGGTGCGGGTGTGAAAAAAGGCTAGCAACTGCCCACCGGGATTCATGGAAGCATGCAGATGGTTGACCACTGGCACGACGAAGGGTTCGGGCAGGTAGTCAAGCGCCGTCCATATCAGGGCTATGTCAAAGGTGCGTCCGGCGAAGTCCAAGGTCTGCTGCAGATAGCCATCTATATCCCACAGGGGATTGCCCTCATCGTCCTCGCCACGGTGCCAGTCGCCTGTGCAGGCGTCTGCATCCAGATCAGCCATAAAGAGGCTGTGCCCCAGTCCGGCAAGGTAATTAATGTTCGAGGGTGAGGTGAAGCCTACATCAAGAATGCGGAGACCAGACTCTGCCCGCAGTCGTTTGCGCAGGACTGCCCATCCTCCGGAATGGCGAGGTACACGCGGCCCTGTGGTGCCAGCGACCGGCGAGGCCGCATCGCTCTCCTGCTTCTTGGCAAATATACGGCCCAGCAAGTTCCGTTTCCTTCCCTGTGGAGCCGCGCCAGCCGAGTTCCGGCCAGCGTCTGCTCGGTTGTTACAGAGTGCTGCCCAACTGCAGTTGCGGCTGGTTTTCCCCTGGTCGTGCGGCAGCCTGGGTCAGGTCCACCTTGCCCCGGAAGACGGCGTTGTCTTCCACCACTAGGCGCAGAGCCCGGATGTCGCCCTCCACCACGCAACCGGCCCGCAACTCGACACGTCCGCTGGCCGCCACGTTGCCCTGAATGTGACCGAGCACCAGCACGTCCCGTGCCGAGACATCGGCCGCGACGTTGGCGGTTGGCCCAATCGTCAGGCGACTTTCCGTCAGCGTAATCGTCCCCTCGATGCGCCCATCTACAACCAGATCTTCGCTGCCCCTGACTTCACCGCAAATCACCACGCTTTTTCCAATGCGCGCGGGAACATTCTCCACCGGCATGCTCGTCGTTTCCTTCCGCGGGCTGTTGCACAAGCCCCTGTTCGCACTATACGCAAAGGGAGCGCGGGGCTTCAATCAGGGAATCCGTAAAGCTTTCTCCGCGTCTAATAAAGCATGAGACACAGCAGCCCGCGCCAGGAGACGACCACGCCAGTTCGAAGTGTCGTGACGCGGCCTCTGATGCTCGCCTGCCTGCTGGCCGCAGGCACGGCCATGGCGCAGCCCACTTGGCAAGGAGGCCAGACGGTGCAGGCCTATGTCCAGCAGACGCTCGAGTCAGAGTTGCGCGCCGCGCAGGACACCAGCCATCCCATGCGTTATGAGTTGTTCAAATCCAGCCCGCGCTACTCCAGCACAAAGTACATCTACGAGACTCGCGACGGCGCCGTGGCCCGCCTGGTGGCGGTGAACGGCCTGCCACTGAGCCCCGCAGAGGAACAGAAGGAACAGACCCGGCTCAATACCCTGCTAGCCGACCCTAGCCGACAGCGCCATCGTCAGGAAGCCGAGACGCAGGATGCGGCACGAGCCCTGAACGTGCTGCGCGCGCTTCCCCACGCCTTTCTCTTTCAGGATGCGGGTCCGGCCCCAGCTTCCCACGGACAGATCGAGCGATTCAGCTTCAAGCCCAATCCGGTTTATCAGCCGCCAGACATGGAGACCCAGGTGCTGACCGGCATGACCGGCCAGTTGTGGATTGACACGGCGCACCAGCGCGTAGTTCGGCTGGAGGGCAGCTTGCAGCGGGACGTGAACTTTGGCTGGGGACTGCTAGGCCGCCTCAACAAGGGGGGCTGGGTGTCAATCGAACAGTCCGAGGTGAGTGGTGGCTGCTGGCGGATTGTGCGCCTTCGGATGTCCATGACCGGGCGGGTGTTCTTCAAAACTAAAGTCTTCGACACAATGCAGGAAGAGTCGGACTTCAGGCCGCTGCCAGTCGGATTGAACTACATGGAGGCTATTAAGATGATGCGTAATGATGGCTCCAGCCAGGCCAGCGCCAGCCGGTAATGCTCGATTCCTTGTTCCCCATTCCCTTAGTTTTTGTCATCAAATGACAACGGCCCCGTCCACAGGGACGAGGCCGCTTAGGGTACTGCAACCTGGACTAGCTGATCTTGGCGAAGATTACGACCAGGGTGAACAGGGTGAGGGACTCGATGAAGGCTAGACCGAGCACCAGGAAGAGCATGATGCCGGCGCGGGTTCCGGGATTGCGGGCCAGCGCCTCCGTGGCCGAGGCCACGGCGCGTCCCTGGCCCATGCCGCACAGGCCGGCCGCGAGGCCCATGCCGATGCCGGCGCCGATGGGCGCATAGCTGGCGATGGACGAACCGCCATCCGCCGCAAAAACCGGAATGGCGAAGCAGAGCGCCGCCAAGGTCATGAACAAATACTGAAGTTTCCTCATAGTTCTCCAACTTCCTGAAAATTAGCCGCCAGTGGGTGGTTGAGGCTCACCGTGCCGGCATCAATGCTGTCTGATGCCTTTGGCCCCCTCACGCTTGCGACGATTCTGTCGATTCCGGAGCGGAAGCGCTCTCCGGCAGAAATTCTCTTAAATGACGACTGAAACCTGACTTCCTACTCCCTGTTTAGTGGTCATGCGAGACCGCTTGGGAGAGATAGATCATGGCCAACAGCATAAACACATACGCCTGGATCAGCGACACGGCAAAGTGTAGGCCCAAGGGGAGCACCGGCACTGCCAGCGGCACCATCGAGAACGCCACCAGGGTCAGCAGATCGCTGGCCAGCATGTTGGCGTAGAGACGGACAGTGAGCGAGAGCATACGCGCCAGGTGCGACACAATCTCAATGGGAACCATGAGCGGCGCCAGCCACGGCAACGGCCCCACAAACTGCTTGGCATAGCGCAGCGGTCCGTGCACGCGTACACCGTGAAAGTTGTAGTACAGAAAGGTGACTACCGCGATGCCCAACGGCACAATTGGCTTGCTGGTGGGGGTCACAATACCGGGAATCAGACCTAGCAGGTTATTCAGCACAACGAAAAGAGCAATACAAGTGACGAAGGGCTGGAAACGCTCGTAATCGTGTCCCATCACCGAGTCGGCCTGAGTGCCAGTGAATTCGTGCACCATTTCAGCGATCTGCTGCGCCGGGTTGGGCTTCTCTACTGAAAGGGTTAGCCGCACCAACAGAAAGAAGGCTACTAGAATGCAGGCCACCAGCAGTTCAAGAGCAAAGGTGTCGTCAATAGGCGCGCCGGGATGCTGCGGGTGATAGCCCACCAGCGCCATGACTTGGGTGATGGCGGCCCCGAACCAGTGATTCAGCAGGCGTGTCATTTCCAGTGATTCGAACATGCAGCGTTAGTTCTTTCTCTCACCGGGCCGATGGCCCGGGAATTTTTCAGTCGCGGAGCAGCCCAATGGCCTCCCACAGGATGGCCGCGGCGGCTAGGCCAAGCCCACAGGCAAGTGCGATTGGCGAACCCCGGAGACACTTCAGGCTACCATAAATTGCGGCCCCAAAGATGATGAGTCTGCACACAAAGAACACGGCTGCCAGCACCCCGCCCCGGGACGTCTGTTGCTTGTCCATTTTGGCGTTGATGAAGCTCACCAGCCGTTTCCACTCCAGGATGCTGGCAGCGGAGATCAGCATGCCGACGGCTAGCATGGCTGCACTGCGCCAACCTGAGCCCAGCCCCACCGCCGCCGAAGCTACAACGCCTAGAATCAATGTGTTGCGGACGGCGCGGCGGAGCATGGACTGCAATAGCTCATCGGTCAGGCGCGCCAGCGGATGCGTCTCTTCGGTCATGGTCTCGTTTCTGGTGCCTCCACCAGAGTAAAGGAAGGAAGCGGTTCCAGGCAGATTCCGGCGCGGAAGAAGTGCAACCCGGTGAATCTTATGCGTCCCCACCCTTGTTGTCCTCGTCGTCCTCGGGGGTGGCGGCCATAGCGGCCAGAGCCATGCGTACCACGTAAACCAATCCAGAAATGCCGCCGAAGACGATGCCCGCCGTGCCCAACCACGGCTGGTGGAGCTTTTCTCCCAACCAAGCGCCAAACAGCCAGCCGATAAAGGCGGCCGAGGGCAGCAGCAGCGCAATCTGCATGAGCTTTTCCGCTTCAACCAGGGCGCTGAGCGCGCCGCCGGCCTTGCCGCGCGGATTCTTTTCCGGCATGGGCGCGTAGTAGGGCATCAACGTGGTTATACACGATTCAATCTAGGGCTGCACCTTGAACGTCGCCCGCTTAGCCAGCGTAACCATGTACTTACCTTCATCTTCGTTGAGTTGAAAAAGATCAAACAAGACCAGGTACTTCGAGGGAGCAACCCGGGCTTCAAAGTAATAGACCTTCCCAGGAGCGGCGTCGAACAGAGCTAACTGAACATTTTTCTTGAGTGATCCTACCGAGGACTGCCAACTTGTACATAGGTGATGTACGCCCGGCGCAATATCCGCGACAAAGTAGGAAGTGCCATTGTCGGCGCCAACCCAAGAGCCGTCCAAGCCAAAACGCACCGTTGCGTGCATAAAGGGACCAACTGGCTGAAGCTCATTCTCAAGGAAAATCACCTGTGCCTTGCCTGCCGCAGGAGGTGCGGGTGCGGGCGGGCGGGCTTGCCGGGTCACCTCGAATTTGACCTGCGCATCCCCACAAGACGACGGCCAAGGCGCAGCCCACGCAGGATGAACCAATACCAGAAATCCGCCGAACAGCAGCGCGGCAATTCCAGGCTTCATAGCTACTCCCCCAAATCCGGTTGGATTCTCGATGTGTCGATTAAGTTGTCAGGAATACGTATCCAGCGAGTCGTTCTGAGGAGCATTTCCCCGGCCCTGCCCAACGCTATACTGAGGGTTGGACCGTAGAACGCTTTCACCTCAAGGAAACGCCGTGTTCGATTCTGATTTTGAGCGCAATCTCTTTAATCTGCGTAAGACCAAGCTTGAAGAGATAGAAAAGCTGGGCCAGGTAGCCTATCCCAACCAGTTCCCTGCCTCGCACACCATCCCACAGGTGCGAGCCACTTGGAATGAGACCGCAGCAGAGGTTCTCGATGCCGATCGCATAAAAGTCGCTGTGGCCGGGCGCATCATGGCTATCCGCGCCCAGGGTAAGGCGGGATTTGCCACCCTGCAGCAGGGCGGGCAGCGGCTACAAATCTATGTCCGGCTGGATGCGGTGGGCGAACGGGGCTTTGCACTTTACAAATTGCTAGACCTGGGCGACCACATCGGCATCCATGGCTACCTGTTCCGCACCCGCACTGGTGAACTAACCATACACGTAGAGGAGCTTACATTCCTGGCCAAGGCCATGCTTGCCCTGCCGGAGAAGTATCACGGCCTAGCCGACGTAGAGCTGCGCTATCGCCAGCGCTACGTGGACCTGTTTGCCAACCTGGAGAGTCGCGAGGTCTTTGTGAAGCGCGCCCGCGTACTTCGTGCGCTGCGCCGCTTCTTTGACGAGCGCGGCTACCTGGAAGTAGAGACGCCGATGATGCAGCAGATTGCCGGCGGCGCAGCAGCACGGCCCTTCAAGACACACCACAACGCATTGGATATGGACCTGTTCCTGCGGATTGCGCCGGAGCTCTACCTGAAGCGGCTGGTGGTGGGCGGACTGGATCGCGTCTACGAGATCAATCGCAACTTCCGCAATGAAGGTATTAGCACCCAGCACAACCCCGAATTCACCATGCTGGAGTTCTACCAGGCCTACGCCAACTACCACGACTTGATGAACCTGACGGAGGAACTAGTTCGGTTTGTGGCTCTGGAGGTGAACGGCACCACTGTGACAGAGTTCAACGGGCACGCCATCGACCTGGGCAAGTGGACGCGCTTCACAATGCGCGATGCCATCATCGCCCACTGGCCCAAGGAGGCCGGCTCCAAGCCCAAGCCAGAGCAGCTGACCGCCGCCGACGCGCTGCAAAAGTTCCTGGATGGAGCCGTGGCGCAATTGGAAGATTCGCTAGTGGCGCTCTCAAAGGCCGCACTGGCCGCTACAGACGATGGCCAAGACAGGCGGCTCACCGAGCTGAAGAAGATGCAAGACCTGATCCGCGGCTTCTATTACGACTCGCTCAAAAATGCGCCGCTGGGTAAGAGCGTCTACAACCTGTTCGAAGCAATCGTAGAGCCCTTCCTGATCCAGCCGACCATCATCTACGACTATCCCACAGTGGTCTCGCCGCTTTCCAAGGCTAAGCCCGACGATCCCGAGCATGTGGAACGCTTTGAGTTCTTTGCCGGCGGGTTTGAACTGGGCAACGCCTTCAGCGAGTTGAATGACCCCATCGAGCAGCACAAGCGGTTTGAGGCACAGCTTGCTGAGCGCGATCGCGGAGACGACGAAGCCCACCAGATGGACGAGGACTATGTGCGCGCCCTGGCCTACGGCCTACCTCCTACCGGCGGCGAAGGCATCGGCATCGACCGTCTGACCATGCTGCTGACCGGTTCCCGCTCCATCCGCGACGTAATCCTGTTCCCCCTTATGAGAAATGCCGGGACCAAGGAACAGGGGAACGCGGAACAGGAAACTGCCAGCGAAAACGAACGCCCCCAAGGCTGAATCCACCAGCGTCGCAAACACCGCTCATTTCGCTTTCAGACTCAGGAGCCACGAAGCAACTTGAACATCCTCTTCATCGGCGACATCTTCGGCAGCGCGGGGCGCCGGATTGTGCGGGAGCACATCGGCCACATCCGCGAAGCGCACAACGTGGAACTCACGGTAGTCAACGCGGAGAACGCGGCCGGGGGCTTTGGCATCACCCCGCAGCTGGCCGAGGAAGTATTCGACTGGGGCGCCGACGTTTTGACCACCGGCAACCACGTGTGGGATAAGCGAGACCTGATCGACTACATGCACTCCGTCCCAGCAGACAGCCATGAACGACCGCGACGCGTGCTGCGCCCCGCCAACCTGCAGAAAGGTGTGCCTGGCTATGGCGTCTATGAGGGTGCTACAGAGAGCGGCGTGCCCTATGCCGTGGTCCTGCTGATGGGTCGTGTGTTCATGGCCAACACCAATGATCCATTTCACGCCGCCAACGAGATTCTGGCCGGACTTCGCGCCAAAGTGGTCTTGGTGGACTTTCATGCCGAAGCCACCAGTGAGAAGGTTGCCATGGGCTGGCATCTGGACGGCCGTGTCACCGCCGTACTGGGCACACATACCCACATTCCCACGGCCGATGAGCGTGTGCTGCCCGGTGGCACGGCCTATCAGACCGATGTAGGGATGAGCGGACCTTACGACAGCGTGATCGGCGTGGAAAAGGACTTGGTGCTGCACAAGTTTCTGACAGGCATGCCGGGCAAGTTTGAGGCTGCCAAGGGTAATCCCAAAATGTGCGCTGCTTTGATCACCTGTGACCCCGCGACGGGTCGCGCCACCCGTATTCAGCGCATCATGCTGGGTGAATAGGTCAAAGTCCTACTTTGACGAAGGTACCGGTCTCTCCACAAGCGGACCAGCTGCAGGCACTACGCGGAACTTCAGCGGAGTTGACTCGGGGACAGTGCGCGCGCTGCAAGGTTCAAAGGACGAGCGCACTACCTTAAGCAGAGTTCCCTTGTTATTGAAAATCAATGCCCACTGCTCAAGGCGCTGGTGCAATGACTCGTCAACGATTCGGATGGTAGCGCCACCGTCGGCGTGAATCTGCAGGATCGGCAACATCCCGCTGGCTCCACCGATCTGCATCGCAGTATTCGGATTGGCGCCGGCCAATGCCGCATAACAGAGTCCTACGCCGAGCCAGTCTGGCTTTTGCTGGGCATCTTCCTCTTTGCGGATTTTATTAAAGATGGCAACCGTGCGTTCGTTGAGGGCTGCGGATGCAAACATCGAGTAGCTGCGGCGCAAGATAGGGATCACCCGCACGCGTCCGACGCCGTTACGGGGAATTGATGCGGAAAACAGGCTGACATCTCCCTGCCCCTGATTGCGCTCAAACCGCAAAATAAGATGATTGGGCAAAGCCGGACAGGTAATCTGTTGCTCTCTCCAGTCCCCTTGGCGGTAATCCAGATCAGCCAGCGCAGCATCGCGGGCTATGACTGCCTGCGTTCGCGTGGCCAAGCCACGGTCTTGCGCACTCATCTGCGCGAAGGACTGAAATGCAATTTTGCCGGGGGCTGATGATGTGAGCGCGAAGGGTACAGTATCGCGGCTGGGCGGGACAGGGTTGGTACGGGGCAGAGCCTGTGATGTAGTTCGGCTGTCTTGCGCGCCCGCCGCACAACAACACACTGCAAGTGCTCCAACCGCCATAAGACCGAAGAATACGCGTGAGTGCACCATTCTGCGGATAGACTACCACTGATCGCCACGCAGAAATAGAAAGGGCAGCCCGGTACAGGCTGCCCTTGATTCCCCAGGAGCAGGGGATCTTCCAATTGATACGTTGTCGGAGGAACTTACGCTCCGTCGACGGCTACCGGGCGCGGCGGTGCTCGACGCGGCGATGCACCGGAGCTGGCTTCTTCTCCATCTGCAGGAAGCCGCCGTTGAGCACGATTTGAGCAGTGGCTGCACGGGTTGCCGTAGCCTTTACAGGGGTATACGTGGCATAGGTGGCGTCCAGTTCTTCAGCCGGCTGCAGCTTGAGTTCGAAGCCCTGTGCCGGAGCGTCCTTGCAAGAGACTGGCTCCTTCATGTTCACGATGAAGTCGGCCGTCTTGTTGTCCTTGGCGTCCTGCGTAACGGCAACCTTGATGACCGGAACCGCAGGCTCGATGAGGATCTTCCGAGCGCGGGACAGGCCCTCGATGGTCGCCACATCAGCACTGGCGCCATTGGTCTGCAAGTAATCCTGCGCTTCCTTCACCTTCAGATCAGAGGGAGGAGCAGGCACTGCGCTGCAAGCAGCCGGCGTATTCAGCTTGACCACGTACTCCTTGGGCTTCACTGTACCCGCAACTGTCACCGATACCTTAAGCACCGCGGCTGGATCATCGATGACGATGCCAGGAACCGGAGTGATCTGATTCTGAAGCACCGACCACAGCTTCTGAGCGTCGTCTGGCGTACCGTTGGCCAGGATGAACTCCTTATCTTCAAGGTTCAGCTTGGTCAGGTCAGGCGTGGTGGCCAGAACGTTGTGCACAATCTCCGGAGGCGTGGGAGCGGGCTTGATCGTGAAGCCAGCAGGTGGGAAGAGCGTCTGCGCAGCCGCTGTCTTCACGGCATCCAGCCCATCCAGGCCGCCGTGGTAGCGCTTGTACCAATATTCCAATTTGGGCTCGATCTGCGCCTTGTAGGCCGGTGGAGCAAAGTTCCACGCGCGCGCATAGAACCACACCGCCTTCACCTCGTCGCGGGCTTCCGGCTTGGCATAGGCCTCGGCCAGATTGAGCGTATCCACCAGCGCCTGTCCCGACTTGGTGGCATCCGGCGGATACAGCATCAGTTCCTTGGTGTAAACATCAATAGCGCCCTTGAAGTCTTTCTTGGAGAGGGCATCGTCAAGACCAATGGTGGAGTCAAAGATGGGATAGGCTACGTTAGTCTGCGTCTTCCAGTCAGCATCGGAAATATCTGCCGGCTTGGCGGCTGCCAGCCCCTTCTGGGCTAGCGCGGCTGCATCATCGCAGGTCTGTGCATCGGTGGTCTTGAGGCACTGCTGCTTCTTGATGATGACGGAATAGAGGATAGCCTTCATGTTGTTGGGGTCGATCTGTAGCAGGCGGCTGCAGGCGCTCAGTTCCTTATCCTGATCGTTCAGCTGCTGGTAAACATCTACCAGCTGATTCACCACCGCCTTCTTCACAACGCTCTGGGGATAGGCTTGCAGAAAGCTCTCCAGGGCCGCTGCCTTCTGCGCGGGGTCGGTCTGGGTGATTGCGTTCTGATAAGCATTGAACTCAGCAGGATTCTGAATCGTAATTTGCTGATTCGCCTCCTGTGCTCGCAGCGTGGGCGCGATGACGAGGGCTGTGCCCGCCAATGCCATCATCGATGCAATGACTAGCTTCTTCATGCAGTGCTCCTGGGAATTACCGAAATGAAATCTGACTTCTCACACCCGCCCTCAGAATTCGCAGCCTTTGTGAACCAAAACTGCCTGCCGCGACCACGCAAAACGTTCCCACGGCTTCCTATGCGGTGTTGGGAGGATTATAGAAAGCCACGCTGCCTGTGACAAGCCGAGCGGTGCCTAGAAGCCAAAACTTACCGTCTAGGCAGATTTTACTGATACTGTAGCAGGCGTACAAGCTCAACCTGCTCGGCCAGGAAAGCGTCATGACCGTGGGCGCTCTCCATATGGCGGTACTCACACTGCACGCCAGCCTCCCGGATGGCCTCGGCGAAACGCCTTACGTCGTCGGCCGGGAACAGCCAGTCCGTGCTAATGCCCACCAGGGTGAGCCTCGCCTGGATGCACCCATATGCCTCCGCTGCTGAGGCATAGCCGCGCGTCGGGTCCCAAGTGTCCATGGTACGTAGCAGGGCCAGGTAGGAGTTTGCGTCGAATCGC
Organism: Acidobacteriaceae bacterium; assembly: GCA_027452125.1. Taxonomy (GTDB): domain Bacteria; phylum Acidobacteriota; class Terriglobia; order Terriglobales; family Acidobacteriaceae; genus Telmatobacter. The sequence goes on along the minus strand of DAIDGZ010000082.1, from coordinate 21,946 downwards.
TCAATAAACCGCCGTCCCTGCAGGTCCAGGTAACCGGCGATATCAAACCGTCCCCCAGTTAGCCCCCCCCCCTTGCTGTTCAGCTTCCAAGGGTCCTCCCCACTGCGGTTAGGTTTGCGTCCATAACGTTCCTCAAAGAGCGGCGCGGATTTATAGCTGATCATACCGATCTGGCGGGCCAGTGAAAGTCCCTGACGCGGCTGTCGTTGAGGGAGATAGCGCCCGCCAAGCCACTCGGGATCCTGCACGATCGCCTGCCTCTGTAGATGATTCAGCGCCAGCCCCATGGCCCCTACCGGCGTGACGCCGATGATGGCGGCCTGGCGTACCCGCTCCGGAAACTGAATCGACCATTCCATCGCCTGCATGCCGCCAATAGACCCGCCCAGAACCATGCGGAGCTGCTTGATACCCAGTGAATCTAGCAGCATGGCCTGGGCACGCACGTTATCTCGAATGGAAACCAGCGGGAAATCTGGTCCGTAGGGCTCACCGGTAGCCGGATTCACCGAACCCGGCCCGGTCGAGCCGTAGCAGGAGCCCAGCATGTTGATACAGATGACAAAGTCGTGCTCCAGGCTAAGCACCGCCCCGGGGGCAAAGACCTCTGGCCACCAGGAACCCACCAGCGCCGAACCAGTGAGCGCATGGCACACCAGCACCGCGTTGTCCCGAGCTTTGTTGAGCCGCCCGTAGACGGCATAGTGCAGCGTGGGACATTCCAGCGAACAACCGCACTCCAGCGCCAGGCTCGTGGGGAGCACAAAGTCGCCCTCATAAGTCGGCGCCAGAATCTTTGCGGCGGCCGGTGTGACGCCGGCCTCTGTACGGCTCTCGCTCATCTCTTTATTTATTGTGCGGCATAGGGGCCGTTTACGCTGTACACTTGGCCCCGTTGGCCGCTTCAATAGCCTGGTCAAGATCGGCCACGATGTCGCGGATGTCCTCAATTCCCACCGACAGACGCACCAGTTCCGGAGTTACCCCCGTGGTGGCCTGCTCCTCTGCCGAAAGCTGCTGGTGGGTGGTGGAGGCCGGATGGATCACCAGAGATTTTGCATCTCCGATGTTCGCCAGAAGCGAGAAGAGCTTGAGCGAATTGATCAGCTTCTTGCCCGCGTCATAGCCGCCCTTGATGCCAAAGGTTACCAGTGCGCTCTGCCCGGCAGGCAGATACTTCTTCGCACGCGCATGGTAGGGGCTAGACTCCAGACCCGGATAGTTTACCCACTCCACTCCGGGATGCTGCTGCAGATGCTTCGCCACGGCCAAAGCGTTCTCTGAGTGCCGCTGCATGCGCAGGTGCACCGTCTCGATGCCCTGCAGGAGCAGAAAAGCATTGAATGGCGAGAGCGCCGCGCCGGTGTCGCGTAGCCCCTGCACGCGCGCCTTCAAAATGAAGGCCAGCGGGCCAAATGCAGTGGTGTAGGAGAGGCCATGATAGGAGGGATCGGGCTCCACAAACTCCTTGAAGCGCCCAGAGGCCTCCCAGTCAAATCTGCCAGCATCCACAATCACGCCGCCGATCGCAGTACCGTGGCCGCCGAGAAACTTAGTGGCGGAGTTGATCACGATGTCCGCACCCCACTGAATGGGACGAGCTAGCACCGCCGAGGCGCAGGTATTGTCTACAATCAGCGGCAGACCGTTCTCATGGGCAATAGCCGCCAGCTTTTCGATGTCCACCACGTCTAGCTTGGGATTGCCCAGCGTCTCTGTGTAGACGGCACGCGTCTTATCCGTAATGGCGGCACGCAGGCCGTCAAAGTCATCCGCATCGACAAACTTGACCACGATGCCCAGGCGCGGCAGGGTGTAGTGAAAAAGATTGTAAGTGCCGCCATAAAGCGAGGTGGTGGAGACGATCTCGTCGCCGGCTGCCGCCAGTGTGGTGATGGCCAGCGTCTCCGCAGCTTGTCCCGAGGAAGTGGCCAGAGCCGCGACTCCACCCTCCAGAGCTGCTACGCGCTTCTCCAGTACGTCGGTGGTGGGGTTCATGATGCGGGTGTAGATATTGCCGAACTCCTGCAGCGCGAAGAGACGGCCCGCATGATCCGCATCCTGAAAGTTGTACGAAGTGGTCTGGTAGATGGGCACTGCCCGCGATCCGGTGGTGGGATCGGGTGTCTGGCCGGCATGTACGGCCAATGTGGCAAACTGAGGCTGCTTCGATTCGGACATCGGTGGATTCCTCCTGATTTCGCTGCTCCGGACGGCGCTGGGCGCCACCGGCGGGTTCTGGCTCGACTGATGGATGGCGGCGGGAACTGCGCGAGCCGCACGTGACACCAAAAAACGGCCCGCATCCTTCTGATAAGGACCCGGGCCGCTTCACTCTTCTAGATCGGTGCGCTTATCGCATTCGCCTCTCAGGAGCCACACGGCTGGGTCCGCCTGTGCAACACATACACATGGACATTGCCCCACGTCCGTATTCCCCATAGATCAGCATTGTCCGCAGTATCCATGGAGGGGTCAGGGAAAGTCAAATCAAAACTCTCACAGCCTCAATCAATTGGGCCATAACCTGCCTCAAGCGACGATTTGGACACACAACGGCTTGTACCTATGATTGGCTACTGCCCGCCCTTCCACACATAAGCCCCATCCTGCCGCAGGCCCAGGTGAGCCAGCACACGATAGACAAATTGGCGGGCCATCTCAGCCGAGTCCGCCGGCTTGTTATAGAAGGCCGGAATGCAGGGGAATATGGTTGCTCCGGCCTCAGCGGCCAGCGTCATGTTACGCAAGTGAATCCGGTTGAGAGGGGTCTCGCGCACACACAGCACCAGCGGACGGCGCTCCTTGAGGGTCACATCGGCGGCTCGGGCAATGAGGCTATCTGCCATGCCATTGGCAATCGCAGCCAGGGTACCCATTGAGCACGGCAGCACGATCATACCATCGGACGGATAGCTGCCCGAGGCAATTGTGGCGCCGATATCGGCGTCAATATGCTGTACGGTTTTGGCTGGAGCCTCACCGAGCAATTTCTCTAGCAGGTTGGTGCGGCCGCTAAGTTCCAGCTCTTCTGCCACCACGCGCAACGCACTCTCACTGGCCACAAAGTCCACTCTGGCTACGCGCGCATCAGCCTCTAGTGCGCGCAGCAGTTCGCGGCTAAAAACTGCGCCGGAGGCTCCGGTCATGGCAACGGTTAGATTCATAAGCTCCGTATTTCCAGATTCAAATATTTTGCTTAGAAGCGCCTGCGGCAAAACTGCATGTACCAGTGAAAACCAGCATCGCGGATAGCACACCCAGTCCCTGAGTTGCTATTACCCGTTTTACTCTCCCAGCACACGCTTAAAGATGGCATCCACGTTGCCTAGCTGGCGGGTGTAGTCAAAGGTCCTTGCCAATTTCTCTGGACTCAGCAGAATGGTGATCTTCCCATCCTTCCCCACTTCGTCGCGGAAGACCAAATCCTCCTTCCACGAGCGCATGGCATGGGACTGTACAAGGCGATATGCGTCCTCGCGCAGCATGCCGGCCTCTGCCAGGTCTAGCAAAAGTTGCCCGCTGAAGATGAGTCCCCCAGTCGATTCCAGGTTCTTCTTCATGCGCTCGGGATAGACCAGCAGACGGTCAATCAGGTCGGTGGTTTTGGCCAGCAGGTAGTCCGTCAGGATGGTCGAGTCCGGGAAGATCACGCGCTCGACGGAGGAGTGGGAGATATCGCGCTCGTGCCACAGGGCCACGTTCTCCAGCGCTGCCTGGGAATTGCCGCGCAGCACCCGGGCCAGGCCGCTGATCTGCTCGCTGGTGATGGGGTTCTTCTTGTGTGGCATGGCCGAGGAGCCCTTCTGCTTTTCGCTGAAGTACTCCTGCGCCTCGCGCACCTCTGTGCGCTGCAGGTGGCGCACCTCCACCGCAATCTTGTCCAGCGTACTGCCAATCACCGCCAGCACGCCGATGTAGGCCGCATGCCGATCGCGCTGGATGACCTGAGTGGCCACGGGTGCAGGCTTCAGCCCCAGGCGCACGCAGATGCGCTCCTCGTGATGAGGGCTCAGGTGACCGAAGGTGCCCACCGCGCCACTCAGCTTGCCCACGCGCATATCTTCGACGGCAGCGTCAAAGCGGACTAGATTGCGCTGCATCTCGGCATACCAGTTAAGCAGCTTGAGGCCGAAGGTAGTGGGCTCGGCATGGATACCGTGAGTCCGGCCGATGGTAGGTGTGTGCTTGAACTCCACCGCGCGGCGCTTGAGTATCTCCAGCAGCGCCTCCAGCCCCTTGCGGATCAGCGCGGAGGCCTCTTTCACCTGCAAAGCCTGGGCGGTATCGACGACGTCGTTACTGGTGAGGCCATAGTGCAGCCAGCGCGATTCCTCCCCCATCCCGGCGGCCTTCAGATTTTCGGCCACAGCGGTGGTAAAGGCAATGACGTCATGCTTGACCTCGGACTCGATCTCGCGCACACGATCGGCGGAAACGCTTTGTTGTGATGCAATTGCAGCAGCAGCAGCGACTGGAATCACGCCGTCTTCGGCAAGGACAGTGCTGGCCGCCGACTCCACCTGGAGCCAGCAGCGGTACTTGTTCTCTTCCGTCCAGATGCTGCCCATCGCGGGGCGCGTATAACGGTCAATCACGCGATAAACTCCTTTGCCCAGGCGGCTTTGTGCCCTCCGGGCCGACTCTTTGATTGTATCGGCAACGGCGGGGGGTGAGAGAACGCACACCAGCAGATCAGCGGATCAGCAGAACCTCGGAGAGCCCAATTGGAGTACCCGGGCTAAGCCGGCAGGAACTCGTAGGTCCAGTTGCCGCTTACCACGGGCTGACGGGAAGTGAGCAGGATGCGATAGATCTGGCTACCCCAACTCTGGCGTAGACCTGCATCACTGAGCTTGATCGTCTCCACCGTAGGTATCAGGCTCGCATCCTCATAGTTCAATCGGCATGGCCTTCCCTCGCCCGCGGCCAGTTTCAACACCAAGCTCCCACCCGTCGCCACCGTGGCGATCCGCGGCGTCATCACTGTCAGGCTCACCGGGACAGCACGAGCGAACTCAAACTTTTCCTTCACAGTGATCACATCGCGCACGCGGTCTAGGGTCACGGTGCGCATCCAGGACTTTACGCCCGCCGCTGCGGGATAGGCCTGAGCAATGTCGAACGAGTACACTGCCCGCTGGTCATTACTGGAATATTTGCGTTGTGTGGCCTTGTATTCCGGTCCGGCATGCTCCGCGATGCCGCCTATCGTGGGCAGGTTGTGATAGGCCGAGGACATAGTCCAGATGGAATACCGTTCAGCACCGGAGTTCTTGGCCGAATAGGCTTCTGCACCGGTATCAATCGCCACCGGCATTCCATCCAGATACAGAATGTAGCTGCCAGTATCGTTGTGATTGTGGGTGCGATTGTTATTGGCGGCTAGCACGGCAAAGTACATACCCTCCGCGGAGTTTGCCTTCATCCGCGCCGTGGCAAATCCAAACTCCGGATACCAGGCATCGCGGAGTAGGGCTTCCTCTTTGGGTGCCTGACGCACTCGATTGGCATCCAGCACGGCTGCCAGTCCACGCGACATGCTCTCTCGTCCCTTCGCATCAACTGCACGCAACAGCGCCTCGCCCGTAGCCGTCAATCCGCTGCGAGCCGCACACCAGGCGCCGAAGGCTTCCAGTTGCTGGTCACCTACGCTCTTGCCAAAGCGATAGACCAGTTCGCCGGGCGGATTGGCATGTACGTGCGCATCGCCATAGTTCGTGTAATCGTCCCCGGCAACGTGGGCCGCCAGAATATACCGCCCCATGGCGCGGAGAAAGGGGTTGGCGAGAACATTGGTGGCGTTGCCCGTAGCTTGGTTGACCATGCTCACCGCCTCGTACAGCGCCAGCGGCGATTCGCTATAGTATCCCGGTCCCTCTTCCTCGGCTGCATCTGGCCAATAGCCATTCAGGTACGCGTCCAGGCTCTTCAAAATCCGCACGGTCTCTTGAATCCTTTGCTGCGGATCCTCTTCCAGGAGTAGGTTAGCTACAAGCAAATTGGAATTAATCCACGGATTCCAGTTGGGCAGCGGTCTGGCTAGCGGCTCGCCGTCCAGCCCCATCCACCAGAAGTCGGTACGGCTGCGCGCGGGCTGCAGGATGCGCCGCTGGGTCTCAAGCACAATGCGTTTGCTGATCAGCGGGGAAATCCGATCCAGCGGCTCGCGCAACAGATAGTGAGTCCAGGCAAGCAATTGCGCGGTATCCGCACCAAACAACTCAACCACTGGCTCGGTCACGTCGGGGAGTCCCTTACCCGCGCGCTGCATGTTCAGATGCGCGGGAACACCCCAAAAGCTCTCCTCGCAGATCAGCCACACGCCGTTCATGATGTCGTCGAGGAAGCGTCCCTTGCCCTCCATGCACTCGGCAAGGACAAGATGGTAGAGCTTTCCCCGGCGCGCGAATGTGTCGTCTTGGTAGAGCCCCCTGCTGCCGGTGCGCGCATAATCAAGGAAACGCGTAGCCAGAAACGCTTTCCAGCCCGCCTTACTGTCAGACTCTGCCTTGGCCACAAAGGCGGCGCGGATATCCGCCGGAACCACCTCCCATACAGAGCGCTCGCCCCAGCGCGGGTACGGATGCCAATCCTGCACGGACATTAGCCGCGCGGCAAGAAAGGACTCAGGAAACGTTGTGCTGAGCAGATTATGGGGTCGCTCAGGTAGCCGAGCCTCTGCCTCAGCAGGACTGCTCGCTACAAACGCCTTCGTCGCGCTCAAAAGCCCAGACTGGCCTGCCAAGGCTATACTGCCGCCTACAAACTGCCTTCTATTCATGGAGAGAAAACGCTTCCTGTCAGGTGAGGTGCTGATCCAAGTTTTCCATTATTGTCGCCAGATGCGGGATTGTACAGGCGGGCAGATCACTGCGCGGGCCGTATGCGATCTGAGCCTGACCTGGGCAGCTACACTCCTCAGACCTGCAAAGCAGCATTGAATGGGTCCCTGGGGTAGAAGGGGACGTGCTTAGAAAATGCTCCTGAATCCAGGCTTTAATTAGCCGCGTGGAATGCCGAGGCGCTCGTGCAACTCGTCGTAAAGTAGGCCGCGGCCAGGGCGATAGGGCTGAAACCATTCCCCGTCGATGACCAACTGGGGGATCGCTCGCTTCCCGACGTGGCGCAGCACCTCATCCGAAGCATCTGGATTGCTGTCAATGTCAATCACGGTGTACTCGACGCCGTGTGTGTCCATGAACTGCCGAGCAGCGCGGCAGTCGCGGCACCATGCGGCAGAGTAAATCTCAACCTTCATATCCTGATTGTACCGTCTCGCGATACGATCGCGATGTGATGAATGCCGCTCAAATTAAGGCCATGCTACAACTGGATCCCCACCCCATCGAGGGCGGGTCGTTCCGTGTTACCTACACCTCGCCGGGCACGGCAGAGACCGCACGCGGACGCCGCCTGCAAGGCACCTGCATCTACTATCTTCTGGAAGAGGGGACCTTTAGCGAAATGCACCGTCTGGAGTCGGACGAGATCTTCCACTTCTATCTCGGTGACCCGGTGGAGATGCTGCAATTGCATCCAGACGGGCACTCCACCGTCTATACGCTGGGACCTGACCTGGCTGCGGGACATCATGTTCAGATGGTGGTTCCAGCGAGCGTGTGGCAAGGCACCCGGCTGCTTCCTGGAGGCAAAGTGGCGCTGCTAGGCTGCACCGTGACACCCGGCTTTGACTACGCGGACTACCGCAACGCAGCGGCTGAAGAGTTGATCGCCCAATGGCCCGAAGAAGCGGAGCGGATTCGCGGGCTAACGAGGCAATAGCAGAGTTGCTCCGCGAGCGCTACTAGCCAGCGGAGTTGGCGGGGGGGGTAACTCGGCGCTTGACTTATGCCCGTGGTGGAAACTTGTAGCCGCGGGCAATGAGGCGTCGGCGGTAGGCGCGCATCTCGCGGACAATGACCAGGATAATCAGCAGCAAGATGCCGAGGGGTGCAGCAATGATCCATAGCGGCATGGAGGTGCGCGTGCCGCCCACGGTGACCGTGGGGGCCTGCTCCACTGCAGAGAAGGCTGTAGTTATATCGCGGCCGATGCTTACGTTCTGGCCCAGATAGACATTACCTAAGACGCTCAGCAGATCATCATCGATGGATGAGTTGTCGGCCGCGCGGATATTGCCAAAGAAGCTGACTACATCGTGTTGCGCATCGCCCTTGAGGTTCAGGTTGCCGAAGAAGACAACGATGTCGCCGGTGACTTTGCCTTGCACGTTGACGTTGCAGAAGAAGCAGATGGCATCGTGCACCGCGTTGGCCGGCGTAACCTCGACGTTCTGAAAGAACTGGACGGAGTCCTGCTGGGCAACGGCTGGAGCAGCTGCAGCAAGTAAAACAGCGGCTCCCAGGGCAAGAACCATCGAATGCAATTTGAACACAGATATCTCCGACAAGCAGAATACGCTCGTGACACAGCACCTTTTTACACGAATAGCACGGCTCGGCCTGGCACTATATGCACCCGGCCAGCCAGTAAATTTGCGCATTCTTAGAACTGATAACGCATAGAAAGCTGAATACGACGCGGCGCACCGGCAGAAGTGAACTTGCCATATGTAGGCGAGGTGATCACAGGATTGATGCCGCCGCCGTTCACATGGTTGAGTGCATTGAAGGCGCCTACGGAGAAGCCCAAGTGCGGAGCGTCGTCGGCTTTGTTTTTAGTGATGGCGAAATCATGGCGCCAGCGCAGATCCAGATCCACGGAGCCGGGGCCCACGCGTGAGTTACGGGCCACACCGGCGGGACGTGTATTGAAGAGGCCGTCACCATAAAGGTCCGTACCGGTCAGCTCAGTCCAGGGTGAGCCCGTGTTGGCAAAGATGCCGGCAGCTAGGTTGTACAGACTGTCGGGGTTGAAGATGGCGTACATGGAAAAGCGCTGAGCACGATCCCAGCTGGAGTTTGCCCATTCGGCGCCGGGGTTGGTCTGGTCCTCCGGGAACCAGCCGATGCCACCGGTGTTGGTCGCGTAATGCGACCAGGTGTAGCGACCAAAACCGGTAAAGTGCTTGTTCCAGCGACCACGGTAGGAGATGTCAAAGCCATTGCCGGTCAGGTAGGACTCCGGCTGCATCTGACGGATACGGCCATAGGCGGGATTGGGGCGCTGAGTGTAGCCGGAGGCAGCGGTAGGCGCGTTCACGTCCAACGAGCGGAACATGTGGATGCCGCGCATTGAGTAGATGCTGATGGTGCCGGTGGCGCGCTCGCCCAGCTGACGTTCGATGGAGAGCCCGTAGTCGATGCGATAAGGCAGGGCGGCATGGGGCTGGAGCTGAACAAGGCGTGGCGGCTGTGCGGTGATAACGGTGCAGTTGGTGATTGGCACACAGCCGGTGACGGGCTCCAGCGCGGGATTCAGCTCAACCTGCACGGAGCGCCGGCGTGCGGTCTGGTAGCGGGCAAGGTCAAGCAGCGGACCACCGCCAAAGCGGTCATAGTAGACGCCACCACCGCCACGCAGGATGGTCTTGGAGTGCTGATCAAGCACCCAGGCAAAGGAAAAGCGGGGTGAAAAGCCCAGCCGGCGGCCACTCAGGAAGTTTTCCCAGTCGTAGCGCAGACCGGGGGTAATCGCCAGGCGATCATTGATCTTGTACTGATCCTGAATATAGGCACCCATCTCCTGCTGGAGATAGACAAAGTGGGTGTCACCTGTGTTCTGGGTAAAACTGGAAGGTTTGTTGCTCGCGTAATTCTGGAAGGTGGTCTGCTCGACGGTACCGTTGGAGGCCACAGTCGGTGCAAAGGTGTAACTGCCTAGTTCGTTGGTGTGGTCATCGTAGGCACGCCGTCCTAGGTGGGGAATACCAACACCGAAGCGGATGAGATGCTTGCCGTGAGAGAGCGTGACATGGTCGAAGAGACGGAAGTTGTACTCCGTGCCCAACGAGTCAGCCTGCGCCGAGCCAGAAACATAGTCGCCTGCAAGGGAGATGCGCGGCCCCTCGGTGACGTTGCGGTTCCGGCTGTTCGTGCGCTCTCCCACCAGGGCTAACTGGTTAAGCAGGTTGGCGCTGAGCGCGGACGAGAGGCGTGCCGTCAGATCATCTTCGTGGTAGGTGTGGTTGTAGCCGGCCGGGGCCAGCGTTTGGCCCCCAACTCCCTGGTTCTGTCCGCTCCAATTCTGGTAGCTGTACTGCAGATAGGCTTGGGTCATTTGGCCGAATTGGTGGCCGGTGCGGATGCTGAATTCGGTATCGCGGGTGGGCGTGGCTACGTTGGCTTGGTAGACCCCTGTGGGATCAGCCTGTGTAGGGGCCAGCGTGGCATTGATAACCGCATTCATGTCCTCCTCAGCGCGATTGAAGGAAACCAGGAAGCTGCTGTTATGCGCATGTGGTATTGGGCCTGAGGCGCTGCCCTCGTAGATGCGGCGCTGCTCGAAGGGTTTGGAGGGCGCCAGCGCGTTCTGAGCGTTCATTGCAGAGTCGCGAAAGTAGAAGTTCAGTTCGCCGTGGAACTGCTGGGCAGCAGCCTTGGTGATGATTTCGATCTGGCCACGGCCGGGGAAATAATAGCGTGCGGAGTACGGATCTTGGTTGATCAGGACCTCCTGCACAGCACTGGGGGAGACCGTGACACGGTTAGCCTCCATGCCATCCACCAGCAAGCCGCTGCCGCCGGAAGCCTCGGAGTCGGCGTCGAGAAACGCACCCATCGCGCCGACAAAGTCGTTGTCGAAGATGGGCAAGGCTTTCAAGTCGCTGGCCGTCATCACGGATGCGTCGCTGTTATCCGCCGTGTCGGTAAGGTCGCTATTGGAGTCCGCGCTGACGTGGACGTTGGTAGCGACTGCCGCAATGGGCATGGCTACATGAATGGTCGCTGCGGGGCGCGCGCTGGCTGATGTGATCGATATCGCAAGCTGCGCGGTTTTGAATCCCGGCTCTGAAACAATCAGCGTGTACTTACCGGGATGAGGCGCTGTGAGGCTAAAGCTACCGTCGCCCCCGGATTGCACCTTACTCACAATCGCTCCGCTGGGATCGATCAGGTCCACCTCAGCACCGGGGATGATCGCGCCCGTGGTATCAGACACCACACCGTGAGCCAAGAGCAGCGCAGCCACGTGCGCAGGTGCTGGGCGAGATGCTGTTTTTACCTGTCCAGTGGCAGGTGCAGACACACTAAGGCCGAGCGCAAACAAGATCAGAGAACGCATGTAGAACATCTCCAGGCAACAAAACACAACGCAAAACAACAAAAACGTGCGATTCGATCACTCGAAGGCACAAAAATATCGGATCGCCAGCTTTCTCGCGGCGATTTGGGACGATGTCCCGTTTTCCGCAATACGGACTACTTTAACGATATTGTCGCAGATGAATGCTGAAGACTAACTGAAGGCAAGGGTATTTTCTGGCTAAATCTACAACTGTCCACAAGTTATTTAACCAAGTGGTTGACACGCACCTACTAAACAATCTACATTCAACCATATGGTTAAAACCAGCGCAGCGCGTCTGGATACCGTCTTCCATGCCCTATCTGACACCACGCGGCGCTCCATATTGCGAGATGTCGCCCGGAAGGAAAAGACGGTGGGTGAAGTGGCCAAACCGTACCAGATATCGCTTGCTGCCGTCTCCAAGCACCTGAAGGTACTGGAGTCCGCGGAGTTGATCGCACGCGAGCGAAGGGGCAGCTTCCAGATCGTACGACTGTGCGCGGAGAATCTGCTGCCCGCTGAAGAGTGGCTGGCCTGGTATGAAGCCTTCTGGAACCGGCAACTCGGCGTCCTCCACACTTACCCGGAAGAAGGCGACAAGGATGAACAGCATGACCATGAGTGAGGTCGGAAAGGACAAAATCTCAGAATCGAAGTACGGCGCTTGATTCGTGCCAGCCAGGAACGTGTGTTCGCCGCATGGACCAGTGCGGAGGCAATCCAGAAATGGTTCGGTCCGGCAAACGTAAGCGTGATGGCCGCCGAAGCTGAGGCGCGCGAGGGCGACCTCTCCAACATCCGTACCACAGCATACCTGCCCGGCACAGACGGCGAGACGCGCACATAGATCGGCGTAACCGGGAAGTGTGTACAGATCATTCCGGATACATTCCTCAGTTTTACCTGGCAACCAGAGTGGAATCCTGGAGAGGAATATCTGGGCACGGTCGAGCTACGCGATGTCGAGGGCGGCACCGAACTACTTCTGCGCCACGAACACTTCGCCACCGAGGAATCGATTGACAGGCATCGGCAAGGCTGGCTGGGGACCATGGACAAGATGGAAGGCTACTTTGCCAGGCAAGCGTAAAGCTGGAAAACCGATGGACGCGGAGCGTAAATTTGTGCCTGCGCTCCGCACCGCAGTAGCTGCGAGGCCATAAAGAGGAGGGGTGTGCTCCTGCCGGAATTATGCCTGCGACTCGGTAGCCGCATGCACGGGATGCAGAGCAATGGCCCATTCGGTAGCAGAGTCCACCACAATGTCCGGCGGGGTCTCCATCAGGTTGCGTGGTCCGAAGCCGAAGTCACAGCCCAAAGCCCAAGTGCCAGCGTTGCGCGCGGTCTGCACATCCACCGTGCTGTCGCCGATCATCACCGTCTCTTCCGGCGCAGCACCGGTCTCCTGCATCAGCGCGCGCAGACCCATGGGATCGGGTTTTTTGGCAGAAAAACTGTCGCCGCCATATATCTGAACAAAGTAATCAGCAAAACCCAGTCCTGCACAGATGCCGCGCGCCGGGCCTACCGGCTTGTTGGTGAGCACGGCCATAGAGCGAGCAACCCCGTCGGGGTCGTCGTGGAGTTGGCGGAGCGCGGCCAGTGCCTCCAGCACACCCTCATAAACATAGGTGAAGTCCAGCTTGTGCTCGCGATAGTAGGCCAGAAAGTAGCCATAAGCCGCGTTGAACTGGGCAGACTGCACCTGCTCCGGAGCGATACCGTCAGCAGTGGCCAGTGCGCGGCGCATCAGCATGGCGGCGCCGTTGCCCACGAAGCTGGCAATGGTGGGGTCGGGCAAAGGCCCCAGAGCCACATGCTCCAGTGCAGCGTTGACGCTATTGCACAGGTCCTGTGCGGAGTCGATAAGGGTTCCGTCCAGGTCGAAGACCAGCAACCTGATGCGATCTACGGGGATGGGGCGGAGAACATGAATCATGTCTCCAGTGTAATGGGCTATGCGCTAATGAACCCGCACCCTACCGGAGCCGGTGCGCAGGTAGACCAGCACGCCGCCGCCGCTTACGCGGCCCTGCACGTGGTGGTGGCCAGGCTTGCCCTCTTGCACGATCTCTCGATTGATTGTGACACCGCCCGAGCCAGTGGCGGCATCAAGGGTAAACGGTGTGCTGCCAGTCCACAGTTCGATGCTCCCGGAACCAGTGCTGATGCGCCATGAGGCAGTCGGCGCGCCTTCTGCCATGATGGAGCCAGAGCCCGTGCTAACGCGCAGGCCGCCATGCACATTGTGCAGATCGATGGAGCCGGAACCGGTGCCGGCACTTAAGTCGCCCGGGCCGCCCTGCTCGGCATAGATGCTACCCGAACCAGTGCTGTAGGCGCAGGATCCCTGCAGCCCGGTGGCGCGGATTGAGCCGGAACCAGTGTGTAGCTTGACGTTCATCCCCACGCCGTCGTCGGTGATCTTCCCGGAGCCGGTGCCCGCATTGACGTAAGTGTTGGCCGGAGCCTCAATCTCGTAGTCGATGCTGATGTTACGCCAGTTACTGTGGCGCATGCCGATGCGTATGATGTTGCCAGTTTGCTCAATGGGCGGTTGGTCAGCGATCGATTGCACGCTATCCGCACCTGGTCCCCAGCCGGAGCGTACACGGCCACGGATCTGCACGCTGTTGCCGTCTCCGCGCAGCAAATGGATGCTGCCCGCGCCACTGATTACCGTCAGATCAACCGGACCGTTGATGGTGAGGGTACGACTGAAAGTGGCCTCCGCACCGTGAGCCGGCACCACTAGGCAAGCCGCTACGGCTAGCGCTGCCAGAGTTGAAACAAAATTCCGCATGACCGTCCTGCGCTCCTCACGCTGCAGGAATTGTACGCACTTGCTGGTCCCAGGGTTCCGAAAAAGTTGTGGGCGACCTTACCAGAACGGGACGGTACTCTGCTCTGTACGGTGCGCAATGCTATTCTCACAGCGAATGTCCGGTTTTCCGCTTCTGCAACTTGTCGCCGTGGCCATGCTGATCCTGGCCAACGGGTTCTTTGTGGCCGCGGAGTTCGCGATGGTATCCATCCGCGATACGAGGGTACAGCAATTGCTAGCCGCAGGCGTGTCCGGGGCGCGCACCGTGCGCCGCCTGCAGCAAAGCCTCGACGACTTCCTTCCAGCTGTGCAACTGGGAGTTACGCTCTGTTCGCTGGCCTTGGGCTGGGTGGGTGAGCCTTTGGCTGCGGGCCTTTTCCAGAGCACGTTTGGGCTGTTACTGCCGAGCCTGACGCATCCCCATGCCTGGGCGCATGTGGTGGCCGTAACCGCCGTGGCCGCGGGCTTCATGCTCATCAGCTACTTCGATGTAGTCATTGGAGAACTAGTCCCAAAGGCTCTGGCACTGCGCCGCGCCGAGGCACTGGCCATTGCCGTAGCACCGGCGATGTTGGGCTTTATGGCCCTGACAAGGCCACTGGTGCGCTTCCTCAATCTGTCGGCGGCTACTATTCTGCGCGGGTTTGATGTACAGATGAGCGAACGGGCACAAGTACATTCGCCGGAGGAGCTGAAACTGATCGCTACCGCCGCGCAACGCATGGGTCTGCTGCCCAAATATCAGGAGACAATCATCCATCGCGCGCTGGAGCTTGAAGAAATTCCTGTACGCGAGATCATGACGCCGCGACAAAAAATCTTCTCTATTCCTTCTGATATGCCTCTGGAGGAGGCCGGTCCGCGCATTGTGGCGCGTAAGTACTCGCGCGTACCGGTGTATGACGAGACGCGCGGACCAGAGTTCATCGTAGGCGTGATCTACACGCGCGATCTGGCAAGGCTGCTGCTGTTCCGCGCAGGTGCACGCACAACGGGTGCCGCGGTGGTGGCGCTGCGCGTAGGGCAGATCATGCGCGACGTGCTGGTAGTGCCAGAAGCCAAGCCGGTGCTGGACCTGCTGCGCGACTTTCAGCAGCGCCGCCGTCACATGGCCGTAGTCGTGGACGAGTATGGATCCACTGTGGGGTTGGTAACAGCCGAAGATGCCATCGAGCAACTTGCTGGCGAGTTCGAGGACGAGTACGACGCGCCTTCTCTGCCCGTACTGGCCACCGCCTCTGGTGCGCTGCTGATGGATGGCAGCGTGAACCTGCGCGACATGGAGACGCAGATGCAGTGGAACCTGCCTCGCGACGGCGGCGTGGAGACACTGGCCGGATTCATGCTCTACCGTCTTGGCCACATCCCCGAGGCAGGCGAGAGCATTGAGTTTGAAGGACGCAAACTCACCGTGACCGAGATGGATGGTCGGCGCATCGCGCGAGTCCGTGTGGAAGCAACGAAGGCAGGTCAAGGGCTAGGGAACAGGGACTGAAGTACTGAGTAACTCGTTCCCTTGCCCTGTTGTTCCTTGTCTCACCGTCCCCTGACTTGAATCGTTTATCGTGAAAAGCGAGTATGAAGCAAACCCTCACCCGCCTTGCCCTCACGCTTCCGGTCGTTTGGCTGGTGGTCTCGCTTGTCTTTCTGCTCATCCATCTGGTGCCAGGTGATCCCATCCAGATGATGCTGGGCGAGGGGGCTACACCAGCCGACATCGCTGCGCTGCGCCACCAGATCGGCCTCGACCAGCCGCTATGGAAGCAGTACGCCCACTACTGGGTGGGTGTGCTGCACGGCAATCTGGGTGACTCAATCCGGCTGCATGACACGGTAGCCCATCTCATCGCGCAGCGCTATCCCTTCACCATGGCGCTCACCGTAGCCGCGCTGGCCCTGGCCTTGTTGCTGGCTGTACCCGCGGGGATGCTGGCGGCCATGCGTCGCGGCAAGTGGTTGGATCAGGCACTGTCGGTAGTAAGTCTCTCCGGCCTTTCGGTGCCGGGGATTGCGCTCGGGCCGATTCTGATCCTGATCTTCTCCATTGTGCTGGGCTGGACTCCGGTTTCCGGCGCCAATGCCAGCGGCGCCGCCACCATCGGCTGGCGCTACCTGATTCTGCCATCGGTAACCATGGGTGCGTCACTGGCTGCCATCCTCACGCGCATGGTGCGCACAGCCATGCTGGAGGAACTGGGCCAGGACAACATCCGCACGGCACGCGCCAAGGGGCTGAGCGAGCGGACTGTACTCTACCGCCATGCTCTGCCTAATGCGCTGGTACCTATCATCACCGTGGTCGGCCTGCAATTTGGCGCGCTGCTGGCCGGCGCCATCGTAACTGAAACCATCTTCAGTTGGCCCGGCTTGGGGCGCCTCACCGTAAGCGCCATCAACAACCGCGACTACGCCCTGGTGCAGGGCTGCCTGCTGTCCATCGGATTGACCTACGTACTAGTCAACTTTGTCACCGATGTGGTCTACCGCTGGGTAAATCCAAGAATGCGGTAGCGATATGAAACAAGAAAGCGTAAGGACAGTCACCTGACCTTTTTGCGTGTTACGCTTCGCTGATTCTCTGCCTTCTATGCGTCCACCAGCGAAACTACCTTCGGGTCCTGCAAGCCTTCCCCATCCAATTCCATTAGTCCGATCGTCACCGGCAGGTTGAACCGGCGCGGACCGCAGGAACCGGGATTGAAGTAGAGTACTCCCTTCTTGCGGAAAACCTTGGGGACATGAGTATGGCCATAAAATACGGCAGCAAAAGTGGCTGCGGCAGGGTCCAGGTGCAAAGTCTGTAGATCGTGCAACAAATAGACGTAATGCCCCTCCAGCATGACCACGTCGGTCTCCGGCAGCTCGGCGCAAGGGCCGTCGCGATCCACGTTGCCGCGGATGGCAGTGACTGGGGCGATCTTCTCCAGTTCGCGAAGGATGCTGATCTTGCCCACGTCTCCCAAATGCAGAATATGGTCCACCCCGTCCAGCGCAGAAGCCACTTCAGGACGGAACAGGCCGTGGGTGTCACTGACGATGCCGAGTCTCATGGAAGGCTCCTTGACGAAGATTGAGCATTGCGGTTCATCGTCCTTGTTTCCTCGGTCGCTTGTTCCCTACCCCTTTACATCCCCAGTTCCAGGCGGGTGCGTGGATCAAGCTGGTCGCGCAAGGCGTCGCCGAGGAAGTTGAAGCCGAGCACAGCTCCTGCCACCGCGATGGCTGGAAAGACTACCAGATGCGGCGAATCGAACAGGTGCAGCCGCGCATCGTTAAGCATGGAACCCCAACTGGGCGCAGGCGCCGGGATGCCTAGTCCCAGAAAGGACAGCGTGGCCTCGGCCAAAATTACACCGGCCATGCCTATGGCAGCCTGCACCAGCACCGGCTGGATAATGTTGGGCAGGATATGGCGAAAGAAGATGCGCGGTCCACCCGCACCGAGGGCCCGCGCCGCCTCCACATACTCGCGGTCGCGCACCGCCAATACCTGCGCCCGGACTAGGCGCGCGTAGCCTGCCCATCCGCCGATGGCCAGGGCCAGCACCAGGTTGGCAAAGCCGGGGCCAAGGAATGCCGCAAAAGCGATCGCCAACAGGATGCCAGGTAGAGCCAGAAAGGTGTTCATAGCAAAGGTGGTCAGCGCCGTATCTACCCATCCGCCTAGGTAGCCAGCCAGGCCGCCTACCGCCACGCCCAGTGCCAGAGACACCGAGACCACGCTGACCGAGACGGCCAGCGAGATGCGCGCTCCCCACAGCAGGCGAGAAAGCGTGTCGCGGCCCAGTTCATCCGTACCCGCCCAGTGGGTCGCCGAAGGTCCCTGCAACCGGTGCAGCAGGTCGATTGCGGAGGGGTTATAGGGAGCAATCCACGGCGCAGCCAGTCCGCAAACCACAAACCCCGCTAGCAGAGCCACGCCGACAGCGGCTAATGGCTGGCGGCGTACAAGCTGTCCCAGCAGGCAAAGATGACGGATAGGCTGTGGCCGGGAGGCGGATGCAGATGCGGCGGCTGCGGGAGAAATCTCCATAGACACTGCCAGAATACAGCGACACTGCGGACCGAGTCGGGTCTAAGCAAACATGAGATTGTGGATACACTGTTTCGCCGCCATTTTTGTATTGATGCCGGGGCTGGCCGTGGCCCAAATGCAACCCTACTCTCCCAAGCCGAACGAGCAATATGCCAATCTGCCCGATGCCGGCGAACAGATTTTTGCCTTGGCCAATCAGGCTCGGGAACAGGCTGGGCTGCAGCGGCTCAACTGGGATCCAGCGCTGGCCCATGCCGCACTGGCACACTGCAGGCTGATGGCACGTAAAGGCCCCATTTCCCACCAATATTCGGGCGAGCCGGATCTGACAGCCCGCGCGGGACAAGCAGGAGCCCACTTCAGCCTGATTGAGGAGAATGTGGCCGTGGGTCCCACGCCTGAGGAGATTCACCAGGAATGGATGCACTCGCCCGGTCATCGCGCCAACCTGCTCAATCCCAAGGTAGACCGTATCGGCGTGGCCGTCGTGGCTAGTCATGGGGTGCTATATGCGGTAGAAGACTTCTCGCAAGCCGTGCTGGCTTTGCAGCCAGATCAGGTAGAGGCCCAGGTGGCCTCGCTAATCCGGGTGAGCGGGGTGGGTGTGTTGCAAGATGTCTCTGTCGCCCGCCGAGCCTGCCACAGCAATGATGGCATCCCCACAGGTCCACAGGGGCGAACGCCGGGGTTTGTGATGCGTTGGCAGTCGCCGGACCTGACGCGGTTGCCCAAGCCGCTGGCTGACCGGCTAGCCAGCGGACGGTATAAGCTGGCCGCCGTAGGAGCCTGCCCCGCACAGGGGGTGAGCCGCGGCTTCACAGACTATCGCGTGGCCGTGCTGCTCTACTGAAGCAGCTCAGCCAAAGCGCTGATTCTTGTGCCAGAAGGTGGGCCAGCCTTGGCGTGGCGGACCGCACAGAAAAATATCGGGATGGGCTAGGCTCTCCTCATTCCTGACGCCCTCACGGTTGCCGTTGTGGCCTACCAGGCGGCATCCAGAGAAGGCCTGGCTTACCTCATCCTTGTCAAAGCCCACGACAATGAGCATGCTGGGCGGCGGCATTGGGTAACCACGCAGCCAGGCAGAGTTGGTCATGCTGATGGGTGGCGGCAGGCGATAGGTAGAGCCTAAAATCTCAATCGCGCCAGCCTCGCCGTAATTGCCCACGAGAACACCCACGCGCTGCTGCTGGTCCGGCGGAAGAGTGTTGCGGATCCGAGCCACCTCGCGCACCAGGTCGTGCCAGCCAATCTCCTCGCGCATGTCGCCGTTGTTATGCAGAGCAAACTGCTTGAGCGTACCGGCTGTGGCAAAAGGAACGAGGATGGCCATCATGTACGCTCCGCACGCAACAAGCCCAGCAAAAAAGACCGTCGGCGCCACAATGCGCACCCGGCGCGGCAGTCCGGCCAGCCAGCGTTCTCCAACGGCGGTCCCCATGGCCAGCAACGGCGGATAGGCTGCTGCCTCGTAGTAGAAGCGCCCCTTGCCCAGCCAGAAGAGGCCCATAGAGACTAGGTACATCCAGGCCAGCATGCGGTAACGAGCGCTGCGGGCAAAAGCCACCAGTCCAGCTATCCATACGGGTGCTGCAAACAGGTTGACGCAGAGCCAGAACTGCCCTGTGAGGAACCCTGCTGCTCGGCCCTCGCCCACATCTCGCTGGTGAATATGCTGCAAAAAACGGTAGCTGACAAAGTCATGACGCACAAGCCACAGTAGATTTGGCGCAAAGAGCAGAATGGCCAGCCCGACTCCCGCCCAGAACCAAACACTGGATAGATGGCGGCGCGCGCCGGTGAGCAGTACACCGCAGAGCAGACCTGCAACGTAGAAGAGAATGGAATATTTGGTCTCAAGCCCGAGGCCCACAGCCGCACCCACGCCCAGCCACCATCGCAAATCTCCGGTGCGCAAGAGACGTAGAACGCAGAAAGCAATCAGCACCCACCACAACACATCGAAGGATGAATACTGAAACTCAGTGGCCTCAAAGATGGGTACTGGCGAGAGCGCTACGACCAGCGCAGTGGTAAACTGCGCCATTCGCTGTCCGCCCAGTTCGCGAGCCATTAGCCCGGCCAGCACTATGACGAAGGCCTGGGCCAATACGGAGAACGTACGCAGCCCGATGAGCGAAAGACCAAATAGTCCCATGCTGATCCGTTCCACCAATGGCGTGAAAGGTGGAAAAGCCACAAAGCCCCAGTCTAGGTGACGGGCATCCATCAGAAACTGTAGTTCGTCACGGTGGAAGCCATAGCGGCCATTGGTAGCCATGTGCAACACCGCAGCTGCCCCGGCCACGGCCAGCAGATCGAGCCAGTGGGCACGCGGTACGCGCTGCGGATCGGCGATTGAAGACAAATCGGGCTCCTCACATCGTACTTACGCGCGCTGCTGGTCGTCAGTTCCCGCGTTTTTGCGCTCCAGAGGTGAGGGGACCAAAACAGACTTCATGCCTGCCGCAGTGGCAGATTGAATGCCAAGTTGCGTGTCCTCAAACACCAGACAGTGCTCCGGGGGAATACCCAGGCGCTCAGCGGCAACCAGGAAGGGGTCAGGCGCGGGCTTGCTGCGCGGGTACTCCCCCGCCCCGACAATCGTTTCAAACTTGTCCAGCAGGTTCAGCGTCTTCAGGGAGTTGATGACTGAGTCGCGACGCCCGCCGGAGACCACAGCCAGCGGAATACGTCCATGCTGCGCCTCAATGTGCTCCAGCACCTCAGGCACTACCTTCAGATTGGGCAACTGCTTATAGTAAAGCCCCTCTTTATAGTGAGCCACCTCATCTACAGGCATATTGAGCCCCTGCATCTGGTTCAGCGTGGAAATGATCTCGTGGACCGGCTTGCCTCCCCATTCGTAGAACAGATCCTCGGGAAAGTCACACCCGCGCTCACCGAGGGCCTGCTTCCAGGCAACGTAGTGCAGGGGCATGGAATCGGCGATGGTGCCATCGCAGTCAAAGAGGTAGGCGCGGAAAGCACCGGAGGGAATGGGCAGCTTCATATAAAAGAGGAACTCCTTGGATCAGTTCGGTATGCTCAGATTTCCGTGCAAATTCTAGCGAGTTGTATCAGCTTCCTGCATTGTCTGTGGACCGCCCTCGCCGGGTCTGGTCGGCCCCATCTGCAGAGCGTTATTGAAGCGATTGAAATAGTTGAAGAGCCCGATAGCGCAGAGCAGTTCCACTACCTCGCCCTCGGAGTAATACTGGCGAAGTTCAGTAAACTGCTCATCGTTCACACTGCGGGCATCGCAGGTGACAGTCTCGGCCAGCCGCAGCGCGGCCTTCTCCGCTGGGGTAAAATCGTCACGTTTCGGCCAGTCCGCCAGGTGGGCCAACTGCTCATCGCTCCAGCCCAGGTTGCGGGCCAGAATGGTGTGGCTCGCCAAACAGTAAGGCGTATCGTTCACCTGGCTGGTGCGGACGATAATCAGTTCCTTCAGCCGTGTTGATACCGTGCCCGTGTTCAGTACCGCGGCAAAGTGCGCCATCATGGTGGAGAAGATCTCAGGCCGATGGGCCATGACGCGAAACATGTTGGGCACATTGCCACGCTGGGCAAATGCCTTGTCGTAAAGGGCGACCAGCTCCGGAGCAACCTCGGAGCGGTCAAGGCGCGAGATGCGGGACATAGTGCCTCCTGAAGACTGCTTCTATTATCGCCGCTGCTGGGGTGCGGTGCGCTGAGGGAATCCGACCGGAACAGGCTCGGTTTCACACAAAAAGACGGCCCTATGTTCCTGACTTTGACGCGAAGCCCTACGTTTGATAACTTGGTTATGGACAATTTAACGCCAATCACTCCTCAGTAGCTCAATGGCAGAGCATTCGGCTGTTAACCGAAGGGTTGTAGGTTCGAGTCCTACCTGAGGAGCCAATAAA